>JAHFCH010000091.1 GCA_023249635.1 Fibrobacterota bacterium
GCCTTGAGTCCCAGCCGATCATCCTCGAAGGAGTGCGGCCCGAGGCCGTCGAAGACCACGCAGCGGAGGAAGCGCGCGGGGATGATGCGGTCGGTGTCGATATCGTTGCCGCGCACGGGGACGGCGCGGCCGGTAAGCTTGGAGATGATGGCTTCGCTCATAAGGACTCCGTGTGGTCTCGAATCGTTCGTTGGGCGTCGGGCGTCGGGCGTAAATGCCAAGATCCACGCATTTCCATGCATTTACGCCCGACGCCGAACGCCCGACGCCCGACGATCTTCACTTCAACCTGCGGCATACTCGAACACCTTCCTCGCGTCGGCGACCTTGCCTTCGATGGCGGCCGCGGCGGCCATGGCCGGGCTCATCAGCAGAGTGCGCCCCGAGGACGATCCCTGGCGGCCCTTGAAGTTCCGGTTGGAGGTGGAGGCGCAGATTTGGCGCCCTTGCAGCTTGTCCGGATTCATGGCCAGGCACATGGAACATCCGGGTTCGCGCCATTGGAAACCGGCGGCGGTAAAGACTTCCTTGAGGCCCAGGGCTTCGGCTTGGCGCTGCACATCCATGGAGCCGGGAACCACCAGGGCTTTGACCTTGGAGTTGACCTTGCGGCCTTTGACCAGGCGGGCGACTTCCTGCAGGTCGGAAAGGCGGCCGTTGGTGCATGATCCGATGAAGACCACGTCGATGGGCACGCCCGCGATGGCTTGGCCTTCGGTAAGCGACATGTATTCCAGGGCTTCCTGCACCAGCGGGCGTTCGTCCGCGGGGAAGGAGGCGACCGAGGGTATCCCACGGGTTACGGGCACCGATTGGCCCGGGGTGATGCCCCAGGTAACGAAAGGTTCCAGGGCCGTGCCATCGAGCTCGACCACATCGTCGAAGGTCGCGTCGGGATCCGAGGCGATGGATTTCCAATACGCGACGGCCTGGTCCCAGGCGGCGCCGGTGGGGGAGTACTTACGCCCCTTGAGGTACGCGAAGGTCTTTTCGTCCGGGTTGACGTAGCCGATGCGAGCTCCGCCCTCGATGGACATGTTGCAGAGCGTCATGCGCTCTTCCATGGACATGGCGGAGATGACCGGACCGGTATACTCGTAGGCATGGCCCACGCCGCCGTTCACGCCCAGCTTGTTGATGATGGCGAGGATCACGTCTTTGGCATACACGCCGGGCCGTAGCTTGCCGGTCACGTTGATTTTCCGCACCTTGAGCTTGGACATGCTCATGCTCTGGGTCGCCAGGATATCGGCCACCTGGCTGGTGCCGATGCCGAAAGCCAGCGAGCCGAACGCCCCATGGGTCGAGGTATGGCTATCCCCGCATGCGATGGTCTGTCCCGGCTGGGTCAAACCCATCTCCGGGCCGATGATATGCACCACGCCTTGGTTGCCGGTCTTCTCGTCGAAGAAGGTGATGCCCGCTTCCTTGGTGTTGTTCTCGATGGCCACCAGCATTTCCTCGGCCAGGCCATCCCGCAAGGGTCGTTTGCGCTCCGCGCCTTCGGTGGGGATGATATGGTCGACCGTAGCGAAGGTCCGCTGGGGGTACTTCACCTTAAGCCCGCGCTGCCGGAGCAGGGAGAAGGCTTGGGGTGAAGTCACCTCGTGGATGAGATGGAGCCCGATAAAGAGCTGGTATTGGCCGGAGGAGAGTTTGCCTACAGCATGCTTGTCGAAGACTTTGTGGTAGAGATTCTTGCCCATGTGTGTCGATTCCAGAAAAAAAAGGTTTAAGGTCTAAGGTTTAAGGTGGGTGGTTCTATCCGGTTTCTTGCTTAAACCTTAAACCTTAGACCTTTTGCCTAACACCATTGACCGGCTATAATTATAGTAAACCCAACAAGTTACTCCGCAGCCACCGCCGCCGCGACCAACCCGTCCAGATGCGCTTCAGGGTATAGGCCTTGGATCTTCTCTTTGATAAGGCCGTCGCGGCCTATCAAAAACGAGGTCGGCAGCGCCGTCACCCCGCCGAACTGCTTCATCACCTCTTCGTTCCCGATGAGGATTGGGTAGTTGATGCCGAAGTCCCTGGCGATGGATTTGACCTTTTGGCCTTCGGGGTCATCCACGTTGATGGAAATGACCCTAAAGTTACGATCGCGGTACTTGTCATGGAGCTTTACCAGGGTCGGGACTTCCATCAGACAGGGTTGGCACCAAGTGGCCCAAAAGACCAGCAGGGTCACGTCCTTGTTGTCCCCGGCGACGGTGACCATTTCCCCGGAGAAGCTCTTCAGGGAAACCGTGGGTGCCTTACCGCTGATGGGTTGCTTTTCCTGGCAGCCTGCCAAAACGATGCAACCCACGACGACCGCGGAGGTTAAGAAGCGGTAAACCGGCTTGGACAAAAGACTTCCCAGGGTGGATTATGGGGTGGATGTGTCTTACAATATACACAAAAAACGGCAAAAAACCGGATTTTGGAGCACCCCTTGTCTGAGAAATTGGGCGAAATACTTCTCCGCGATGGAGTGGTCAGCCAAGACCAATTGCAGGTCGCTTTACGCGGCCAATTGGAGAACGGCAAAAGCCTGGGGGAAAACCTCGTAGCCGGGGGAGCCATCGCGTCCGTTGACGATATCGTCTGGCAGCTCGCCGCCCAAATCAATACCCAGGTGGTCAATCTCAGCGAAATGGAATTGCTTCCCGGCATCGTCTCTTTGATCCCAGAGGAAATGGCGATCAAGTACGGGGTCATTCCCGTGCAAAAGGAAGAGCGGCTCATCCACGTGGTCATCGGGGATCCGAAGAACATATTCGTCGTGGATGCCATCAAGTTCCTTACCGGCTGCAACGTGCGCGTATGGATGGCACCGGAATCCCAGGTCAAGAAGGCGGTGGAGAAGTACTACGTCCATTCGGTGCAAACCACGGGCTTCGACAACATCATCCAGGATGTGGAAGACAGCAACCTGGAAGTGGTGCAGGAAAACACCGAGGACGATTCCGCCGATTACAACGTCATGGAAGCCCCGTTGGTCCGCCTGGTCAACAAGGTGCTTACCGACGCCGTCAAGATCAGGGCTTCGGATATCCACATCGAGACTTACGAGAAAACCGTGCGTGTACGCTATCGCCTGGATGGCACGCTCATCGAGCAGACCACCCTGCCTTACAAGCTCAAGGGCGCCATCATTTCGCGCATCAAGATCATGGCCACCTTGGATATCGCCGAACGCCGGCTGCCCCAAGATGGGCGCATCAAGCTGCATATCGGCCACAAGAAGATCGATTTGCGCGTCAGCGTATTGCCCACCATCTACGGCGAAAAGGTCGTGATGCGTATCCTCGATCAATCCAACCTCAACCTGGACATGTCCAAGATGGGCTTTTCCGAAAAAAGCCTGCAGGATTTCAAGGAAGCGCTCAACTCCCCATTCGGCATGATCCTGGTGACGGGTCCCACCGGTTCCGGCAAATCCACCACCCTGTATTCGGCGCTTTCCACCGTGAACACGCCCGATACCAATATCATGACCGCCGAAGATCCGGTGGAATACAATCTGGAAGGCATCAATCAGGTGGCGGTGAACAGCGAGATCGGCTTGACCTTCGCGGCCGCGCTTAAATCCTTCCTGCGGCAGGATCCCGATATCATCATGGTTGGTGAGATTCGCGATCTGGAAACCGCCCAGATCGCCACCAAGGCCGCCCTTACGGGCCATCTCGTGCTCAGCACCCTCCATACCAACGATGCGCCCAGCACCATCACCCGTCTGGCGGACATGGGCATCGAACCATTCCTGGTCGCCACTTCGGTCCGGCTCGTCATCGCCCAACGTTTGGTGCGCCGCATTTGCAAGGATTGCAAGACCGAGGATCATCCCTCCACTGAGGAACTGCGCCTGCTGGAAATCAGCGAACAAGAGGCCAAGGGTATCCATTTCTTCAAAGGCGCCGGCTGCACCGTTTGCGGAGGCACGGGGTTCAAGGGCCGCGTCGCCATCCACCAGGTCTTGCCCATCAGCGAAGCCATCAAGAAATTGATCGTTGATCGCGCCACCCCGGACGAAATCGAGAAGGTGTCCCTGGGGGAAGGGGTTATGAATCTGCGCATGAACGCCCTGGAGAAACTGAAAGCGGGCATCACCACCGCGCAAGAGGTGATTAAATCGACCAAAATATGATATTATCTATCTTGGGAAACTTGAGGTTGTCCGCCAAACCGCCCGGAGCAGCTACATGGTAAGCATACAGGAACTCCTGAGCAAGATGGTGGAGATGAGCGCCTCCGATCTGCATATCACCGCGAGCCGGCCGCCGCTCTTCCGCGTGCACGGCAACCTGCGGCCGATGATGACTGATCCGCTCTCCCCGGAAGACTGCCTGCGCCTGGCCTACGGCGTGATGAACGAAGGTCAGCGCAAGAATTTCGAGAACAAGAAGGAATACGATTTCTCCTTCGGCGTGGCCAACCTGGCCCGCTTCCGAGCCAACGTCTTTCTGCAACGGGGTTGCGTGGCCATGGCCATCCGCCTTATCCCTTACGAAATCCTGACGCTGGAACAGCTCAACCTTCCGCGCATCTTTTCGGACATCATCGATCGGCCTTCGGGTCTCATTCTGGTAACCGGTCCCACGGGATCGGGCAAGTCAACCACCCTGGCAGCCATGGTGGACCGCCTCAACGCCGAATTGGAAGGCCATATCCTCACCGTCGAGGACCCCATCGAGTTCGTACACAAGCACAAGAAATGCATCGTGAACCAGCGCGAAGTAAAATCGGATACCGAGACCTTTTCGGCGGCCCTGCGCGTGGCTTTACGCCAGGATCCGGACGTGGTCCTCATCGGCGAAATGCGCGATACCGAAACCATGGAAGCCGCGCTTTCCATCGCCGAAACCGGCCATTTGACGCTGGCGACCTTGCATACCAATTCGGCGGCCCAAACCATCAACCGCATCGTGGACGCTTTCCCGGCGGGGGAGAAGGCGCAGATCCGCACCCAGCTTTCCTTCGTGCTGCAGGGCGTGATAAGCCAGGCCCTGGTGCCCAAGATTGGCGGGGGCCGCGTGCTGGCCTACGAAGTGATGGTCATGACTTCGGGCATCCGCGCCATGATTAGGGACGATAAGGTCCACCAGATACAGAGTTCCATCGAAGCCGGCCATAAATTCGGGATGAATACCATGAACGCCAAGCTGGTGGAACTGGTGCAGACACGCAAGGTGGAGCGCAGCGACGCGTTGTCGCGGTCACCCGATCAGGAACATTTTGAACGCCTGTTGGCGGCCAATTTCAAGGTATGATGAGCGGGAAGGTTACGGTCTAGATGTCAAAGTGGATGTACAAAGGGAAAACCGCCGCCGGCAAAGAAGTGCAGGGCGAGCTGGAGGCGGCCAACAAGAGCGACGCCGAAATCCTGTTGCGCAAGAAGCGCATCCGCGCGACTTCGGTGAAGCGCAAGCCCATGGGGATGAGCTTCAGCTTCGGGGGCACCGTGCCCCTCAAGTCCATGGCGCGATTCACGCGCCAATTCTCCGCCATGACTTCGGCGGGCCTCCCCTTGATCCAATGCCTGGACATCCTGGGCGAGCAGACGGAAAACGAGATCCTGAAACAAGCCATCATGCAGGTGGCGACGGATATCCAGGGCGGCGGTACCTTGGCCGACTCCCTCTCCAAGCACAAGAAAATCTTTTCCGAACTTTACTGCCAGATGATCGCGGCCGGCGAAGCGGGCGGTATCCTGGACACCATTCTGCTGCGCTTGGCGGAATACCAGGAAAAGGCGGACGCCTTGCGCCGCAAAATCAAAGGCGCCATGACTTACCCCGTGATCGTGGCCGTGGTGGCCGTGGCCGCGGTGGCCATTTTGATGATCTTCGTGGTTCCCATCTTCGCCAACATGTTCAATGAAGGCGGCGCCAAGCTGCCCCTGCCCACCCGCATCGTGATGGGGGCCAGCGATTTCATCCGTAATTGGTTCATGGCCATCTTCGCCGGCGCCGGCTTCGGAGGCTTCTCCCTGTTCCGGTACTACAAGACCGATAAGGGTCGGTTGAAATGCGATCAGATCCTGCTGAATACCCCGGTGATCGGGGACCTGGAACGCAAATCCTGTATTTCGCGTTTCACCCGTACCCTGGGAACCCTGCTCAACTCGGGCGTATCCATCATCGACGCCCTGCAGGTAACGGCCAAGACTTCGGGCAACAAGGTACTGGAAATCGGCATCTATAAGACCCTGGAGAGCATTTCCGGCGGCCAGACCATCGCCGATCCGCTGCGCGCCACGGGCGTATTCCCTCCCATGGTGATCCAGATGATCGCCGTAGGCGAGCGCACCGGCGGCCTTTCCGAAATGCTTATCAAGATCTCCGACTTCTACGATGACGAAGTGGATGCCGCCGTGGACGCCCTGACGGCCATGATCGAACCGATGGTCATCGTGGTATTGGGCTCCATCATCGGCGGTGTACTGGTTGCGATGTACCTGCCGATGTTCGAAATGGCGTCGACGGTAGGGTGACCGGGCCCGAGGACATTACCGTCCGAGAGGCGGATGCCAGCCCGGGCGAAGAGGCCGGCCTCGACATTCTGGCGGTGGTGGTATCACGCATCGCCATGTTCTCGGTCCTCTTCTGGACCGCGCTTGCCTTCGACAAGGAATCCCTAGCCCGGGGCCTGGTCCTCATCTACGGGCTTTCCACCATCCTCTACCTTTCCACCTGGGCTTCGGCCTACCGTTCCCGGCAGACTTCCCCCGTCGGCTTCCTGCTCTATTTCCAATTCCTGGTGGAAGTGCTGGTGGAAGCGGCCATCTTCTATTCCAACGATGGTTACCTCTCCGACTATGGCCTGCTCTTCATCCTCACCATCCTCAGTTCAGGCTTCTTTTTCCGTTTCCGTGGTTCGCTTATCATGGCCACCTTGGCTTCGGCCGTGTTCGGGTACGCCGGACTGCTGCATCTGGGCGTGCACGATATCATGGGATTGGATCTCCCCCTGTTGCTGGTGGAAACCGTGCAGGTGCGCTTTTTCCTGTATGCCACCCTCTTCTTCATGGTCGCCTTGCTTTCCTCATCCCTTTCCGGCCGCCTGGCCGCGGCGCGCCAGGCGCTGGCCGGGACCAAGCGCGACAAGGAACTGTACCAGTTCAGCGCCGAATCGGTGATGAACGATCTGCCGTCCGGCCTGGTCTTCTTCGACGCGGAGAACAAACTCAAGCTCAAGAACCGCCCCAGCGAGGAATGGTTAGGCCGCCCCCTCTCGCCCGGCATGGGAATGCGCGAAGCCTTGGGAAGCCTTTTCCGCGGGGGCGTCCTGGAAGAGATCGAGGTCCAGCGGGAAAACTTCGCCATGCGCGAGATGGAGGTGGAAACCGCCAAGGGAGTTCCTTTGCACGTGCAGGTCAAAACCCTGACCCGCGAAGGGCATTACCTGGGATGCGTATTCATCCTGATCGATTTCACCCAGGAGCGGCGCATGGCGCGCACCCTGCTGCGTTCCGAGCGCATGGCGGCCCTGGGAGCCATGTCTGCCCGCATCGCCCATGAGATCCGCAATCCCTTGGCGAGCATCACCGGTTCGGCCCAGATGCTCAGGGACGACCCGGTGGCCGCCGATTCCGATCGTAAGCTGGTCAGCCTCATCGTTACCGAATCTTCCCGCTTAAACCGGATTCTGACCGGATTGCTGGATTATGCCCGGGATCGGGCCCCGTCCATCCGCGAAGTGTCCCTATCCGAGATTTTCCGCAAGATCCAGCTGATGCTGGAGAAGGATCCTTCGTTCCATAAGGAACTTGTAAATGTCCGTCAATTTATAGAAAATGGGGACATTCGTTTTCCCAGCGACCCGGATATCATCATCCAGGTGCTGTTGAACGTTGCCCTGAACGCGTTGCAAGCGCTTCCCGATGGCAGGGGGGAGCTGGACTTCTCGGCCAGGTCGGAAGGGCCTCTGGTGCGTCTCGAAGTTAAGGACAATGGCCGTGGAATGGGCCGCGATGAACTCGCCCGCGCCTTCGAGCCCTTCTACACCAATAAACCCAATGGCACCGGCCTTGGCTTGGCGACTTCCCTCCATTATGTGCAGGCCTTGGAAGGAAATATTACCTTGAACTCTTCGGAGGGAGCCGGGACCACCGTCTCCATCAGCCTGCCCAGGAACCAGCACGGGATCGGATCGGGAAAGAATGGAAATTAAGATGCGCATGAGCGGCAAGTGGAACGTCCTCGATATCAGCGGGCATATCAAGGGCAGTGAAGTTTCCCATTTCCGCGCCGCCATCCAGAAGGCCATTACCGAGAAGAAGCTGTTCCTGGTGGCCAATATGCAGGATGTCGGCTTTATCGACAGTTCCGGCGTAGGTATGCTCATAACCTGCCACCAAGACCTCAAGGCCGCGGGCGGACAGCTAATCCTTATGCGCCTTTCGGACGATATCTATGATCTGTTCGAGATGACTTCCATCGATAGGCTCTTCGAAATCGTCGATAATGAAGAGGAATTGGCATCCCGTTGAGGTTTTTGGGTCCCACCCAGGGCCCCCTGAAATAATTCCCGAAAAAACATTTAAGTTCGTGTGTCCATCATCCGATAATCAGGAATAGAGGAAGATGGAAAAATGAAAATCGACAGAATCAGCCAGATTTTCGGAATGGACCTGCAGAAGGTCTCCGGATCCGGCAAAGGCCCAGAGAAGACGGAGAAGCCCACCAAGGCCGATTCCGTATCGCTCTCAAAAAAGGCCAAAGAACTGTCGAGTTCATCTACCGAGTCCATCGCCCGCCACGTTGATGCCCTCCCCGATGTCCGCGCCGAAAAGGTCCAGGAAGCCAAGGAGAAGATCGCTTCGGGTTACTTCAACTCCCCCGAGTTCGATGACAAGTTGGCCGACCGCCTGATGAAGGAGTTTGGCTTCTAGCCAAACCCGTATTCGGTTTCTAAAACCCGCCAACCTCGACCTACCTGAACCCGGCTCCCGCCGGATTTTTTTTGCCCGCGTTTTTTGCGATCCGATACGGACCGCACCGGGGTCGAAGTCATATAATCGCGGGGTGATGGGCAAGTTACCTGGGCGCATTCTCCTTTCCCTGCTCCTGGCTGCCGGATGCGGTTGTCGGACTTATGCTTCGGAAGCTTCCGCGCCCGAAGATTCATCGCATGCGAACCCGGCGAGCCGGCCGGAAGCGAAACCCGCGGAAAGTACGCATTTCGAAGCGGACCAAGTTCCTGCCCCGCATTCGGGTAGCGCAGCCGTCGCCAAGGATTCCGCTGCCAAACCGCCCAAGCTGCATTTGCCCCGCGCCGCGTCCGCCAAACCCGCTCATGCCCCGGCCCAGCCTCGGGTCCATACGGCCAAGCCCCCTAAGTTCGTGGAAGAACCGACCGCACCCAAAACGGATACAACGGAAACGACAGAGACGACCGAACCCGAAGAGGCACCGCCGGCAAGGCATCCGGTGACGGGACATCCCGTGGAAAAATCCGGAGCCGCAGCGAAAATACCCGTGCATCCGCTTCCGGTTCCTAGGGCACCCATTCCCGATAAAGCCGGTCACGAGGAAGGGGCCACGGAAATCCACGGGCCCGCAAAGGCGGTAGAGCACGAGAGGAAAGGCAAACCGGAGCAAAGGCCTCATGGGGAAGCGATTCATGCTGCTCCAGGAGAAAATCCCAACCCTGCGCACGCGGAGACTGCAAAGCCTGTACATGTAGAGCCTGCTAAGTCTGTACATACTGAGGCTGCAATGCCTGAACATGGTGAAGCAGTAAAACCTGAGCATGGTGAGGCTGCAAAAACTGTGCATGAAGAAGCTGCAACGCCTCCTCATGGTGAAGCTGCAAAACTTGAACATGGCCATGCAGAAACCAGGGAAAGCGCACACGGTGAAGAAGCCCACCATAGTGGACACGCTGACGCTCCAGAAGAAAAGGAACCCGCGCATGAAGCGCATGAGGTCCATGAATCCCATGAGTCCCACGGAGGCCACGAAAGCAGCGAAGCCCCGGCCCTCACTCCCCACCCGGACACCGCATTCGCACGCGCCGTCGATTGGGAAAAGGGTACGGCGGAAATTCTCGAATACAATGTGAAACGGACGGGCATAGCCGGCGAGAACCGCTCGAAAGGAAAAGTGATCACGGAGCGCCTCTACCTCAAACCCGATGGACAGGCCGTGCGGAAGCGTACCGGCAATGAGGATGTGGATATCCTTAATACCACACTGTACCTGGCCGGGGAGCAGGAAAGCGTTCCCTTCGCGGTCGAGACCGTCACCAAACTTCCGCGCAAAGGCGCCTTCGCGCTGCTCCGCCAAGACCAGACCTTGCAGGGATGGCCCGGCACCTCCTACCGGGCCCTGGACTGCCGCAGCGAGCCTCCACGGCTAAGAATCGTTTCCAGCGGCGGGGAAACGTCCCGCGATTCCGTGCTTGTCCGTTGGCCGGTATATACCGAGGAGATGCTTTTCACCTATTTACGGGCGCTCCCGCAACGCGCAGGTTACCGCGAAGAAGTCTGGTTCCAGGATTGGGGTGGGGAAGGCCGAATCGCGCTCAAGCCCCAATTCGCCACCATCTCGGTCCGCTCCAAAGCGCCGAAAATCCGCGATCTGGATTCGTGGTATATCACCGTGGATAGGGATGACGGCCACCGCTCGGAGTTCTGGGTTTCCGCGACGGGTCTCCATCCCATCGTGGTCGCACTTTTGGCCGACGGCACGGAATGGTCGCTGCAATCCATCTCCCGCAAGAAATATTGGTAGTGGTGAAGCCGAATCCCGGTTTTCACTTCACCTGACTTCACCCAACTTCACGCAAGTTCACTTCCGGGTTGGATGAAACCTGGGAGCGCGGCCCCTAAAGGGGCCGAAAACCGGTTTTGCCGCTGCTTCCCGGATTGGCACCCTGTTTGCATTAACATCATTCCGGCTCTGAAGTTCAATCGGACAGAGGGGCCTAATGAAACGTGTCGGGGGACCAGTAATGGTTCGCCGGCCAAGTGAAAGTTCAAAGGAGTAAGAAGATGTCCGTTAAAGGAATCGAAATCACCGAAGTCAATGTCCACCCCGTCAAGAACAAGCAGGCGAATAGCCCGCTGGAGGCCTTCGTCCGCGTCGTGCTGAATGAACAGTTCGTGATCAACAGTATCCGCATCGTGAAGGGTAAGTTCGGCTTGTTCGTGTCCTTCCCTCGGGAGTACAAGAAGGAAGACGGGAAGGGATACAACTTCTGTTTCCCGATTACCAAGACCCTGCATGAGTACATGACGGAGAAAATCCTGAACGAGTACCGGATGTCCCTCGCCGCCTGAAAATGGCGGCACCCGGTAGGCAGCGTCACCCGCGCCATGCTTACCGGTCCGGAGCCCCGGACTCGGCTACGACCGTGCTTGGGGCTCCTTCCCTTTCCGCCTTTTCGCCTTCAAAAGAATTGAACAGAAGAATATGACCATGGAAATAACCTCTATCCGAATCGAAACCCACAACACCCCGGAGGCGAAAGTACTGGCTACCGTCGCGGTGGTCCTCAATGGCAGCCTCAGCCTACGCGGCATAAAAATCCTCCGCGGGCGCTATGGCCTGTTTCTGGCCTTTCCCGGCCTGCAGACGGGATCGCCCCAACGCGCCTTTGAAACCCTGTCCATGCGTTTCCGCAAGGAGCTGCAAGAGGAGATTCTGGAGGCGTACCGGACGCGACCGGACGAACCCGTGCTGGATCTGATTGGCGTTTCCGCATGAGCCTCCATGCGCCGGAGGGTCCGCCGTGCTTGCGGTAATTTCAACATGCACACTTACGGGAATCGATGCGATTCCCATCACGGTAGAAGTGGACATCACCCCGGGTCTGCCCGGCTTTACCATGGTCGGCCTTCCCGACTCGGCGGTGAAGGAGGCGCGGGAACGCGTCTTCGCGGCCCTGAAGAATTCCGGATTCGCCATTCCCAGCAAACGCATCACCGTAAACCTGGCCCCGGGCGGCATCCGAAAAGAAGGGACCGCATTCGACCTGCCGTTGGCCCTGGGGCTTCTCATGGCCTCGGAACAATTACCGGAGCGGGCGCTTGAGGGTTTCCTCATGCTGGGAGAACTATCCCTGCATGGGGCCTTGCGACCGGTAAGCGGAGTGCTTTCCGCGGCCGTCCATGCCAAGGCATCGGGGTGCAAGGGATTGATCCTCCCGGCAGGTAACCGCGAAGAGGCCTCGCTCGTAGAGGGCATCGGCATCTTCGGCGCGGCAAACCTGTTGGAGGCGATCGCTTTTCTTAAGCAACCCGAGTTCCAGGCGCGCCAGGGAAAGGGATGGATTGAAGCCGAAGACGGGGAGGTTCTCGACTTTTCGGAAGTGAAAGGCCAAGCCCATGCCAAGCGGGCATTGGAAGTAGCCGCCGCCGGCTCCCACAATTTCCTGCTGGTCGGCAGCCCGGGATGCGGGAAGACGTTATTGAGCAGGCGGTTCCCTTCCATCCTTCCGCCTATGAACGAGGCGGAAGCCCTGGAAACCACGCGGATCCATAGCGCCGCCGGGATCAAAAGGTTCCACCAGGTTTTCTCGCGACAACGACCCATGCGCAGCCCGCACCATTCCATAAGCCTGCAAGCATTGATTGGGGGCGGATCCTCGTCGCGGCCCGGAGAGCTGAGCCTGGCGCATAACGGCGTCTTGTTTCTCGATGAGTTCCCGGAGTTCCATACCAACACGTTGCAGTCGCTTCGGCAGCCCCTGGAAGAGGGTAAGGTAACGGTCTCACGGGCCGCCCAGTCGGTCTCCTACCCTTGTCGGGTGATTCTGGCGGCGGCGATGAACCCATGCCCATGCGGCTATATGATGGACCGATTCCGGAGTTGCGTCTGCCGGATGGAGGAAATCGTACGCTACCGCGCGCGCATTTCCGGTCCGCTCCTTGATCGCATCGACATGCATCTGGAGCTTCCCAGCCTGGAATTCTCGCAACTGGCCGGAGGTGGCGAGGGCGAAGGCTCCGGGGTCATCCGGGAGCGTGTGAACGGAGCGCGCCGGATCCAGACCGACCGGTTCAGGGATGATCCCGGGGTAACCTGCAACGCCCATATGGGCGCAGCCCTGCTGCGAAAGCATTGCGCGCTAGGGGCGGGACCGCGCGGTCTATTGAAGCAGGCGGTGGAAACCCTGGGGCTATCGGGCCGCGCTTTCGACCGGGTGCTGAAGGTGGCGCGTACCCTCGCCGACTTGGACTTGAGCGTTCCGATACGGGATCAACATGTGGCGGAGGCCCTACACTACCGGAGCCTGGATCGGGATGTGAGGACTTACGCGTGAGGCGATGGAATCAAGTCGGGACCGGGAACGGCAACCCGTACAAGGAACAGAGCTCTTTGGCTACGCCGTCTTCGCCATGGGACCAGCGGGTGAAACGGGAGTAGTTTGCGCGCAATCCCGGGGTGGCATTGGACATGGCGTATCCCAAGCCGGCCAGGGAAAGCATTTCCAAATCGTTTTCGGCGTCACCGAACGCGAGCAGTTCTGCGGGAAGGATACGGTTTTGCTCCAGCCAGGTTGAAAGGGCCGCTCCTTTGGAAACGCCTTTTCCGACGAACTCGAGATACTCGGGATTGCTTTTCGTGAGATCGCAGTGAACGGAAAGGGGGGATTGCCATTCGGTGAAAAGGCGGTCGCGTAATTCCGGATGGGACATCACCAAGAGTTTTTCCAGGCCTGCGACCGGAAGGTCTTCGAGCCGGGCCGATTTGAGGGTATAGGTGGCTCCCGAATGCTTTTCGTAGTGCGCGGACCAGGTGAAGTCCCCGGCCGAATGGTAGCCGTATAATCGCCCATTCGCGTAGACGTTCAGGAAGACGCCTTGGTCCCGGCATAGCGAGAAGATGGCTTCCCTCGCTTCGGCACCGATGCCGCGGACGGCAATGGCTGACCAGGCAGCCGGCCCTCCTGCGAGGGTAACCGCGCCGTTGTAGGTGATCAGGTCGAGGGGGAGTCGCAGGGATTCGGCGAAGGGGAGAACGCGGGCGGTCATCCGGCCGGAGGCGAGTACGATGCGCAGGCCTCCCTCCGCAAGCTGCCGGAGGATGGCAGCGGTCGGGGCGCTCAGACGTCCCTCCGGATCGAGCAGGGTTCCGTCCAAATCCAGGGCCAGGGCACGGTAGGGGAGGGGTTTCAGGCGGTCTCCTTGGGGACTTGGAACTGTTGGGGCTTTCTGAAGCGGAAAAAATAAAAATACCGCTCAAGGTTTTCCGAATCCCTCCGATAAACTGTATAGCAGAAGTTCCGTTCGCAGGGATGCAATGAACGGTCCACCAAGGAGGGGGGCCTATGCGGATTGAAAAATACAGACAGGACCAATTAGCTTCGCAGCATAACCAGATAGCCAAGGATCAATCCAAGGTTCTGGAAAAGCTGGCGACGGGCAAACGTATCAACCGGGCGTCCGACGACGCTGCGGGGATGGCGGTGGCCCGCGAATTCGATAAGCAGGTGCGGGCCTACCGCAATGCGGCTGAAAATATCCAGGCCGGCATGAGCGCGATGAACATCGCCGACGGCGGCGCTTCGAACATCAGCGACATGCTGCAACGCCAGAACGAATTGGCGGTCCAGGCCGCCAATGGCGCGTACAGCCAGGATCAGCGCGATGCCATCAACAACGAATTCCAATCCTTATCCCAGGAAATCGATCGCGAATCGAAATCCACGGAGTTCAACGGGCAAAAGCTGTTGGACGGAACGGGAAAGCTGGCCGATGGTTCGGGCAAGGTTCAGGCCGGGGACGGTGATTCGGATTCAATAACCTTGACCGCCTCGGATCTGACCATGAATACCCTGAACCTGGGCACGGAGAAGCTCGATTCCCCGGAAGCGGCTTTGCACGCCATGGGAGCCATCGATGCGGCGTTCAAGAAGGTGAATGACATGCGGGCCAATGAGGGCAGCCTCACCAACCGCCTGGAATACGCCTTGTCGAACAACCAGAACCAGCAGGTGAATTCGACCCAGGCCCTATCCAATATCGAGGACCTGGACTATGCCCAGGGCCTGACGGAAAAGGTCCGTAACGATATCCTTTCGAATTCGTCCACGGCCGCGATCAGCCAATTCAACCAGCTTTCGCGGACCCATCTGCTCGCGCTTTTGCAATGATTTTGGTATCTTAAGGGTTCATAACAAAAGGATACCGTAAGATATCCTTTTCCTTGAAGGGGGCGCAAAGGTTTCGACGGGATTGAACAAGCTAGTAGTTGCATGCCGAGGATTCTGGTTGGCCTCGTAAAAAAACCGGAAAAAAAGAACTGCAGAAGAATCATATTCTTATGCAATGGCTGCCTAGTTAAAACCTAGGTGACCTCGGTTCGGCAGTCGCCGCCTTAATGGCTGCCGGATTGATATACACAGAGGCTGGGTCTCCCTGATGCTCGGGTGGGGAGACCGAGAAAATCCGGGCTAGCGGCACGGAGAACCGATTCCTTGGGTGCTCCGGGCAGCGAGAAACAAATCGGGAAGCAAGCATGTAGGAGCGTCTGGTAAGTTGATTTCGGACGCGGGTTCGATTCCCGCCGCCTCCACCACTTCAACGCCTTGCCCGGCTGCATTTACCGGGTACTAGGCAAAGCAGGGACGGCCCTCCGGGGCTGTCCTTTCTTATTTGCATCCGTGTTTCGACCGGGAGGCGCCCACCCTCCCGGCCACGCGCTGTACCCCCACGAGGGTAACCTCCCGATTCCGGTAGTCCGCCTTCCGATGCCCGGATTTTTATCCATCAAAGGTAAGATGGGCACCACTTCCGATGGTCCTCCAGGCTTTCCGGTAATCCACGCAGAATTAAGCCCTGGTACCTTTCCGTTCGCTTGATTTTCGATCCAGGCCATAGTAATTTTCTGTGCGCTTTTAGCGGCAGCCCTCTTTGGATGCCGTTGAAAACAATCGTCCTTCGTTCGTCCTTCGTGAAAGGCTGCAGATGATCCATGTCGACGGCTTGACCAAACGTTATGGCAAGGCAACGGCCATAGACAACATCTCGTTCACCATCAACAAGGGCGAGGTGGTCGGCTTGCTGGGCCCCAACGGTGCCGGCAAGACCACGACCATGAAGATCCTGACCTGCTTCATTTCCGCGACCGCGGGGCGGGCCAGCATCAATGGTCACGATACCTTCGACGAACCGTTGAAGGTCAAGGAACAGATCGGCTACCTTCCGGAAAGCTGCCCCCTGTATCACGATATGGACGTGGCGACCTACCTGGCCTTTGCGGCCGAGGCGCGCGGCGTGGCGGCGGACAAGCGCAAACTGGCCGTAGACCGGGTCATATCCGATTGCGACCTGGGCAAGGTCACCCGCAAGCTCATTGGCCATCTATCCAAAGGGTATCGCCAGCGGGTAGGGCTGGCGCAGGCCATGGTACACAACCCTTCGGTACTTATCCTTGACGAACCCACCTCAGGTCTGGATCCGAACCAAATCCGGGACATCCTGGCGCTGATCAATAATCTGGGTCAGGAAAAGACCGTCATCCATTCCACCCATATCCTGTCCGAGGTGGAAACCACCAGCGACCGGGTGCTTATCATCAACAACGGGCATATCGTGGCCCAGGGGACGCCGCAGGAACTCATGGCCCGGTCCTCCGGGACCACAGTATACCTGACGGTCAAGGGAGCCGACGCGCAGGCCCAATTGTCCGGAGCGGCTTTCGTTAAGCAGGCCGAGAAAATCGGCGAGGGCAAGGACGGATTTATCCGCCTCGCCGTGCAGGGCGCCGACGCCCGCGACGTATCGCTTGACCTGTTCAAGATGGCCAAGGAAAAGGATTGGCTGGTTTCGGAGCTCAAAGCCGAGACCGCCAGCCTGGAAGACGTATTCGCGAAACTGACGAGGGGCTGAACATGAAAAACGCGTTCACGATATTCAAGAAGGAGCTGCGGAGTTATTTCTCCTCTCCCATCGGTTTCGTCTTCATCATCTTCTATCTCCTCGTCTCCAACGCCTTTTTCTTTTTCGTGCAGGATTTCTTCAAGCAGGGCCAGGTCTCCATGCGCGGGTATTTCGCCGCCATGCCCTGGGTCTTCCTGTTCTTCGTCCCGGCCATCAGCATGCGCCTCTGGGCCGAAGAGAAGAAGATGGGCACGGTGGAATTACTGCTTACCATGCCCCTCAAGGAATGGGAAGTGGTGTTCGGCAAGTTCCTGGCGGCTTTCGCCTTCCTCGCCATCACCCTGCTGTTCTCCCTGACCATCCCGGTCTCGTTGGCCTACCTGGGCAAGCCGGATATGGGCGTCATCGTGGGTTCCTACGTCGGCGCGTTGTTCCTGGGGTCGGCCTACCTGGCCATCGGCCTGTACATCAGCTCGCTTACCGAGAACCAGGTCGTCGCCTTTATCATTTCCTTGGCGGTCATCTTCGTGTTGCTGCTGATCGGCATCGCTCCGGTGTGGCTCAATGCGCTGGGTACCATCGTTTCGGTATGCGAATACATCAGCCTGCTCAGCCATTTCAATAATGTGACCCGGGGCGTCATCGATTCGCGCGACGTAATCTATTACGCGTCCGTGATAGTGCTGTTCCTGTACCTGAATATCAAGAACATCGAAGCCAGGAAGTGGAGATAATCCATGGCCATGAATTCCAAAAAACTGAGCAGCCGCGCCAACGCCTACCTCGGCATCGTCACCTTGGTGGTGATTCTGGCCGTGGTGGGATTGACCAGCGAGATGTTCTTCCATCGCCGGCTCGATCTCACCGAGGGCCGCCAATTCACCCTGAGCAAGGCCTCGCTGAACACCATCCGCTCCCTGCCCGACCTGGTCACGGTCAAAGTGGTCATGTCCAAGGATTTGCCCACCCAGTTCCTGCAAATCCGCACCCATGTCGTGGATCTGCTCCGCGAGTTCGAGGCCCAGGCCAACGGCAAGATCACCCTGGTCTTCGAAGATCCGGGGGAAAGCGAAACCAAGCGCCAGCAGGCCACTTCCTTGGGCATCCAGGAAGTGCAATTGCAGGAGCAGAGCTCCGAGGGCCTGCAAATCAAGAAGGGGTTCTTCGGCCTGGCCATGACCTATGGCGACAAGAAGGAAGTCATTCCGGTGCTGCAGAACCTGGAATCGTTCGAATACGATCTGGTGGTCAAGCTTAAGAAGTTGACCGGTACCATCAAAACCATCGGCATCCTGGAAGGCGGGCAAGGCGCCAAGCTTTCCATGACCTTGCCGGGACCCCAGCCCAAGACTACGGCAGGTTTCGATGAGAATTTCCCGACCTTGAAGGAAGAGGCGGAGAAGCTTTACAAGCTAGAGAAGCTCGATCCATTGACCGGTCCCATCGCCGAGACGGTGGACCTGGTGTTGGTGGCCGCGCCTTCGCGGCTCTCCGAATACGAGAAGTTCCGGGTCGATCAATACCTGATGAAGGGCAAGTCGGTCATCTTCCTCTCGCCCGGTGTGGATATGAGCCTGGGCATGGGCATCAACGGCACGGCTTCGCACAATAATTACGAAGATCTGCTGCAGCATTACGGGCTGGGCGTGAAGAAGAACGTCGTGTTGGAGGACCGCAACTTCCAGTTCGTGCGCTTCGGCAATTCATTCTTCCCTTCGCCCTATCCGTACTGGATCATCGTCCAGGGCGATGGGCTTAATGCCAGCAGCCCCATTACCTCCAAACTGGGCGCGGTCAGCTTGCCGTGGGCCTCGTCCATCGAAGTGGACACCACCAAGAAGGACTCGTCCAAGATCGAAGTGCTCGCGACCTCGACGAAGGGCTCGTGGGAAGAGGCCAACAATTTCTTCCTGCTGCCCCGCGACCTTAAAGAGTTCCTGCCCGTCAGCCAGCATACCCAAGCCCTGGCCGTGCTCAAATCGGGCAAGCTGCATTCGTTCTATGAAAACCGGCCCCTGCCCGCCGGGGACAGCACCCAGAAGCTGGACACCGCCGGCCTCCTCAAGGTGGCCCAGAAGGAATGCCGCCTTCTCGTAATCGGCAATGCCCTTTTCGCCACCGACTTTTTCGTGGGGTATACCAACTCCGTGGCCAATCTCCATCTGGTCCTGAACAGCTTCGACCAGTTGGCCCTGGACCCGGACCTGATCACCATCCGCAGCCGCGAAATCTCGAACTCGCCGATACTCGAGGCCCGGAAATCGAAAAAGGTGCCCATCCTGTTGCTGAACCTGCTGATCGCCCCGGTGGCGTTGCTGGGGGCCGGCGTATTCATGGGCATGCGTAGAAAGCGGAAGGAGTCGATGGCATGAAGCGGACCCTGATTGTCCTGGTACTGGCCTTGGCGGTGCTGGGGCTGATTCTCATGAAGAAGAGCAGTACGGAAAAATCCATGCAGAAGGATTCCCCGGTGCTGGACAGCACCTGGAAAGCCAACATCACCGACTTGCATGTATACAAGAAGCCGGATACCACCCGACTGGTAAAGAAGGACGGCAAGTGGCTGGTGGCGCAGGACGGATTCACCGTGGATACGGCCAAGATTTCCAAGGTGCTGACCCATGTGTTCAGCCTGCAGAACAAGGAGATGGTTTCCAACTCCGCGGCGCGCCTCGCCGAATATGGCTTGGACAGCGTGGAAGCCAAGCATGTGGGCATCAAGGATGCGTCCGGGAAATCGGCCGAGGTCGTGATCGGCAAGACTTCCGGGGCCGACTACAGTTCGACCTATTGGAAATGGGAAGGCAAGCCCGAGGTGTACCGCACCCCCGGTAATTTCACCTGGGAAATCGCGACCAAGGACAATGATTGGAAGGATCGCAAACTATTCGCCGCTACCGCCAAGGACGTGAAATTCGTGGAAGCGGCCTGGAAGGATTCCGCCGGTATGGCCTATAGCTATAAGCTCGAAGCCGTGACCGATTCCACCTGGAAAATGCTGGCGCCCCAGGACAGCAACCGCGTAAAGAACGCGATGGCGACTGAAATGGCGACCCGCTTCGCCGAAATGAGCATCGATGAGTTCACCGTGGCGACGGACACCAACATGGCCAAGGTCAAACTGGATACCCCCGCGGTCTGGATCAAGATCACCCTGAAGAACGGCAGCATGCATGAGTTGAAGGCGACCAAGGTCATGGACGGCTATACCTACGCCCAGCATCCCACCCGTAAAGACACCATCAAGATTTCCACCTGGCGCTGGGATGCCTACAAGAAGAAGCCTTTTGAATTGTTGGAGGCCCCGCCCGCCCCGAAGCCGGATTCCGGCAAGTCGGCCATGCCCGGCGCCGCTGGGAACGGGATAAAAATCGAGTCCTCGCTGCCCGGCAAACCGGGCGCCAAGCCTGCCGCTGTGGCTGCTGGGCAAACGCTCCACGTTAAGCCGGCTGCTCCCGCGCTTTTGCAGACGGCACCCAAGGCCGAAACCAAGCCCTAAGCCGGGCTGTAGCGATTACCTGTTAGGTCCCCAACCGGTTCAACCCGGTTCGGGGCCCCAATCCAAATCCTTCCCAACGCTTTCTTCAACGCGCCCTGTAAGCCATCCGGCCACCTGAGCCGGCGTCAAATCACGTCCGGCTAGCGCCGATAGTCCGATCAGAAAATCGCCGTGGTTGCGCCCGGCGCGGTACTCCGGTTCCTTGGAAGGGTGGGCCAAATACTCGGCCAATTGCCCCAGATCGGGAGCGACCAGCAGGGACACCAGGTAGAGTACGAAGTCCCTGGGCATGTACAGGGCCGATCCGGCCACCTTGCGTTCGCCATCGGTGGTGGCACAGGCCAGATCCGATGTTCCGCGCAAAAACAATTCCAAGCCCAGGTTCGCTTTGATGGCGGGCACGATGACCGAAGACCCTAAGGTGAAATAATCCTGGATGGCCATGGCTTTGGTTTTGCGGAACCGCAGGGCGAGGCAAACGCACCCGGGCCCGAGCAACACCGCTCCGCCGCCGCTGATGCGCTTATGGACCGGGACCCTATCCCGTAACACCGAGGCTACGTTGAGTTCGCGTTCCGCCAGTTGGGAGTTTCCGAGTACGATGGCGGGGGTAGGGGGGACCCAGACTTCCCATGGCCGCCGGAAACGATCCAACAGGCGCTCGCCGGTGGGATCCAGTTCGGGATCGCGATCGGCATGGCGCAGGGGGTGGATGGAATCGGTCATGGCTCGGAGGCCGACGCGATGCCGGCCGGGACCTGATAGCCTTATAACTTCAGATGTGCACCGACTGACCCTGGCTGTCCATGGCGGCTTCCATTACGGCTTCCGACAGGGTAGGGTGGGCGTGGACGGAGTGCATGATCTCCTCGTAGGTGCTTTCCAACTTCATGGCCAGGCCCAACTCGGCCAACATCTCGGTGGCTTCGCTCCCGATGATATGCGCGCCCAGCAACTCGCCGAATTTAGCCCCGAAGATCAGCTTGACCATGCCCTCGGTATGCCCGATAGCGCGGGCTTTGCCGCTGGCGGAGAACGGGAATCGCCCGATCTTGACCGCGATATTCTTTTCCTTGCAGGCCTTTTCGGTGAGGCCCACGGAGGCGACCTGCGGCTGGCAGTAGGTGCAACCGGGAATCAGGCCGTAGTCGAGTCCGTGCTTGGCGTGCCCGAGGATCTTGCTTACGGCCACTTCGCCTTCGGCCGAAGCCTTATGCGCGAGTAATTGCTTGCCGGCCACATCGCCGATCGCGAAAATCCCCTTCACCGAGGTTTCCTGGAAGGCATCCACCTTGATGAAGCCGCGGTCGTCGAGTTTGACACCGACCTGTTCCAGGCCCAGGTCCTTGGTGTTGGGCACCATGCCTACGGCCACCAGCACGCGGTCGACAGTCAGGGCGATTTCCTTATTGGCGGCGTCGAGCAACTTGGCTTCGATGACGCCCGGCTTCACGGCCTTCACTTCGCCGACCTTGGTGGCGGTATAGCAGTTGATGCCTTGCTTCTTGAAGGAAGCCAACAAGGTCTTGGCGATTTCTTCGTCCTCAACAGGAAGGATTTGCGGCAGCATCTCGACGAGATGCACTTCGGTTCCCAGGGTGTTGAAGTAATACGCGAATTCCACCCCGATGGCCCCGGCCCCGATGATAAGCAGCTTCTTGGGTTGATCCTTGAGATCAAGCGCGTGGCGGTAGGTGATGAAATTCGATCCATCGATGGGGTATTGGGGGAACATGCGCGGGGATGCGCCGGTGGCCAGAATGACGTTGCCGGCCTGGATGTTTTTGCGCCCGCCCTGGGCATCAGTTACTTCGATCAGGCCCTTGGCTACGAGTTTCGCGGCGCCCTGGATCACGTCGATCTTGTTCTTCTTCATCAGGAACTGGACGCCATTGCTGTTCTGCTTGGCCACGTCCCGGGAGCGCGACATGATCTTGGGGTAATCGATGCTTACGTCTTTCACGTTCAATCCGTAGTCGGCCGCATGCTTGAGATAATGCGCGACCTCGGCGCTCTTGAGCAAGGCCTTGGTCGGGATGCAACCCCAGTTAAGGCAGATGCCCCCCAGCTCCGACTTCTCCACGATGGCGACCTTCTTGCCGCCTTGGGAGCCTTTGATGGCGGCCACATAACCGCCGGGCCCGCTGCCGATTACCACGATGTCGTAGGAAGAGTCCACGTTGTCTCCAGGGGAAATTCAGAATTTTCGAGTAGGTTTTGAAAAGGGCTAAGGTCTAAGGTAGGTTGGTCGAATGGACTTTCCATTAAACCTTAGACCTTAAACCTCCCTTCCCTCACAGCATCAACCAAACAGGGTTCTCAAGCAGCGACTTCAACGCGCTCAAAAACTGCGCCGCCAGCGCCCCGTCCACCACGCGGTGATCCGAGGTCATTGTCAGCTTCATTACGTCCTTCTGCTTCGCCACGCCGCCATCGAGGTAGACTTCTTGCGAGATGCCGCCCACCGCAAGAATCGCGGCCTGGGGAGGATTGATGATCGCGGTGAACTCGTCCACCCCGTACATGCCCAGGTTGGAGATGGTGAAGGTGCCGCCTTGGTATTCTTCCGGGGCCAGCTTGCCGGCCTTGGCTTTAGCCACGAGGGACTTGATCTCGGAGGAAATCTGGCCCAATCCCTTTTGATCCGCGTCGCGAACGATGGGGGTGATGAGGCCGCCTTCGATGGAGACCGCCACGCAAATGTCGATGTTGCCGTTCTGGCGGATGAAGTCCCCATAATAGGCCGAGTTCACGGTGGGGAATTCGCGCAGCGCGAAGGCGGTGGCCTTGGTGACGATATCGTTCACGCTGACCTTGTAGCCGGGCGCGCGATTCAGCTGGGAGCGCAGTCCGTTCACGGCGCCCATGTCCACCTTCATGGTCACGAAGAATTCGGGCGTGCCCTGGGATGATTCCAACAAGCGCTTGCCGATGGTCTTGCGCATCATATTGAGCGCGATATCCTGAGTCGGCAGGATCGGGGCCAACGATCCGTAGAGAGGGCGCTGGACCGGACCTTCGCTCTTGCCTTTCACGGGCGCGGCGGAGGGAGCGGCCGCCAGCGGCTTGTAATTCTCGACGTCGTACTTGACGATGCGGCCGTTGGGGCCGCTGCCGGCCATGCCGTCCAGGGTGATGCCGGCATCTTCGGCCATGCGGCGGGCCAAGGGAGAGGCTTTTACGCGACCGCCGGCGGCAACGACGGCTGCGGGCGCAGGGGCCGCGACCGCGGTGGCGGTACGGACGGGCGGCGCCGGTGCGTAGGTGGCCCGGGCGGGACCGGAACCGTTGGAGGTGGCTGCCGGCGCAGACGCGGCTTTGGGTGCGCTCTTGGCGGCCAACTGCTCTTCGTTTTTCTTCATCGCCTTTTCCAGGTAGGCGGAAATATCCTCTTCCTTCTCTTCGGAAAGGATGGCGATCAGTTGATTCACCTTGGCGGGGGATCCGCCGGGGATGATGATCTTGCGCAGGAAGCCTTCGTCCATGCTTTCGTAGTCGACGGTGGTCTTGTCCGTCTCGACGCTGCACAGCATCATTCCGGGCTTGATGAAATCGCCTTCCTTGACCAGCCATTTGGCCAATACGCCCTCTTCCATGGTGGGGCTCAAACTCGGCATCAGCATGCTAGTGGGCATTGTCGCTTCACTCCTTAAAGCGGGTTCCGGCCCTTCCTGGGCCGCATCCGTCACGAGGTGGGGGTCCGATCGCGGCGCGATCGGACCGATGTCTGGGGCGGCCCCCGGGCACTAATGTCCCGGTCGGACCGCGCGTTTCAACCCTTGTAGGCCGCTTGTTTGGCGGCCTTGATGATCTTGTCCACCGAAGGCAGCGTGGCCGCTTCGAGGTTCGCCGCGTAGGGCATGGGGTTCTCGCCTTGGGCCACCCGTATGATGGGGGAGTCCAGGTAGTCGAACAGGTCGGCGTAAATCGATTCCGCCACCTGGGTACCCAGCCCGCAGAAATAATGGCCTTCTTCGACCACTACCACGCGGTTGGTCTTCTTGACCGATTCCGCGATCAGGGGCATGTCGAGAGGCTTCAAGGTTCGCGGGTCGAGCAACTCGGCGTTGATGCCTTCTTTGGCCAACTCTTCGGCGGCGGTACGGGCCAGGGACATCATCCGCGACCAGGCGATGATGGTGACGTCCGAGCCTTCGCGCTTGATATCGCCTTTGCCGATGGGAACCACGTAATCGCCGTCGGGTACTTCGCCCTTGAGGCTATACGCCAATTCGTTCTCGAGGAAGATGACGGGATCGTTGCAACGGATGGCCGCCTTGAGCATGCCCTTGGCGTCGGCGGGATTGGAGGGGCTCATCACCCGGAGTCCGGGGAAATGGGCGTAGACCGATTCCATGTTATGGGAATGCTGGGAAGAAACCCGGGGGCCCGCGCCGTTGGGTCCGCGCATCACCATGGGGATGTTGTACAGGCCACCGGACATGTAATACATCTTGGCGGCATTGCTGATGATCTGATCGATGGCCACCAGCGAGAAGTTGAAGCTCATGAATTCGACCACGGGGCGCAGGCCCATCAT
>JAHFCH010000092.1 GCA_023249635.1 Fibrobacterota bacterium
TATGCGGCGGCCGAGGACATCCCGACCGTCTTGGCGCATCCCCTCAATTTCTACAGCCCGAAAGGATTGCCTCCTTTGGAACTGATGGACCGCTTCGCCGTGCTCTTCGAGCGCTTCGAGGGCGTCAACGGCCAACGCGATTCCTGGCAGAACCTTTTGACCATCGAATGGCTCGAAGGCCTGGACCAGGAAGCCATCGAAGCGGCGGGCAAGCGCGTCGGCATCCGGCCGGACGCCTTCTGCCGCCGCCCCTACGCCAAACGCATCACCGGCGGATCGGATTGCCATTTCGGCATGTTCGCGGGATCGACAGGCACCTTGCTGCGGGTCCCGGGTTGGAAGGACCGCGGGGAAAGCGTTTCCGCCTTGGCGCTCGCCGCCCTGCGCGACGGGGAGATGACCCCGTACGGGGCGCATTGCGAAGAGGAAAAGCTGAACGTGGCCTTCCTGGATTATTTCTGCCAGGTGGCGCTGCACATGGAAGACCCGGGGCTGCTGCGCCTGTTGCTGCATCGCGGGACCACGGCGGAAAAGCTCCAGGCCCTCGCCATCGCCAACGGCATGTTCGAATTGCGCCGCCATCGTTATACCTCGAAGTTCCTCGGTCTCTTCCATGAATGCCTGCAAGGCCGCAAGCCCGGTTGGTTCACGCAATTGATGACCAGCGCGGCCTACAAGCCGGTGTTGGCGCAGATGGAGCAGATAGCGACGGCCCGGGCCCATTCCCCGGAAAAGCTGGTGCAGGTATTGAGCACGGCCTTGCCGGCCATGTTCAACCAACTCACCGCCTTGCTGACCGATCGGGTCAAGGCCAAGGTCGAGAAAATGGACGCCGGCGGCGATAAACCCGGCTTCGCGGAAATCCTCGGCAAGATCGAATTGCCAGTGCACGCCCGCGCCCTTTTCGGCCAGCAGCCATCGGCACGGCCCAAAGATCAATCCGGCATCGATCTGGGCAAATGGAGTGACGGTTTGCCCTTTCCCGCCCTGGCCGCCGTGGTCCTGGGCGGTTCCGCCTTCGCGGCGACCAAAGTCCTCTACGGCAAGCGCCCTTTCGTGGACGCCTTCGCGCGCCGCCTGGGCAAGTACGAGCATCCCAAGCGGGCGCTGTGGATCACCGATACCCTGGAAGACAAGAACGGGGTTTCCCATGTGCTCCAGGCCATGCTCAAGGAAGCGCGCGACCGCGATCTCCCCATCGATTTCCTGGCCTGCTCCACGGGCAAAGCGGGCGGCTTGCAAAGCGGCCCGCACTTACGCCTGATGCCGGCCGTCTCGGAATTCACCTTGCCCTTCTACCAGGATCAGGTCATCCGCCTGCCGGGATTGCTGGATCTGCAGAAGGTGTTCCTGGAAGGCGGCTACGACCGCATCATTTGCTCGACGGAAGCGCCCATGGGCCTGCTGGCTTTGTACCTCAAGAATGCCTTCAACGTCCCGGCCTATTTCTATACCCATTCCGATTGGCTGGATTTCGCGAAGCGGGTGCTTCGCTACGACCGCCAGAAGATCGATCGACTGCGCCGCTTCCTGCGCGCTTTCTATCGGCGCTTCGATGGCGTGTTCCTCCTGAATACCGAACAACGCGACAGCTTTGCCTCTTCGGCGATGGGCCTGGCCCCGGAAAAGCTGTTCCTTACCGCGCATTGGGCCGACGCAAAATTCCATCCGCGCATGGTGGACAAGGCCGCGATCTTCCCGTCCACGGCCGCCGGTTCCGGACCCGTGCTGCTGTATGCCGGGCGCTTGAGCGAAGAAAAGGGCGTTTTGGATATTCCCGGGATCTACGCGAAGGTGAGGGCGCAAATACCCGATGCGCGCCTCGCCTTCGCGGGAACCGGGCCCTGCCTGGATCGCTTGCAGGCCGCCTGCCCGGAGGCCCTGTTCCTGGGTTGGGTCGATGCCGATCGCTTGGCGGAAGCCTATTCAGCCGCCGATTTGCTGCTGCTGCCTTCGTGGTTCGACACCTTCTCCTGCTCGCTGCTGGAAGCCTTGGGATGCGGACTGCCCGCGCTGGCCTTCGACACCAAGGGTCCGCGGGACATCCTCGCCGGAGAGAGCGGAGGCCTTTTGGCCGAGAGTCCGGCGGAGATGGCGGACTTGGCCGTGCGCTTGCTCCGCAGCCCGGAGCGGATGCGGGCCCTGAAGCAACGCGCCCTGCAGCGGGCCGCGGACTTCCAGCCCGGCGCCATCATGGACGGGATGTTGCGCGACCTGGGACTGGCAGAGGGCCCAGACTCGGCGATGCAATCGGGCTCGGGTTGGTCGAAAGGCAAACGCCGGGGTGCGCGCGCCGAAATGCCGCTGGGGCAGAACCAGGCCTTTATCGGGGAGTTGCTGGCGCTCATGGGATCGTAATCCGGGGCAAAGCCCCTACCGGATGCCATTCCGGTGCGGGGCAGGGGACCGAAACCTCAGTGGCGATGGCAATGGTGACGGCGGTGTTCGCGCGGAACCTTGAAGCCTGTGATTTTAATCAAATCATCCGTCCCGTAATCGTCCACCTTCGGCATATTGGCATCGTCGGAGTGTTGGATGGAAACGTATGCGGTCTCGCCATCGGCGGCGAAGATGAATCCCGTGGGCTCGGCGGAAGGATCAATCACGGAGGCGATACTTACGCAGCCGTCGGCCTTGAGATCACGATCCTCCCCGTCATCGAGACAGGAGAAGATTTCACCATTGGGATGATCCTCGATTACGAAGATGTTCCCGGTCTTGGGCTGGAAATCCAGGTTGTCCGGCTGGTTGAGGCGAACGTCGCCTTCGACGAAGCGGCTCGCCGTCACGGAACGCTTGGTCGCATCGGCGAGGGTGGGCAAGGTATCTTCGAGGCACATTACTTCGCCGTAGCTATGCGCACCTTCGTCCTGGGTGTTGGTCCAGCAAAACCGCGCGGCCTCGCCATGGGCCGAGTCCTCGTAATCGGGATCGAGATGTCCGTCCTCGGGGCGGTAATAGCCGGTGGCGCCCTTGCTATGCGCGTCGCCACGGGCGGTCGCCGCGGCGACTTCGATCCAGGCGCCGTCGCCCACTTCGCATCCCTGCCCATATTGCTGGACGTTGCCCACGCAGGAAACCTGCATGGCGTAGATCTTCCCGGACGCCAACGGGGAATGGTCGAGATCGACTATGCCGCCGCCCGTATACGGGACGGTGGGGATGAATTTGAAGATAGCGCCCCCGTCCTTGTCGTTGGTTCCGGTGCCGGGACGTAATTCATCGCCCGTATACAATACTCCCTTGGGGGTGATTCCGATTCCTTCGAAGGCGATCACGGGCGCCGCCTTCTGCTTCTTCGCGAGGGTTGCCGGCGTACCGTCGGCGTTGACGATCTGTCCCGTCGCGCGATCGAGAACGGTCAGGTTTTCCGTATGCGCCGGATCCAGGAACTCGTATAGCCCGCCGTCCGTGGATTCTTCCCCGACCAGCAGGGTGCCCCAAGGGGTGACACGCACGGGATCGCAACTGGTGAGGCCGCGCAGCAAGGTTACCGCGACTCCGGTTTTCACATCGATGCGTTGCACCGAAGGGTTGTACTTGGGGCTACCGTTCGCCAGCGTACCGATCACCTGGCGGCCGCCTTCGATGCAGGCCAGGATGAAAGCGGGATGCTCGGCATCGGGCCAGAAAGCGAGTTGATCGATATTGTTGCCGGCCATTCGCGTAACGTATTCCGCTTTGAGCCCTTTCGCCAGCAGGATCTGTTCGCCGGCCTTTTGGGTTGCGATACGGTAAGGGGTGGCGATGGCCGGAGCGGGCGCCTCCAGCGGTTTCTTGACCCCGAACAGGGTTTCGGAGAATTCGGTCATTTGCTTTTCCACCCAGGCCCCGAAGTCTTGTTCGGCGGCGCCCACGGCACCCGCTGCGACCGTTGCCAATAGGGCCCCAGCGGCCGCGACGTTCCATTGCGAAAGTTTCATTGCTTGCTCCTTCTTGCCGCCGATGCGCGGCGACGAGGGATAAATTACCGATCCCGGTTTGGCATTCGATTGCGCGGGGGATTCAGGCGCGTTAAGGTCCCGAGGCCGCGATCGGTTCCGTAGTCGATAAGAAACAAGGCGGAAACACGCCGGCAGGAAAACCGACCTACATCGGTCTCCATGAATTACATCGCCCTTACCCTGATTGCCGCATGCCTGGCCGGCGCCGCCTCGTCCCCATCCGCGGATAAAGCCAATGCCTGGATGCTCGGCGAAGTCGGCGCCTTCCGCCAGCGCGCCGACGTCTGGCGCCGCTCCCTGGCCGCGGGCAGCGGCGCCTTTCCCACGATCCGGTTGCGGGCGGAGTTGGATACCTTGCGCCGGGCGTATAAGCGCATCGAACCCGCCGTAGAAACCCTGCATCCCGAATGCCTCGAGCTGTTCAATGCCCCGCCTGTGGATCGCGTCGACGAAGATGAACCTTTCAAGATCGAGATCGAGCATCCGCAAGGACTGCAAGTACTCGAGGAGGAAATCTACCGGGAAGATGCGTCCCCGGATCGCGCCCGAGTGGCGTTGTTGCTGGCGCAATTATGCGGAGCCGCCGATGAACTCGCCAGCCAACTCCGATTCGCGCCGCCCGACGACGCGCGCTGGTGGGAAGCCGCCGAGAACGAAGTCATCCGCATAATGGCCATGGGGCTTACCGGCTTCGACACGCCCGCCTCCGGAAAGGGTCTGCTGGAATCGGGCGCGGCCCTGCGTTCCCTGGGCGACTTTGCCGCTTGTTACCGCGGGCGCATACCCTCGCATTCCGCCGGTTTGGCGAAACTTATTTTAGCGGCCTCCCGGCCGCTGGAGGCCGCCACCGACTTCGACGGATTCGATCGCCTGGAGTACCTTCGCAGTTACGGTAACCCATTGCATGCCGCCTTCACGGATGCGCGCCGTGCCCTGGGGCTGGGTCGCGTCGGTTCCTTACCGGGCGTAACCCGCGCCGACCGTGCCCAGCCCATTCCCGGCCGCGCGGTTTCGGCCCGAGCCAGGGGCTTGTTCGATCCCGCTTTCCTTGACCGGGAATTCTTCGCCCTCGACTACGATGGGCTACATCGCGAAACCCCGACGGCCGCGGGCGTGGGACTGGGGAAGCGCTTGTTCTTCGATCCCATCCTCTCCGGCGACAATCGGCGCGCCTGCGCGTCCTGCCATCGTCCCGGGAATGCCTATGCCGAACCCCTGGAACGCAGCGCGGGCTTCCGTTCTCCCGACGGGGATTCCCTGCCGCGCACCACGGGGGATCGCAATGCCCCCAGCCTCGTCTATGCCGCCTATCAGCGCGCGCAATTCTGGGATCTGCGCGCCACCTTGCTGGAGGACCAGATTGGCCATGTCGTCAACGGAAGACAGGAGTTCAATACCACTTTCGCCGGCATCCAGGCCAAAGTCCGCGCGGTTCCCGCATACGTCCGGGCTTTCGCGAAGGCCTTTCCCCGGGCGGCCGCCGACCCGGTCACCGATGCGACCCTGGTCTCTGCATTGGCCCAATACGTCCGCTCCCTGCCGGGCTGGAACTCCCCGGTCGATCGTTATCTGCGCGGCGAACGCAACACGCTTGATCCCGCCGCCAAACGCGGCTTCAATCTCTTCATGGGCAAAGCCGGATGCGGCACCTGCCATTTTCCTCCGGCCTTCAGCGGCACGGTTCCGCCGCTGTACCGCGAGACGGAAGCCGAAGTCCTGGGTGTGCCTGCCTCAGCGGATACCCTCGCCCCTGGGCTCGACACTGATCCGGGTCGCTACCGCGTCCGGCCCGCAGCCTTGTGGCGCGGCGCATTCAAGACGCCGACAGTGCGGAACGCCGCCCTGACCGCGCCCTATATGCACAACGGGCAGTTGCCTACCCTGGAAAGCGTGGTGCGCTTCTACGCCGTGGGCGGCGGCGCGGGTATGGGATTCAAGGTTCCGAACCAGACCTTGCCCTCGGATTCGTTGCGGCTTTCCTCCAGTGAACGCGGCGATCTGGTCGCCTTCCTCAAGGCCCTGACCGATGACCCGCTCAAGGCCGATGCCCCTCCGCCTTTGCCTCCCGTCCCGCAACGGCCGGAACTGGCCTCCCGGCCGCCGGGCGGGGAGTACTGAGGTCGGGCGGTCGCCTATTTGTCGAGAGCCGCGGCGACGGCCTCCCCTGCGGGCAGCGGCACAGCCGTATAGCCCAGCGGGCGTCCGTCCCATTGCCAGCGCGGATCCACGGGTAGGCCGAGGAAGGCGAAGGCGGTCGGCGCGACATCGACCACACCGCGGTATCCCGTAGGCCGCGCGCGGGAGCACCCTGGCCCGTTGGCGAGCAGAAACACCGTCCGATCGGTGGGCACATTGTCCCCATGGTGGCGGAAATGCCCGCCATGATCGGAGGTGACCAGGATCAACCACTCTTCATCGGTTCGGGCGCGTACGGCCTTGGTCAAATCGCCGACATAGCCGTCGATTTTTTCCACGGCCCATAGGTAAAAGGGTATTTTCGGACTGAATCCGAAGGTGTGCCCGGCATGATCCACTCCATCGAAATGCACGAACAAGATGTCCGGGATGCCGCGCCCGATAAGGGCCGCAGCCTCTTCCGCGACGGCGCCATCGTCACCGGGCGCGATCCAGAATCCGTGCCGTCCGAAAAGGTTCACCCCGATGGGTTTCCAATTCACCACCGCTCCGGCCACCAGGCCCGGGCGCGCTTCCGCGGCCCGCTCCAGGAAGCTCGGGTATTCCCCCGCGCGGTAGCCCCCGAAACCATTGTCCTTGACCCCGTGCTTCCATCCCCAAACCCCGGTAAGCACGCTGGTCCAGCCCGGCCCGCTGCGTGCGACCACGTCGGTGACCGCATGTTCGGTAAGCGCCCCGTCGCGTTTGAGGGAATCCAGGTTGGGCGTGGAAGCCAGTCGGAAGGCGTCGGAGCGCAAGCCATCGATGCCGATGATCAGGACCTTGCGGACCGGAACGGCCGTGACCGCCATGGCCAGGGCCAATGTGAATCCGAGCATAGCGTACCTCCCAAGTTACCGTCGCAAGGACGATACCCCAGGGAATATCCCATCCGCGCATGGCGGATCGATTACGGAGGCATGCCCGGCCGGATACGGAGCGTCACCAGGCCGCCCGATTGCGACGGGAACCCCAAGCCTCAAGCGGCTGTCAAAAAAGACGATAGGGCGGAATGCCTCGGCGAGGGGGACGGAAGACAACCGGAAGGTAACGCTTCTGAAAGCGAAACGAAATACGCCACAGGTATTGTGGATATGGATACCGGGAGGTGACTCATGAATCGAGTACTGGTTTCGGTCATTTTCGCGGGCCTGGGACTCATGGCCTGCTCGCAAACCCAGGTGCGCGAGGAATTCTACCCGGACGGCGCGCGCAAATCCCAAGCGATGTTCACGCGCAAATCCGATAACGCCTGCCTGCGGCACGGGGTCCAGAGTACCTGGTACCCCGGAGGGGAAAGGGAATCCATGGAATCGTACGTGAATGGGTATCGTGAAGGTTACGCTTTCCGCTGGCATCCCAACGGCAAGCTCAAATCGCTGGAGCATTTTACCGACGGCATCCGCGACGGGCAGGCCAAATTCTGGGACGGGGAGGGACGCCTTGTCGCCTGCTTCAACCCGGACGCGGAGGATTGCCTACGCCCTTCCGCCGGGGAAAGCGAAGGGCCGTCCCAGTTGGCCTCGCGCCCATAAGGCCGCCCACGGCGCGATTTCATGCGCCGTTTCCTCCGCCACCCGCCTTTTCCTCCCTTTCCCCCTTTTACGCGTATTGCGCCTGTAATCGACGCCCGGTCGAAATCGTCCTGAAACATTGCATGGCTACTTTTTCCCGACCTATTTGGAGAATTCCGGTATGCCCGAAGCCCATGCCACCGGCGACGCCCAGTACATCGATCGCGACTTTTCCTGGCTTGCCTTCAACCGGCGCGTGCTGTCCGAGGCCCGCAACCAAGAAAATCCCCTACTCGAGCGCCTGAAATTCCTGTCCATCGTTGCCAACAATCTGGACGAATTCTTCGAAGTGCGCGTGGCGGGCCTGCTGCAAAAGGTGGAATCCGGCGTGCCCGTCGACGGTATCGCCAACCTGGATTGCCGCGGCAAGCTCGCGGGCCTCCTGCGCGTGGTGCACGCCATGGTGGCGCAGCAATACCGCTGCTGGAACGAGGAACTCATCCCGCAATTGCGCGCCAAAGGCGTGCGCATGCTCGGACCGGGCGACTTGAGCGCCGAAGAAACGTCCGAGTTGCGCCGCCGCTTCCTCCGCGAGATATATCCGCTGCTTACCCCCATCAAGGTCGATCCGGCCCATCCCTTCCCCTGGGTGCTGAACAAGGCCCTGTGCCTGGGAACCTGGCTTGAAGAGGAAGGCCCAGCCTTTCGCGGCAGCCTGGGAGTGGTGGCCATCCCGCGCGCCCTACCGCGGGTGCTCCCTATGCCGGGTAAGGGCGAAGGCTACAACTACGTTTTCATCTACGACGTCATCAAGCTGTTCATGGGCGAGCTTTTCCGCGGCTACCGCATCCGCGGTTGCGCCAGCTTCCGCGTGACCCGCAACAGCAACCTTTACATGACCGAGGACGCCAGTAACCTGCTCGATACGGTGGAAGCGGTGGTGCACAACCGCCGCAAAGGCAACGTGGTGCGCCTGGAAATCGAGGAAGAGACGCCCGCGCGCATCCGCAAGGCGCTGATGGAGAACTTCGGTTTGGAACCGGAGCTGGTGTTCAGCGCCCCGGGTCCCGTGAACCTCAACCGCCTGATGGGCCTGTACCAGATGGTGCCGATGGGCGAGCTGAAATTCCCGCCCCATTCCCCGCGTGCCATCGTCCCCTCCGCCGCGGACGACGACATGTTCCATCGCCTGCGCGGTCGGGACCTGCTCTTGCATCATCCCTTCGAATCCTTCGATCCGGTGACGGATTTCATCCGCGCGGCCGCCCGCGATCCGGACGTGCTCTGCATCAAGCAGACCTTGTACCGTACCAGCGCCGAATCGCCGGTGATGTACGCGTTGCTGGAAGCGGCGGAGAGCGGCAAGGAAGTCACCGCCGTGGTGGAATTGCAGGCCCGCTTCGACGAGACGTCCAACATCCAATGGGCGCGCCAGTTGCAGGACAAGGGCGGGACCGTCGTGTATGGCCTGGTGGGCCTCAAGACCCATTGCAAACTGTCCCTGGTGCTGCGCCGCGAAGGCGGTGGCATCCGTGAATACGCCCATGTAGGCACGGGCAATTATCATCCCGGTACTGCCCGGCATTACACCGATTTCAGCCTGCTCACCGCGGATCGAAACCTTACCGAAGGCATCTCGGGCATTTTCAATTACCTCACTTCCCATTCCAAAGCCCCGGAATTCCCCAACCTGCTGGTAGGCCCGGTGAATTTTCTGGAGGAAACCCTGCGGCTTATCCGCAACGAGGAGAAGCAGGCGGCGGCGGGAAAGTCCGCGTCTATCTCGGCCAAGATGAACGCGCTCATAGATCGGGACGTGATCGAAGCCTTGTACTCAGCCTCGCGCGCCGGGGTACGCATCCGCTTGGTGGTGCGGGGCATCTGCGCCTTGCGCGCCGGCGTGGCGGGCATGAGCGAGAACATCGAGGTACGCAGCGTGGTGGGACGATTCCTGGAGCATAGTCGCGTATACCATTTCGCGAACGGCGGCGATCCCCTGGTCTTCATCGGCAGCGGTGACTGGATGACCCGCAACCTGCGCGAACGCGTGGAGACCCTGGTGCCTATCGCGGATCCGGAGTTGCGGGGTCGCCTGGAATCGGTTCTGCGCGTGTACTGGGCCGATACCGTAAAGGCCCACTCCATGCAGCCGGGCGGCGGCTATGCCCGCGTGAAACCCGCTCCCGACGGGGACCGCTTCGATGCCCAGGCCTTCCTGATGGAAAATCCCGACGGCGAGCCACCCGTAGCGGATCCGGAAATATCGGCGTCGGGAGTTCCGGAGGCGCGGGCGGCATCCGGAGCGGAAAGCTTCCAGTCCCGTCCCGCCAAAGCCTATATTGGTATCTAAGGCCCCGGCGCGGCCGGGCCCGCAGGACGCTAGCATGAACCTTCTACTCATCCGCCATGGCTTGGCGGGTAAACCCGACGCGAATGCCTGGCCCGACGACGAGCTGCGCCCGCTTACTCCCAAAGGCCGCAAGACTTTCAAGCATGCCGCCAAAGGGCTGCGCAGCCTGGGCGTCGCTCCCGCCCGCATCCTTGCGAGCCCCGCCACGCGCACCTTGGAAACCGCCGGCATCCTGTCCAAGGCTTGCCGGCTACCGGCCTCAGCCCTGCATGTCCTTTCCGAACTGCACCATTCCCGATCCCCGTCCATGGCCCTTTCCGCGCTCGCCAAAAAGCGCCTGCCCCGCTCCCTGGCCCTGGTGGGTCATGAACCCTGGCTGGGGGAATTCCTCTCCCTGCTCATCGCGGGAGACACGCGCGCCGGACTGGAATTCGCCAAGGGCGGGGCCGCCCTGGTTTCCCTGGATGGCTTCGCGCCGCGCGCGGGGCGCCTGGAGTGGTTGCTGACGCAGGATCAACTCGCCGCGCTTGCCTGATTCCGGGTATGCGGGGCGGTAAATTGTTACAATGGAACCATGCTGATCCGTATCGTGGACATAGGCAGCAATTCGGTGAAGTCCTCCGTCTATGAGGTGGAGAAGCAGGAACCGAAGATCGTTTCCAAGGACAAACTCGCCTTCTCCCTCGGCGAAGAGGTCTTTTCGGCCGGCGGATCTTCGCTCGGATCCATCTCCGAAGCCGCCCAGGACAAGGTGGCCCGCTTCATCTCCGACCTTCCCGATTCCCACGGCGGCAGCAAGGTGCATTTCACTTTCATCCTGGCCACTTCGGCGGTGCGTTCGGCCCGCAACAAAGAGGCCTTCGCCAAGCGCATCGAGGCCAAGACCTCGCATCCCTTGCGCATCCTCAGCGGCGACGAGGAATCCTTCCTCATCCACATGGGCATCGCCAGCAAGGCGGACGTGGGCACCCACGAGATCATCAAGACCATCGACATCGGGGGCGGCAGCGCCGAAATCAGCTGGAGCCGCGGCTACGAATACCTGGCCGGTCACAGCTACGACCTGGGGGCCATCCGCCTCAGCCAACGCTTCAGCAAAGGCAAGACCTTTACGCGCGAAGCCTACGAGGCCATCTACGACCATGCCATGAACGAATTCAAGACCCGTTACGAGATCAAGGCGCCACCTCCTTCCCAGCGCGCCTTCGGCAGCTCAGGAAACCTGCGGGCCATCCAGCGCATGGTCCAGAACGTGCGCGGCGGTCCTTTCCTCAAGCTGCTTCCCGAGATAACGGTAGGCAGCCTTGAAGACGTGGCGGAATTGTCGATAGGGAAATCATCCCAGGCCATCCAGGGCCTTTTCGACATCAGCCTGGAGCGCGCGCGCATCATCTTGCCCGCGGTGGTGGTGTTGACGGCCAGCATGCGCTGGTTCGGCATTCCGCGCCTGGGCGTGAGCGAGGCCGGTTTGCGCGAGGGAGCGGCCTTTTGGTGGAGCCGGCATGGCCATCTCAATCTCCCCGCGGAAGCCACCGCGCCCGAAGCCGCGGACAAGCGCGCATAATCGCGAATAAGCGCGTTACAGCGCGAACACCTTCCCTTAGGAACAAATGAACGCGCAAGTATCGCAACCGGCGGCTCCCGCCCTCCCAGGCCCGGAATACCAGGGCAAAGAAGCCTTCATCGATCGGGAATTGTCCTGGCTGGAATTCAACCAGCGCGTCCTGGAAGAAGCCCTGGACCAGGCCAATCCCTTGCTGGAGCGCATCAAGTTCCTAGCCATCGTGGCCAATAACCTGGACGAATTCTTCGAAGTGCGCGTGGCCCGCCTGCTGCAATTGGTCGAAGCGGGCGTGCCCGTGGACGGCATCGCCGTCATGGACTCGCCGGCCAAGCTGGAAGCCATCCTCAAGTCCTGCCAGAAATCGGTGAAGCAGCAGTACAAATGCTGGAATGAGGATTTGCTGCCGCGCTTGGCCGAGAACAACGTGCATATCAAGACCATGGCGGGACTGGGCAAGGACGAGGAAAAGGCCGTGCACGCCTACTTCCGCAAGGAAATCTATCCCTTGCTCACGCCCATCAAGCTCGATCCCGCCCATCCCTTCCCCTGGGTGCTCAACAAATCCCTGTGCCTATTGGCCATCCTGCGCGAGGACAAACGCCGCGAGGTATTCGGCGTGCTTACCATCCCGCGCAGCCTGCCGCGCCTGGTCAGCATCCCTTCCAAGGAAAAGGGGTGGAAGTTCATCTTCATCCACGACGTGGTGCAGCATTACATCGCCGAGCTGTTCAAGGGCTACGCCATCAAGAGCTGCACGCCTTTCCGCTGCACCCGCAACAGCAACCTATACCAGGAAGACGAAGAGGCGGATAGCCTGATCGACGCCGTGGAGGCCGTGGTGCACAACCGCCGCCGCGGGGACGTGGTGCGCCTGGAGATCGACAAGAACGCGCCCAAGAAGGCCGTGGACGCCCTCACCCGCATCTTCGACATCGATGCCAGGCAGGTGTTCCGCGTGGATGGTCCCGTGAACCTCAATCGCCTGGCCAGCCTATTCAATATGGTGCCGCTGGCGAATCTCAAGTACCCGCCCCTGCACCCCACCCATGCCGCGCATTTCCAGGATCCGGAAGATCTTTTCCACGAGATCCGTGAACGCGACGTGCTCCTGCACCATCCCTTCGACTCGTATGATCCCGTGGTGCGCTTCATCCAGAGCGCCGCGGAGGATCCCAAGGTGGCCGTAATCAAGCAGACCTTGTACCGCACCAACGAGGAATCGCCGGTGATGTACGCCCTGCTGGAGGCGGCGGAGATGGGCAAAGAGGTGGTGGCCGTGGTGGAGCTCAAGGCCCGCTTCGACGAGAAGTCCAATATCCAATGGGCGCGGCAACTCGAGGAGAAGGGCGGCACCGTCGTATACGGATTGGTGGGGCTCAAGACCCATTGCAAGCTCTCGCTCGCCATCCGCAAAGAGGAAAGCGGCTTCGCCAGCTACGCCCACGTGGGCTCTGGCAATTACAATCCCGAGACGGCTCGCCGCTATACCGATCTCAGCCTGCTCACCAGCGATCCGGAAATCACCGAAGGCGTTTCCGAGGTATTCAACTTCCTTACTTCGCAATCGCGCGGCCCGGATTTCAAGACCCTGCAAGTGGGACCGGTCAATTTCCTTTCCGAAACCCTGCGGCGCATCCGCAAAGAAACCGAAGCCGCCCGCGCGGGCAAGCCCGCCGCCATTACCGCCAAGATGAACGCCCTCTTCGATAAGGAAGTCATCCTGGCGCTTTACGAAGCTTCGCAGGCAGGCGTAACCGTGCGCCTGATCGTGCGCGGCACCTGCGCCTTGCGCCCGGGAGTGAAGGGCCTTTCCGAAAACATCCAGGTGCGCAGCATCGTGGGCCGCTTCCTGGAGCACAGCCGCATCTTCCATTTCCTGAATTCCGATAGCGGCCAGGGCGCGGCGGTATTCATGGGCAGCGGCGATTGGATGGAGCGTAACCTGCGCGAACGCGTGGAAGTGGCGATCCCCATCAAGGATCCCGCCTTGGCGCGCCAGGTGGAAGAGATCCTGACCTGGTACTGGGCCGATAATGCCAAGGCCCGCATCATGCGCGGGGACGGAAGCTATGTCCGCTCCGCTCCCCCACCCGGAGAGCAGGCCTTCAATGCCCAGGAATGGCTGACCCGCAAGCATGACGGGTCCGAGGCGCCGGCCCAGGTAACGCGCCTGTTTCCTCCCTCCCCCGAAGCCCCCGCCCAGGCCGAAGCCGCCGAGACCGCCCGCTGATCCCGGCCTTCGGGGCATTTGAGGCCATCGCGGTTCCCCCCCGGTTTTCCGGCATAGATAGTTCCGTTCCGAAAATGTTTTCTGGGATGCCGAAATCCCTGGGATAACGGCGCTGGGGCGATCCGGGCCTCGCCGGCGCCCTTTTGGGGCCATTCCCGGGCTGCGCAAATCGGCGGTTCGCGTATTTTCAAAGTCAGGACAATCCGGAATCGACGTTTTACACGTATGGGGGGCATCCCGCGGGCTTGGATGGGATAACCGAGCTCCGGGTCGCGTCTGGATAGGGTTTCCGCTGCGGAATCGCATCGGCGTTTAAAGACGTACTTCGCGTCTAAAACAGAATACGAAAGAGACCGTTGATTGCACCATCCCTGATGGGAATGGGAAAATGTAACCAGACGGTGCCTTCGGTAGATACTGGTTGGAACCTGCAGATGCCTCCTGGTGGGGAAGCTGAGCGTGGGGGAAGGGTTTTCGAATGCGGGGACTGGTGAGTCCAAGATTCGCGATCGCCATCGGCGCGGCTTTATCGGCCGCCCCGGTCGCATATTCCGAAGCCATCGACTTTGAATCGTCCGTCTATGCGGCCGACCATACCATCGTGGGCTCGGACGGATGGCTCGTCTCCACCGGCGACATCGGTTCCAACGAAGCCAACTTCAAAGTGCAGTCCGCGGCAGGCCTGGGAAAATGGGTGCACGCTTTGAGCACCACCAATACCGCCGTCTACCGAACCTTCGGGGCGGGCAATTCCACGTCCAACCTCATCGACATCCGCTGGAAATGGCGCGCGCTTTCCGACAGCGCCCATCTTTGCATAGGCGTCGCAAATAATAGCGGCAACGTACGCATAGCCAACCGCGCCACAACCTGTCTGGAACCCGGAGGAGTCATATCGGCCCAAGGGGCCGGCCTCACCACCACGCCTACCAACGAAACCTGGAAAGCGGGCACCTGGCATTATATGCGCATGGTACTCGATCTCGCCTCCGGCGCCACCGGACGCTTCGCCGTGTACATGGGCGAAGATTCCCTGCGCGCGGTCGAACGCCTGGTCCTTCCCGCCACCGCCATGGGGGGTACCGGAGCGGTTACCCGCATCGCCTTGCGCGACGAGTCGGGCGGCGGCTACGTGGACATCGACGATATGTCCTGGGAGCCCATCGCCCTGTGGCAAGGCGCCTCGGACGCCGATTCGGTGTGGAGCTTCGGGAAGAATTGGAGCACGGGAACGGTGCCCGACAGCAATACCCATGTGCTATTCAACGATGCCTCTTCCAAAGGCTGCGTGCTCGACAAGAATTCGGCGGTGCGCTCGATTACGGTGGCATCGGGATACAAGGGCACCATCAACCTGGGCCAGCAGGTGCTGAGCGTACTCGGACGCGCCGATTTCACCGGCGGCGGATATCAGTACTCGGGCGCCGGGCATATCCGCTTCCCCACTTCCCACGGTAACTCGCTGACGGGCCCCGAGGGCGTCAAGGTCTTGCCCACCGTCCGGCACGACGGTCCGGGTCTTTTGCGCCTCGACACCCGGGCCCTGGTGGTCTCCAATCTCACCCAGGCCCAAGGCAACTTCGACTTCAACGGTTTCGATCTCACCGTAGGCGGCGACCTGGTAGTCAAATCGGGACAACCGGGAACCCTGCGCAACCTGGACGGCCGCGCCATCGTGGTCACGCATAGCGCCAAGCTGGAAGGTGCCTCCAAGGATACTCTGCTGGGCCTGAGTACTTCGCCCAAGGGTTGGACCCTGAACCTTTCCGGCACCGATACCCTGATGGCGCGCTTCGCCGTGCTGGGCAATGCCAATGCTTCCGGCCGGGCCGGTTTGGCTTTCCAGAGCGCCGACGCGGGCGGCAACAGCAATTGGACTTTCGTGAACGCGCCGGCCATCGCCACCCAGCCGCAAGGCGTGTTGATGAACGTGGGGGAAACCGCCGTGTTCAAAGTGGGCGCCACCGGCCGGCCCTTGACCTTCCAATGGCTCCGCAACGATGTGGATATCGGCGGCGCCACCGACTCCGTATATCCGGTACCGGGCCTGCACAAAGCGGATAGCGGCGCCAGCTTCAGTTGCCGGGTAAGCAATCCGGCCGGTTCGGTGAACTCGGTGGCGGCCCTGCTCAAGGTCAAGTTCCCCCCTCCCGGCGTGCTGCCCGCCCCTCAGGTCATCAGCGATAGCCTGTTCGTGCAACTCACCACCATCATCCCGGGAGCCAAGCTGCGCTACTCGCGCAACAATGGGGCCTGGCAGGACTACGCGGCCGCCTTCGTGCTCAGGGATTCGACCCAGGTGCGTGCCTACGCCACCCTCGACGGCGATACCTCGGGACAAGCCAGTTGGATCTTCCCCAAGACGGTGCTGCCGCAATTGCCCGAGCCCATCATCAGCCCCGAGAACACCACCTTCGGCACCAGCCTTACCGTGACCATGGGCCCGCCCGCCACCGGCGCCGCCGTCTATTACACCTTGGACAATTCCGATCCCGATTCCACCAAGTCTCCGTACACCGCGGCCATCGTGTTGGTGCATACCACCACGGTGCGGGCCATCGCCTACAAGGCCGGCTACCGCCCCAGCCCCATCCATACCCATTTCTACACCAAAACCGACGATGGCACCCTGGCCCAGCCCACCGCCAATCCCGCCGGCGGTTCCTTCAGCGATTCCATCGTGGTGAGCCTCTCGCCCCCGGTCGATGCGCCCCAGGCGGTCGTCTATTACCTGCTGGGCAAGCAGGGTCCGTTCAAGTACACCGATCCCCTGGTACTGCGCGCTTCGATAACCCTCAAGGCCCTGGCCGTGTTCGACACGCGCATCAGCGATACGGCGCAATGGGAATTCACGCGCCGCATGGCCGCCCCCACGGCGACCCCGAAGGCATGTAGCTTCACGAATACCCTGCGCGTCACCCTCGCCAGCGACATCGAAGGCGCCATCATCCATTACACGACGGACGGCACCGAACCGGTGGCCGCCTCTCCGGCGTATCCCGGCAGCCTGTTGTTCGACATCAGCACCACCCTCAAGGCCGCGGCGATCAAGGATGGCGTGGTCGGCGCCGTCTCCACCGACCGTTACACCCTCATCCCCGATACCCCCTGGGCATCGCATAGCAGCGGCGACTACAGCTCCCGCATCACCATCAGCCTGAAAGCGAGCACGCCCAAGGCGGCCATCTATTACACCCTCGATGGCAGCACGCCGGGACCGGAAACGGGCAAAGGCCTGTACACGGCCGCTTTCGATCTGGAAGTCAGCGCCACCCTCAAGGTGGTCGCCATCGCGGGCCAGGGCGCTACCGCCCAACGCAGCCCATTACGCATCGAGAACTACACCTTCATCACCCCCGGGAAGCGCGTGCTGAATCCCGGCCAGCGCCTGGATCTTTCCGGCAATTACAATCTCCTCAGTCCGCTGGCGGGCGCCTCGCCGGTCAACGTGGAGGTAATCGCCGCCGACACCATCGCCGCGGGCCTTACGGGGTTCCGCGATGTGCTCTTCGGTATCCGTTTGAGCCTGCCCGACGATGCCGCCGCTTTCCCCAAGGTCATGTTCAACGCCCCCGCCGGCGAACCCCGCTCCTTGTACCAGGTCATCTCCCCGACCCAGATCCGCTTCCTGACATCGGCCGATACCTCGGCCCTCACGGCCCCGGGCACCTATTTTCTCGGCGTGGATACGGCGGCGCCGATTATCCGCTACGTAAGCGAAACCTTCACCACCGACGACTCCACCCGGCTGGTGGTCTCCATCGAGGATAACGTTTCCAATCTCATGCTCGACGTGGAGCGTTCCGATTCCAAATCCGGCAGCTTCTCCGGCCGGGAAATCGCCCCGGTCCTGATCCTCGCCGTCAACGCCCGCAACAAACCGGGATCCTTCCTGCCGCTCACCTTGCGGATACGCGTGGGGGATCATGCGAAGGTCTCGACCTTTCCCGGGGACGGAGGCATGTACGCGCTGGCGCAACGCATCACGACCCCGACGCGGACCCCGAACGCGTTCCATATCGGGGAAAATGCCGGCGACCTTTGGGATCTGATCTCCATCCCCTTGGCCACGGAAGCGCCCCTGACCCTATCGCAATTGCGGACGAACAATCTCGCGCCCGGGTTGCAAGGCGCCGCCATCACCTCGGCGACCGGCAAATACCATTACCTGACCGACCAAGAGGCGATTCTTCCCGGCACCGGGGTTTGGCTGGCATCCACCGCCAGCATGCCTTCCCTAGTCTTCCCCGCCGTGCAGACCCAGGCCCGCAAGGGCGCGGGCGCCTATCACCTGACCTTGCATCCCGGTTGGAACCAGGTGGCCAATCCCACCCTCGCGCCCCTGTTCTGGCCGGTAACCCGCGCGTTTCCCGCCGCCTACGAGACCTCGCCGCTCAAGGGCCTGCATGCCTGGAATTCCGCCATCGACGATTTCGCCCATGCCGACAGCCTGATTCCCTGGCGCGGATACTTCGCCTATTACAAGGGCGGCCGCGACACGGTCGTAGAGCTGCGCAACACGCCCGTGAGCGCGCCTTTCCCGCCAGTCGCCAAATCCGCATCCGCGGCCGGAGCGGGTTTCGGCTTGGGATTTTCCCTCCCCAACGGATTGTCCCTGCGCTTGGGCGCGCGGGCCTCCGCCAGCGACGGCTTGGGCATGGAAGACGAACAACGTCCTCCCGCCCGGAACGGGAGCGCTCGCCTCTACTCGGCGCGTGCCGGCCAAGCCCTGGAAACCGATCTCGCCCATTGGGTCCCGGGCAACGTCTATGCCTGGAAGGTGATTGCGGGAATCGCTTCCCGTCCCGTTGACGGTAACACCTCCGTTACCGAGGCCTCCGCGGTCTCCGCGGCCCCGGAAGGATCGCTCCCGCCGGGATACGCGGCCTGGGCCGTCTCGAAATCCCGCGGCCTCCGCTTCCCCATTTCCGCAGGCAAGGATGCCCCGGGCGCCGCCATCCCGTGGAATGCGGGCTTCCAGGATACCTTGGAAATCCTGGCCGGCCCCGCCGCCGAACTGGAGTCCCGCCTAGCCTCGGTGCCGTTGCGCGCCGGAGCTTTCGCCGCCCGCGTGTCCGCGGTATCCGGCGGCTACGCTCTCAAATTGGATCTGCCGCATGCGGCCCGCATCCGCGTCTCGGTATTCTCCCTGGCCGGCCGCTCCCAGGAAACCCGCAACCTGGATCTGCCCGAGGGCCGTTACCAACTGGGCGGCAATCGCGACGGACGCGGATATGCGCCGGGACTTTACGCATTGTTGATCGAAGTCTCCGGGAGCGGAATGCCCTCGCGTACCGCCTTAAAATTCGCCATTCCCTGAAATTCCCGGCCCTGTAACACCATTGAAACCCCCGCTCCCATCGCCGGCCTCCGGTCCTGGGAGTAGATTTGCCTGTACATGAATGCCACCAACGTACTGGTCACCGAAGACGACGCCGACATCCTTGAGCTCATCGCCTATAGCCTGGAATCGGAGGGCTTCCGCGTGCACGCCGCCAAGAACGGCATGGACGCCATGTCCATACTCAGCGATGAATCCGTGGATCTGGCCATCCTGGACGTGATGCTGCCCGACATCTCCGGCATCGAATTGTGCCGCAAGATCAAACGCGAAGAACGCCTGGAGAACATCCCCGTGCTGTTCCTCACCGCCAAGGACGAGGAGACCGATAAGCTGATCGGCTTCAAGGTCGGCGCCGACGATTACCTCACCAAGCCTTTTTCCCCCAAGGAACTGGTGGCCCGGGCCAAGGCCCTGGTGCGCCGCGCCAAGGGCGGTAAGGATCGCTTCCTGTACCGCGGCCTGGAGATCTTCTTCGACCGCCACGTGGTCGAGGTCGAGAGCAACCGCGTGAACCTCACCCCCCGCGAATTCATGGTGCTGAAGGTGCTCATCGAGGGCCAAAAGAAAACCATCGCCCGCGCCACCTTGCTGGAGCGCGCCTGGGGCATGGAATCCAAGGCCGGGTTGCGTAGCGTCGATGTTACCGTGACGCGGCTGCGCGAGAAGATCAAGCCTTACGGGAAATGCATCCGCACCGTGACGGGATTCGGGTACCAGTGGGATCCGGACGGCTACGTGCCCGCGGAAGCGGCCGTATCCAAAGCCGTGGCCGACTGATTCGTCCGTTCCCCTAGGGAAAACGCCGCCATTCCAGCATCCGGCTCCCGGGCGCCTGGTTGCGATGTGACAGCTTGATCCAATCCGCCGTGCGGGCCCGGTCCGCGATGCCGACCTCGTCCAACACCCCGTTCCAGAATTCCTTCTGATCATCCCCGTCCATGCCCAATAGCAGGTCGGCGGGACTGTCCGTTTCGGTGGCCGGCGTGGTATTGGCGGTATCCAGCACGCCATCCAGATAGATAACGCAACGCGAACCTTCCCGGGTCAGGGCCACGTGGTGCCAGGCGTCCTGGCTCACCGGCAGCGGACCCACGAATCCGTTCGGGCCCGCCTTAGGGTCCCCCGGATAGCCCACCGCCCGGCCCGGGGTTTCCACCTGGACCTCGTAGTTATGCGCGGAGTCCCGCTTGCTCATCACTTGGTGCTTGCCTATCAGGGTATCGGCGCGGAACCAGGCGGAGAGCGTAAAATCCCCGCGCCCCAGATGCAAGGTAGGAGCGTCCGGGATGCGCACGAATTGATCGCGGCCGTTCAAACGCAAGCCCCGGCCCACCGCGCCTTCGGCCGAAGAGGTATCCCCCAGGACCACCCCCATCCCATGATTCCCGTTGGCGGTCGCGTCCCGGTAGGTACCGGGCGCGTTACTGGCGGGTTCCCCCAGGTGCCATACCGCGCGCCAGCCTTCGGCCGGAGCGAATACCGCTTCCCCATCCCCGGCCCCCGACGCGCCGGTTTTACCCCAGTACATTTGGATGCCGCGGTTGCGGACATCGCCCAGAATCGTGTCCACCTTCACCCAGATCTCGGCCCGCTTGGCGACCGCGTCCCAGCGTTCGATGGCGAAAGACAGAGGCGTGATGCCGTCGGCCTTGGAAAACCGGATATCGGCGCCGTTGGCGGCCGCGGCGCCGAAATCGAAGCCGGCGGAATCCAGGCGCACCAGCAGGGGGAACCCGAATAGGTTGGATTTGATGCCGCCACCGGATGCGGAGGCATCGATGCCGATCTCGGCGGAGTGCCGCCAGGCCAGGTATACCGCCGCGGAATCTCCCAAGCTGAGGGTATCCAGCCGCAAGACCTGCCCGGCGGTTACCGTAACTTCTATGCTACGGGCGGTGGAGGGCTTCTCCGGATCAAGGATGCGGAGGCGGAAAGTACCCGCGGGCAGCGCCAGGGAGAATTCCCCCGTAAGCGTATCCACCGGCACGCGCCGTTCCAGCCCGTAGCATTGGACGTTGGCCCGGAAGGTGCCGGCCCGGAAGAGGACCACGCCGCTTACCGTCGCTACCTTTTCCAACGGACGCGCCCCCAGGGAGACCGTGCCCTTTTGCCCTTCGGACCGGGCCTGGAACAAGGTGGCCAGGCTATCGCCGCTATTGGCCTCGATGAAATAACGACCGGTATCCACGGAATCGATATGGAAGCGCCCGGACCCATCGGTAAGGGTATCCAGTTTGGCCCGCCCTACCTTGCCCAAGGCAGGAAAGGGACTCAGGTATTCCACGCGCCGCATGCGCACGGCGACCCCGGGGGCGGGCGCTTTGTCCTTACCCTCCACTATGCCCGAGAAAGCCAGCGCATTGTCGGTATCGCTGGTGCCTCCCGCGGTGCGCGAAAAATCGCCGCATCCGGTCGCGAGGCACATCCACCCCAACCAAGCGAACCACGCGACCCAGCCAGCCCCCGCTAGGCGCTTCATGCCGGGCCTCCCGCGTCCAGGTCCACGCTGCGGCTTCCCGGGAACAATCCCACGTTGAGATGGTAGACCCTGGCGCTGCGCTCATCCTTGTCCACGATGCCTTTGACCTTGTCCTTGAAAGCCTGGATCTCGGCGACCACCTGGGCATAGGCTTCCGGCGACACTCCCAGGGTGACGCTGGAAAGATGCCGCTCGCGTTTCTCCATGGTGTTGAGCGCCGCCTTGGCATGGTCCAACACGGTTTCCATATACGAGCGCACGGCCAAGGAGGTTACCGCGCTGTCCGCCTTGATGGCGCGCCGCGTCTGACGGTAGCGTCCGCCTTCGCCGCGGGCCACCAGGCCCAGCTTGAGCAAGGTCTCCACGCCCCGGCGCGCTTCGGCCGCGCTGATGGGCGGGATCACGGCGCGGCCCAAGGTTTCGAAGTCCTCTCCGAAATCGAAAAGGCAAACCAGCTCGCGCAGGATGGGCGTCTGCCATTTGCCGTAGTAATCGTACTGATCGGGGTTGAGTACGCCTTCGTGCACGGGTCCGCTCAAGGATCGCAGCAGGGCATAATATTCCTGCTTCAAGGCCGCGGTCTTGGCCTGGTTGAACAAGACCAAGGTGGTGAAGTAACGCGCTTCCTTGGGATTGAGATCCAGCGCCTTCACGACGCGCTCGGCGGCCGTGGAGGTGAGGTTGCGTTTACCCTCGATAACCGACTTGAGGAAGGAGTGGGAAGCGAGCCCGGCTTTTTTGGCGAAATACCGGTACGAGAAATGGCGCTTGCGCCGCTTCTGCTCCTGGTAGAAGTGATCCAGGTACTTACGGTATTCGATGAACTGGTATACGGGGCGCAATGGGCTTATTCTCGCATAATCCTTCCCAGCGGGGAGACAAAGACGCCTGCGGATCCTGAGCGAAAGAGCGGCACGCCGCCCTTGAGCGCGAAACCGGAGCCATGCAACCCGGCGTTTTGGTTTTTCCGCGGTACCGCAATGGAAACCCCGGACATGAAATCGTAGTCGGACTTGCCCGGCACCATCCAAATGTTCCGGTAGAATACCGGATGGGTATGATCCTGCAGTAGGATTACGCTGGCGGTGGGACGGTTCTTGAGGACCGTGCCCTCCTGCACCAACACCCCGTTGATCCACGCAGTGAACTTCGCCGGGGCGGTGGTCCCGCTGGTGACCGGGGCCGTGTACTGGATATCGTAGGTCTGCCAGGCCAGCGGCGGAAGGCTCGCGACGACCAAGGGCTTGGCGTTGGCGTAAACCGAGCCCAACCCGTCGATCAGGGGTTCGTCCCCGAAGGAATCCAGCACCTGCAACTCGGACCAGGTTCCCGTAGGCATGACGAACCCGCTATTGCCACGCGCCTGGCCGCGGCCTTCGGGCTCGAACGGCACGCGGAACTCCAAATGCACAGAGAAGTTTCCTGAGATGGGTTTGGTCTGGCTGGGCACTTTCAGGAATCCGCGCGCATCGATACCGGCGGTGGAATCCCAGGCGCTCAGGTCCTTGCCCCCGAACAGGATGGTCGCTCCCGAGGGCGCGGCCAATCCCATGGTCGGGCTCGAGCGCACGGTCCTATGTAACGTTACAGTTACCCCACCCGGACCGCTCCCGGTCAGGTCGGTCCCGTCGAAGGCCAACTGGTAGCCGCCACCCGTCGCCGACCCCTTGGCGCCGCTGCGCGTGCCCGGGGCCTCCACCCTTCCCGTGCCCTTATAGCCGGCTCCCGGGAATCCTCCCGGCAGCATCACCGCGCGGAAAACGCCTCCACCCATGGCAGCCACCTGGGCCGCCAGTACGGTGCGCGTCCCGCCTACGACGGCCTCGCCCAGGTATTCGCCCTGCAGCGGAAAATCGGCCCCGGCCTGCTCCGGCTCGATGGCGTGGATTTGCGCGGCCGCGCGTCCGGCAAATGTCAGCGCGGCCAGCGCGGCCGCGATCATGATCGCTTGATATCGCATTGCTTCCCCCTTGCGTATGCTACGGCAGCGCGAACGCTTCAGTATTCCACCCGGCTTGGCCCGCGCGGCGCAGGGCCGCGATGTACACCCCCCGGCCGGGCAGGCGCAGTTCCCAATCTACCGTGGTAATGCCTTTCACGCCACGCGATGCGAGGCATGTCCCCCGCATATCCCGCAACTCCAGGGACTCCGCATCCCCGGGCAAATCAATCCTCAAACTTCCCCCCGACGGCCCGCGCACCCGGAATCCCGGAATGCGCGCGAGGCTCCGCCGCTCCCCACCGGAAGCGGTTACCTCGAAGGCCGACGAGGGGGAAATCGCGTTGAGGGTATACCAGGTTTCGTAGAAGTACGGCTCCTGGCCCGCCTTGGACTTGATGCCGTAAGCTTTGATATTCGTTACCTGGCCCGTCTTGAGGCCATCCACCTGCATGAACAGGCTCTTCCCATCGGTGGAAACGCGTGTGGTTTTGACCGTCAGCCGAACGCGATCCTTGCGAGGCCCGCCGTAATCGTAAGTGGGTTGGTACCACCATTGCCAGACTTCGAGCTTGGTCGCGTCGAAATCCGTTGCGATGGGTTCCGTGAATTCCAGCTCCATCCCGTCCTTGCGGGAATGGACCGCCAGGATTTCGAACAGGGATTTCCCGTTCGGCTGCAAGCGCTGCAATCCGAACAAGGTGCCCTTCCAACCCCAATTCTCCTGATCGCCTTTGCCGATACCGCCCAGGTACAGGGATCCATCGGCGCCAAGCAGGATGCGATCCATCCCGCCTTCCAGCCCGCCGGAAAGCGGCATGATGGCCCCTTGGAATTCCCCGTTCACCTCCTCAAGGTTCACGCGCTTCACGCCACCCTGGGCCACATCGCCGAATGCCATCTGTCCCGCATACGGTCCCATGGTCAGCAACACCGGCTGCGATGGGGATTGCCCGATCTCATCCTGGGGCATCCACACTACCGGAGGCGAGACCGGCTGGTTCTGGAAAACGGGTACGGGCGAATCGATGAGATGCCCGTAGGTGCGGCCCTTGCGGATGTTGATCAGCTTGGACGAAGGCAGATAGCTTCCCTGGTTGTCGGTCACGAAGATTTCTCCGCGCGGCCCGAAGCCGATCCCATTCGGCGTCCTCAGGCCGCCGGCGATTACCTCCACCGACCCGTCCGCACGGGATACCTTCAGGCAGGTCCCGCGCTCATCCACGTTCT
>JAHFCH010000093.1 GCA_023249635.1 Fibrobacterota bacterium
GAATGCTGGGTGACGTCGCCCGCCGCGAAGATGTTGCCTTTGACGCGGCAGTCGGTGTCGGTGTCGAGGGCGCCGCGGCTGTTGATCTTGATGCCGACCTTGTCGAGGCCGAGCTTGTCGAGGTTGGGCACGCGGCCGACCGAGACCAGGGCCACGTCGACTTCGAGCACCTGGGTGCGGCCGCCTTCGTAGTCGACCACGACTTCGAGGAAATCGTCATGGTGGATGATTTTGCGGAGGGCGGCGGTATGATGGACCTCGACGCCGCGGGCGGTGAGGTTGGTGTTGACGAAGTCCGAGATGTCAGGATCCTCGGCGGGCAAGACGCGTTCCTGGCGGTCGAGCAGATGGACCTTGGTCTGGTGGTAGTTGGAGAAGATGGTGGCGTATTCGCAGCCGATGACGCCTGCGCCGATGATGAGGAAGCGCTTGGGGAACTTGGTGAGGCTGAGGATATCGTCCGAAGTGAGGACGCGCTTGTGATCGCAGGCGATGCCGGGGAATTCGCGGGGCTTGGAGCCGGTGGCGATGACGAAGAAATCGGCCTTGATGATTTCGGTGGTGCCGTCGAGCATGGCGACTTCGACGCTTTTATTGTCGATGAATTTGCCCCAGCCCCGTTTGAGGGTGATGGTGCCCGGGCCCTTCCAGCGGGGCGCGGAGAAGGTCTCCAGCTGGGAAAGCATCTGGTACTGCTTTTCCTTGGCGGCCTGGATGACGGTGTCGCGCACCTGTTCGTAGTCGACGGTGAGGCCGGCGGCGCGATAGCCGCGATCGATGGCGGCGGCGCCGGCGTAGTCCTTGGAAAGTTCCCACAGGGTTTTGGAGGTCATGGCGCCGTGCATGATGCCGGCACCCCCCAGGTTGCCCCCTTCGATGAGGACGACTTTTTTGCCGAAATCGAATCCGCGCATGACGGCGGCGAATCCGCCCGGGCCCGATCCGATTACGCAGATATCGTACTTGGTCTCTTCCATGTTCCGCTCCGGAGGCAAATTTCCCCCAAGGATACCTTTTCTGGGACCCGAATTCCAGTTTGCCGCGGGATTTCGGGGGGCCGAAACCGGTTTAGGGCGGGTGCCGATCGGGGAAAGCCCGGTATGTGCGCTGGATCACTGCGCGGGGGTATGCCGCGTTGCTATTTTTGTTCCATCAATCCCCGGAAAGGATTCCGAGGAGAACGGTCTTGAACATCAACCGAAATGAGGACCTATGAGCAACACTTCCCGTCCCAAGGCCAGCATCCAGTTCCCGAACAGCTGGGCCGCCAATAGTTTCCTTTTGAAGATCCGCCAGATGCCGAACTGGAACTATGTGGCCTCTTCGAACGCCACCAATATCAAGGTGATGCCCTCGGGCGAGCGGGAGTATATCCTGATCGGTTTGATCAAGAAAGCCGGCGGAGATGGCGGACCGGTGACCGTGGTAATCAATGCCGAGAAGTTGGGGCATGGCGCGGATAAATTCTGGCAGACTGTATTCGACTGGGCGCGTCCGTACCGCTTCGCTCCCATCAGCTGATTTTCTTGCCGAGTTCCGGTCCCCTCACGGGGACCGCTCTCCGTTATTCCACCCCGCGCGCTCGCGCTTCCAACGGATCTTCCAAACCCGCTTCGGCGAAACCCTTCTTGCGCAGGATGCAGGCGGGGCATTTGCCGCAGGGCGGGTAATCCCCTTCGTAACAGGTGTGGCTGTAAGCCAGCGAGTCGAGGGCTCCCAATTCGCGCGCCCAGGCTACCGATTCGGCTTTGGTCATGAACATGAGCGGGGTGTGGATGACGAGCCCGCCTTCGTCGTACTCCAGGCCCAATCCCAGCGCCCGTTCCAGGCTTTTCAAAGTGGCATCGCGGCAATCGGGATACCCGCTATAATCGGTTTGGCATACGCCTGTGACCAGGTCGCGGATGCCGCGCGTGAAGGCGTAGCTGGCGGCGTAGGTGAGGAAGATGAGGTTGCGGCCGGGCACGAAGGTGTTGGGCAGCCCGGTTTCCGGGACCGGGGCGATGGCGACGGTGGAATCGACCAGGGCGTTGCCGCCCAGTTCGCGGAAGAAGTCGAGGTTGAAGACGCGCAAGGGAACCTGTAGCCGGGCGGCGATGGTTTGCGCGGCCTGCAATTCGGAGGCATGGCGCTGGCCATAATCGAAAAAGATCGCTTCGACCTTGGCGAAGCTGCGCAGGGCCCAGTGTAAACAAGTGGTGGAATCCTGTCCGCCGGAGAATACCACCAGACAGGTTTTTTCCGATGCATTCATCGCAGTCCTAGTTCCTTGTGCAATTGGATGGATAGCTTCCACTTGGGATTGGCCATGACGGCGCGGACGGTCTTGTCCCATTCGGCGCGTGTGCTTTCGCGATCTCGTTCGCCCTTGCCCCACGCGGCGGTGCGGATTTCCTTGGGCTGCAGGAAATAATGTTCGAAGCTGGAATCTTCGTAGAAGGCCAGGTCTTGGGATTCGTAAATGAGCTTGAGCTCTTGGGCGCGCTTAAGCACCCATTTCCCCTTTTGCGAAAGCTTGGGGCTGACGGTGACCCAGTCGACGCCGAAGGTATCTTCGGAACCGCCGTTGGTCTCCATGGTCACGTAGTACCCGCGGGCATGGAGGATTTCCACCAGGGCCTTGAACGCGGGTTGGATGGTGGGCTCGCCGCCGGTGAGGACCACGAACCGGCATGGGTACCCGGCAATGCGCTCGGCGATGGCTTCCGGGGAAAGCTTCTCCCGCGGGGAGAAGTCGGTGTCGCAGAAGTCGCAGGCCAGGTTGCAGCCGGTGCCGCGGATGAAGATGGCGGGGGTGCCTGCGTGGAAACCTTCCCCCTGGATGGAATGGAAGATTTCGGTGATGCGTAGAACGGGTTCGGTTTCCATGGCCGGGAAGGGGGCCGCTACGCGGTCCCGAAGGCTTAAAGTTAACAACAAGGGGGTAACAAGAACGGCCCCGGGAACAAAATGGCCCTAAGCGTATTTACCTTTCGGAGAGGCGGGACCCATGCAAGACGATGCTTTCGAAAAATCCCAAAGGTACCTGACGCAATTGCTGGGATATCTGGAAGCCTTGCACAGCGCCATGGAAGGGGAGTCCGCCGAGGCCGGCCCCATCGGGCCCTCCGGGCTGCCCTCGCGCCTGGCGGCCATCCTGACCGACAGCGGTTGGCTGGAGGGTTTGCACCTCAAGGCCCAAGGCGCGCTTTCTTCGGACATCCTGGAGTACATCCGCAGCATTGGTTACTCTTTCGAGATTGAGGCCTCTCCCCTGGGGGCCTTCAAGCTTCCCTTCGTGGACAACGAGTTGGCCATCCAGCGCAAGACCTTGAACGCGTTCATGGAGAAGGCCTGGCTGGTATACCATGCCGCCTTGCTGTCCGCCTATGCCCTTAAGCCTTTACGCTTCGAACGGGTGCCTTCGGCCGATGGTCTGGAAGAAGTGGTGCGCGTGCGCGAAGCGGCCGGCGACTCGGACGAAGGGCATACTCCCGTGCTGGGCGCGGATACCGTGCATAGCCTGAACAATGCCTTGGCGGGCATCACCAGCTACGTGAGCCTGATCCTGGAAGAGCGCAAGTCGGACAAGGATTTGCAGCAGAAGCTCGGCTTGGTGCTGGAGGCGGCGAAGAAGGCGGCGGTTTCGGTGCCGGGCTGGGAAGATTAGTCCGCGGCGCGGAGTGAATTGCGACCCCGGGCGGATTCCCAAGCCCCCCCTGGTAATGTCATTGTCATTACCAGCAATGTCGGTACAATGACATTACTTCGCGGGGGCAGGGCATTACGGATACCGGGCCGCGGTTGTACGTGATGGACCGATTTCAGAAGCCGTGGTTGAGCAGGACCTTGGCGCGCATCTCTTCCTTATGATCCCCGGCGAGTCCCAGGGCGGCGGCGGCTTCCAGGGAGGAGTTGCGGCGGAAATTCACGATGATGGCCGGCTGGATGTCCATCGCCAGATTCCCTTCGAAATCCTTGGTCTGGCTGGAGCCGATGAGCCCCAGCTCCAGCGCGAGCGGGCCTCCGGGCATGAGCGTGGGATACCAACCGGTTTCGAACGCCATCAGGGCGTCGTTCTCGACCAGGGCCTCCATGAAACCGGCGCGCAAGGCCAAGCGCGAATCCAGGATGGAAGCGTGGTGGAAGCGGTGATGCGTCGATAGGGAGAAGCCTTTTCCGTGATCGACGTTGGCGGGCACCAGCAGGTCGGCTTGGAAACTGGTCTGGGTCTTGGCCAACCATTTTACCCCGAACACCAGGTAGGGCACATGGTCATCGGCCGCGCCGCCCCAGGCGGTTTGCAGGCCGCCCCCGAACTCGACGTTGGGCGAAGCGCGTAATGCGATGGAGGCCGGGATCTCCCAGAGATCCGTGGCCCGCGAATCGATGATACCCGCGATGGATAGCGTGGTGCCGACCTGGTAATTTCCCCGCGGCTCGAGATTGTAGGAACTTTGGTGGATGGTATTGAAGGCGGAAGCGACGCCCAGGCCGGCCGTCAGGGCCGCCATCATGACCTTTTTCATTCGCATCCAGGCTCCCGGAAATGGGTTCAATGCCTAGCAAAGTATAGGATTATTCCCGTTTTGAAGGGACAAGCAGATGACTAATATGCGAATGATTAATATGCGATTGACTATCTTGGAAGCAACCCCATGCCTGTACGCAAAAAAAAACCCGCCGCCGCCAAATCGCGCCCCGGCTGGACGGAAAAATCGGTGCTGCAACTAGCCCGCAAATCCATCCAGGCGCTCAAGCCCTACGTTCCCGGAAAATCCATCGAGGAAGTAAAGGCCAAGTACAAACCCGCGTCCGTCACCAAGCTGGGCTCCAACGAGAATCCGCTGGGGGCCAGCGATAAGGTCATCGCGGCGGTACGCGACGCGCTCCCGAGAATGAGCCTGTATCCGGACGGGTCCAGCCGCGATTTGCGCCAGGCTTTGGCGGAACGGCATGGGCTGCATCCCGATCAGATCATGGTGGGCAACGGCTCGGACGAAGTCCTGATGCTCATCGCCGCGGCCTTCCTCAACCCCGGCGAGAAGGTGCTGATCTCGGAGAACACCTTTTCGGAATACGAGTTCGCCGGCCGGGTGATGGACGGGGCCATCGTGAAAATCCCGCTCAAGCGGCAGCGCTACGACCTGGCGGCTTTCACGCGCAAGCTGAAGCTGAAGCCCAAGCTGGTTTTCCTCTGCAATCCCAACAATCCCACCGGCGCGTACTTTTCCCACCAGGAACTGGAAACACTGCTGCGCGCCGCGCCCGCCAAGACCCTGGTGGTGGTGGACGAGGCCTATTGTGAATACGCCGACGCGCCCGACTTTCCGCGCTCGCTGGAACTGCTCAAGCGATTCCCCAACCTGGTTATCAGCCGCACCTTCAGCAAGATTTTCGGCATGGCGGGATTACGGCTGGGCTACGCCTTCGCCCATCCCCTGCTCATCAAGGAGACCGGCCGGGTCAAGACGCCGTTCAACGTGAATCTGCTGGTGCAGGCAGGCGCCCTGGCGGCGCTTTCCGACACGGGATTCCGGTCCCGTTCCATCGCGAACAATCGCCAAGGCCGTAGCCATCTGCAAAAGGAATTGGCGAAGCGGAAACTCGAGTTCGTTCCCACCCAGGCGAATTTCATCTGCTTCAAGGTCCCGCGTCCGGCCGTGGACGTATGCGAGGAAATGCTCGCGCTGGGATTGATCGCGCGGGCGCTGCGCAGCTTCGGGATGGACGATTGGATCAGGATTACCATCGGCACGCCGAAACAGAACGGGCTGTTCCTGGCGGCGCTGGATGCGGTCCTGGACCTTTAAAAACGGGTCCGCCGGCTTTCCCCGGCGCCGGGCGCCGGTCAGCCGGTCACTTCCATCGCCAGCATCGTCAGATCATCGTGGTAGGGTTCGCTACGCGTGAAGATGCGAACGTCGTCCAGGATGGTCTTCAATACCTTTTCCGGCTCATGCCCCTTGTCCAATGACATCAGGTCCACCAGTCGCTGGATGCCGTAGAACTCGCGATCCGAATCCATGGCCTCGAGCAAGCCGTCGGTGAAGATGAGAAAGCGATCGCCGTGGGAAAGCGTCAAGATGACTTCTTCCATGCGATCGGCGAAGTCCTTTCCCGATACCATGCCCAGGGCCAGGCCCTTGGGGTTGACGGGCTGGGGGATGCCCCCGCTGTTGGCATGCTGGATGAGCAGGGGCGGATGGCCCGCCCGCGCATAGGACATGCTGCCGCCTTCCTTATCGATGATGAGGCATAGGGCGGTCACGAAACTCTTATCGTCGAGATCCTCGTTCATCAATTCGTTCACGGCGCACATCAACTGCTTGGCCGAAGTCTCGTAGCGCGCTTCGGCGCGGAAGGTGCTGCGCAGCATGGTCATGACCAGGGCGGCGGGGATGCCTTTGCCGCTTACATCGGCGATGACGACCACCCAGTTGCCGGAGTCGGTCTGGAAGTAATCCAGGTAATCCCCGCCTACCTCGTATGCCGGATAGTACACGCCCTTGAGGTTGACGCGGGGGATGGAGGGCTTATCCTGGGGCGTGAAGCGGCGCTGGATATCCTGCGCGACTTCCAACTCGCCCTGGAGGCGGGCCTTCTTTTCCAGTTCCTGGAAATTGTTCGCGTTGGAGAGCGAGACCGCGGCCTGGGCCGCCAGGGTATTGAGCAAAACCTTCTCCTGCTCGAACCAGGCCACGAAGGCCGCCGGGGCGAAGAGCTGGATAACGGCGAGGGGCTTTTCCTCGACCATGAGCGGAAGGGCCGCGTAGACCGGGAAGCCGTCCATGCCCGGCCAGTTGATGGGCGACAGGGAGGCGTCGGCGCGGCGATCGCCGGTGATGATGGGAACCGTGAGCGGCCCTTCCACCTGGGCGGCCAAGGCCAATTCGCAGGCGCGCTTGGCGGAAGCCTCCATGAGCCGGGGGGTGGCGGCGATGCATTCGTAGGCATCCAGGCCCCGTTCGCAGAAGGCCGCCTCGATGCCGGGAAAGCTGCGCGCGAAGGTTTCCAGGATGGCCGGGATCAGATCTTTGCGGTGGTTGAAATGCGCCAGGCGATGGGCGGCCGAGTTCAGGAAATTGAGCTGGCTGACGCGCGATTCCAGGCGCTGATTGGCTTCCTGCAGCATGCGCTCGTTCTCGCGCAAGGCGCGCTCGGTGCGGAGATGCTCCTTGATCTCCTGTACCAGGGCCGCGGTGCGTTCCTGCACGCGGACTTCCAGATCCTCCTTGGCCTTGCGGATGGCTTCCTGCGCGACCATGCGCTCGGTGACGTCCCTTGAGATGCCTACCAGCCCCGTGATGTTGCCGCCATTGCCGTAGATGGGAACCTTGGTGGTCGACACCCATGCATCGGGCCGGTTGTTGGCGAAGGTTTCCTTCTCCACCTTGTCGACGATGGGAATGCCCGTCTTCATGATTTCCTGCTCATCGTCGTAGGCCTGCTGGGCATGCTCCTTGGCGAAGAAATCGAAATCGGTCTTGCCGATGGCGGCTTCCAGGCTCTGCAGCCCTTCCAGGTGGATGCCCTTGCTGACGCGGATGAAACGGCTTTCCAGGTCCTTGAAGTAAATGGCGTCCGGGATGTTGGATAGCATGGCGTTGAGCAGATTGCTTTCCTGGGCCAGGGCCGCCTCGGTGCGCTTCAACTCCGTTACGTCGCGGGTGATGCCGCAGGTCCCCACGATATTCCCCTTCATATCGTGCAGGGGCATCTTGGTGGTGAAAACCCAGCGCGGCCTGCCGTCGGCGTAATTGTCCTGTTCCAGCTTGTTGACCAGGGGTTGGCCGCTCTCCATGATGCGCGACTCATCGTTGCGGGCATCCTGGGCATGGTCATGCGTGAAGAAATCGAAATCGGTCTTCCCGATCACCTCGGCTTTCTGCTTCTGCCCGAGCAGGTGCACCATTTCCTTGTTGATCCAGGTGAAGCGGCTGTCCCGGTCCTTGAAGTAAACGATGTCGGGAGCGTTGTCGAGCAGATCGTTGAGCAAGGCGCTCTCGCGCGACATGGCCTCTTCGGCCTTCTTGAGGGTGGTCACGTCCTTGGTGACGCCGCAAGTGCCGACCACGGCGCCGTTCACGTCGTGGAGGGGGATTTTGGTGGTGTAGACCCAGCGGGGCGTGCCGTCCGCGTAATTATCCTGTTCCAGCTTGTTGATGATGGGGACGCCGGTCTCCATGATCTTGATCTCGTCCTGGCGGGCCTCCGCGGCATGTGTCTCGCTGAAGAAATCGTGGTCGGTCTTGCCGATCACATCGGAGCGATGCAGCTTGCCCAGATCGTTGATGACGCTGCGGTTGACCCAGGTGAAGCGGCTGTCCCGATCCTTGAACCATACCCCGTCCGGGATGTTCTCCAGTAAATCGTTCCGCAGCGCGCCCTCGGTGGCCAGGATCTTCTCGGCCTGCACCATCTTGGTGAAATCCTTGGAGATGCCGCAAATGCCGATGATCTCGCCGTTGGGATCGCGTAAGGGAATCTTGGTGGTAAGCACCCACATGGGCGATCCGTCGGCGTAATGATCGGTTTCCAGCTTGTTGAGGATGTACTCGCCCGTGCGCAGCACCCGCATATCGTCGGCATGGGCCTGCTCGGCGCGCTCCTTGTCCGGATGGATGTCGAAACTGGTCTTGCCCACCAGTTCCCCGCGCTCCTTGAGGCCCCGCAGCTTGTACATGTTGCGGTTGACCCACAGGAAGCGGCCTTCCTTGTCCTTGAAATAGATATGGTCGGGGATATTGTCGGCCAAAACGTGGAAGGGGCGCAGGTCCTGCTCCAGGGAGCGGTTGCGCTCTTCCAGTTCCGTCACGCGGCGCCGGAGCCGATCCAGCTCCGCTTCGCCGCTCTCCGCCCCTTCGGGGGCCTTAACCTTGGGCATGCTTCCTTTCCGCCGCTATCGGTCCGCCATCGGCGCGCTCAAGCGCGGGGATGGGCCTTGGCGTAAGTCTCTTTGAGCTTCGCCATGGACACGTGCGTGTATTTCTGGGTCGTAGACAGGGACGCGTGCCCGAGCATCTCCTTGACCGCCATCAAATCGGCCCCGTGGTCGAGCAGATGGGTCGCGAAGGAATGCCGCAACACGTGGGGCGAGGATTTCCCCCGCCGCCCCATTGCGTGTAACCTGTCCGTTACGGTACGTTGTATGATACGGTTGCCGACCGGCTTGCCGCGCGCCGAGACCAGCACCGGCCCCGCCGAAGTGGCCACTCCCTTGGCTGCGCACAGCCCCCGGTATTCGTCGAGGCTGGCCTTGGCCGCGTCGGTGAGGGGTACGGTGCGGAAACGGCTGCCTTTGCCCAGCACGCGCGCCCAGGCGCCGTCGCGGGCGATCTGGTTCCACTTCAGTCCCGTAAGCTCTGAGAGGCGCAGTCCCGATCCGTAGAACATCTCCACGCAAAAACGCGTGCGGGCGGCTTCGAAACCTTCGTCCGTTCCCGGGTCGTCCAGCACTTCGGAAAGGAAGGCCTCGCCCGCCACCGAGACCAGCTTGGTTTCCTTGCGCGGAAAGGCGATGGTCTGGGCGGGGTTGCGCGGAAGACCGCGCTCCATGAGCCAGCGGCCGAAGCCCTTGAGGCAGGCGAGCAGGCGGCTTTGGCTGCTGGCGGCGAGGGCGCGGGCCTGGCCGGAAAGGAAAAGCTGCAGGGTCTTCTTGTCCAGGTCGGCGGCGCGCGCCGGTCCCTTGGAGCCCGTCCAGGCAAGCAGCTTGCCGAGGTCGCGGGAATAGGCAGACACGGTATGCGGGGAACAGCCGCGCGCGTCCCGGAGATGATCCAGGTAGGCCTCGGCGGCTTCGGTCAGGGTCAAGGCGGACGGCTCCATGGAGGTCAATCCGTTCTTTTCATTACCAAAAACGTAGTAAAAGGTAATGTGGCTCGTCGCTAGTAAGGGTCACCTGGCTCGTCGCGATCCTATTGCAGCCGCGCGAATTGGATCTTGAAGCCGTCCTCTTCGGACATGTCCAGGGTCCAAGGCTTGATCTTCTTCTTCTCCCGGTCGAAGATGATCAGCAGCACCGGTTTCTCGGGGTTCTGCAGGCTGCTGCGCGCCACCACCCCCGAATAGCCACTGTACTTGCGGTACTTCTTGTCCTCCACGATCACCACCCGCGAACCCACGGGAAAGGCGGGGACGATGGTTATGAAGGCGTCGACCACGGCCCGGTTGAGATGGGTGCCCGCGGCCTTGATTACGATGCGCATCGCCTCATCCGGAGATTGGGAAGTGATGGTGTTGGGACGGGGGTTGAGCAGGGAGATATACATGTCCGCCACGGCCGCAATTTCAGCGTAACGGTGGATCATCCCTTTCTTGGGGCTGAGCGTCTTCAAGGGGATTTGGTTGTCCCCGTGCAGGCCGCGCGGATAGCCCTTGCCGTCCTGTCGCTCGTGGTGCTGGTAGGCCACATGCGCGGTAGTGATGCCGATGCGATCGTTCTGCCTGAGGATGGCGTATCCCAGGGTGGGATGCTCCCGGTACAGCTGCTGCTCCTGCTCGGTCAACTGTCCTTGTTTGTTGATGAGGGATTCCGGGAATACCACCATTCCCAAATCCATCAGCAGGCAACCCAGAGCCAGCTCCTCTATCTCGCGGTGCGTGTACTTGAGCTTGTTGGCGAGGATGATGGCGGTGATGGCCACGTCCAGGGCATGCTGGTAATTGTACCCGCTCTTGGTACGGATGGAACTGAGGTTTACGGCCACCGGTTCCTTGTTGAGCAGCTCCTCCAGGATCTGCTTGATGATCTTCTTGATCTCCTCGACGGCGATGATGTTCTTGAAGCGCGAGGTGTCGGCCAATACGTTGTTGATGTTGGCCTGGGTGATGGTCTTGATCTGGACGACCTGCTTGAGGATGTCGGCGTTCTCTTTGACCACGAATTGCGATTGCAGTGAGAGCTGTTCGTTGACGGTCTCCTCGGGGATGGCCATCTCGGTGCCTTCTTCGGCGATCCAGGCGGCCGTCAATTCGATATCGCGCATCTTCTGCATCACGCGTTCGTTGATCATGTTGCCCGCGGAAAGCAATAGCTCGCCCGACTCGCTCACGATCGAACGCGCGAGCAGCATGCCGGGCTTGATTTCCTCCAGGCTGAGCTTGATCATGGGGTAGCCCCATTGTCCGGAAATAACCCTTGGAAGTCAAGGTAAGGGGCGGTTGTACGCGATTCCCGAAAGCCACGTTCTGCCCAGGTACCGATGGTAACGAAGGGATTGGGAAAGCTGCGCGCCGCCCCAGGCGATGCGGCATCCCAGGGAAGCCTGGAAAGGCGGAACCGCAAGACCGGCGGTAGCCTCGATTACCGGGTGCGGACGCAGGGAAAGCGAGGCCAATACCCGCCAGGGAGTCTCCCCCGTGCGGCGGAAATCCAACCGCAGGATCTGCGCCGCGGTTTCGGGATCGCCTCCCGCGGCTTCCATGCCAGCCTGCAGTATGCGATCCCTGCGCGAGCGGTCGCCGGGCCAGGGCAAACCCGCCGCGAATCCGCCGAGCTTCAGGCGCGCCGCGGGCCGCCAGGCGAATCCCCAGGCCTGGGCGAATTCCCATCGGGACGGACTGCCCGGCCACTCCGTTCTCCAGGCCGAGGCGGCGAAACCGAGATCGAGCGGGCCGAATCGGGCCGCGGGCGCGCATTGGAATCCCTGTTCCGCGTATAAGTCGGTGATTTCCGTAGCGCGCCAATCCCAGGCGGCGCCCCAATGGGCCAGATCGGCGTGGAAACCGGCTTCCGCTACGCGCACATCCGCGATGCCGTAAGGCCGATGGAAATCGAGGCGCAGGCCCAGGCTGCGCGGACGCAATGCCGCCGGGTTCTGACCAAAGGCCGAGCGCTCCGCCGCGACCGAGCCGCCGGCGCCCAGGCTGGCGCCGTAGATTCCGGATGCCAGGGCCTGGTTATCCGCATACGACGGGACCGCCGCGCCGCATATTAGTGCCACCGTGAATGCGAACCTTGTGTGCCGGTTCACCGCCTCTCCCCCGCCAGCACGGCCCGTTTACGCGTGGTCCCGCCGGAAAACGCCAGCGCCAGGATGTAGGGTCCCGGCGCCAACACGCGCCCGCCTTCGCCGCGGCCATCCCATGCCAGGACGTGGCGGCCCGATCCGCCCGCGCCCAGTTCGCGCACGCAATCGCCTTCGAGATCGAATGCCCGCAGGATGAAGGCGCCGCCCGGGGGAACCCGCACCTCGATATCCATGGGACGGTCCGGCTCCGCGACGCGTCCGGAAAGGGTCCAGCCCGCCGACTCGGGGGCGGGATCGGAAAAGCCCGGGGTTCCCGGCGCCGAAGCGGCCGCGGCGGAGATGGGTCCATAGGCCACGCTGTCCACCGTGAAACCGGCCAGGGACAGCACCAGGGTATCCCCCGTGTTACGCAGGGCCCGCCAACCGGGCGGCTGCAGCACGCGCGCCTTGATGGCTCCGTACCGCGAGCGGAACAGGTCCGCGCTTTGGGTGAGGATGAGCGACTCTCCCGGCCCCAGGCTGCCGGCGCGGGAACCCAGGGGCATCCCGTTGCAGGCGGCGCCGGACAATTCCAGGCGCCGCCCCAGGCCGCCCGAATCGGCCGAGCGATTGCGGATCTCGATCCACTCCGGCTCCCCGGCGCGGGGTGCGGGTCGCCATTCGGCGATGGTCAGAGGGCGGGAAGGCTCCACGGGCAGAAGCCGGATATCGTCCCCGGGGTCGTCGTCGCCTCCCAAGGCGGCCCGCACGATGCCGCGTAGCCCTGCCCCCGCGCGGAATTCCATGTCCACCGTTCCGGAAGCGGGAGGCGGAACGGCTACGGAATCGAGCAAGGTCTCGGCCTCGCCGTCCCAATCCGCATCCAATCGCAGACTCAGCCATTCCCAGGCGGAGGGCAGCGAACCGCGATCGGAAATGCGGACGCGTAAGAGTCCACCGTCCCCGGCCGGTTCCCAGGTAACGGCGACGATACCCAGGTCGCGCGCCGGCGGACGCAGGCTACGGCTGTTTCGGGTCCCCGGCGTGGCCGAATCCCCGCCCAGCCAAGGCCCCCGCGAAGGCAGGAAGGCGGCCATGCCCGCCGACCCGTCCCAGGTGTTCTCCCAACTGATCCCGGGCCGCGGGGCGGGCAAGGCGTACTCGGCGTGGCCGCCCTTCCAGGCCAGGGATACCGTCGCACCGCGGGTGTTGGCCAGGGAGAGCCCGGGCCAGCGCCGGCCGCAAGCCATGCCACCGTTGGAAACGGGGAGGGAATCGCGGCAGATGAGGAAAAGCGATCCGGGACCCAGATGGAACGGGTCCAGGAACAGGGACTGGCCATCGACGGCCACCGTAAGGCTTTCCAGCCGACAGGTATCCGCCCCGGGATTCCCGAGCTCCAGGAATTCGCCGTTGGCATCGGCGACGGCGGAGGGATCGGCCAGGGCTTCGGAGAGGATGAGCGTCGGGAGCTGGGCCTGGGCCGCCAGGGCCGCGAGGCCCGTAACAACAAACATGACACGGGCAAGTCCGGAAACGCGAGGCGGGTAGATGCGCATGCCCGGGAAGATACGCGATCGCGGGCGGCGGGGATGGGACGGACGTCACGCCGGGGAAGCGAAGGCGGTACCGTAACACTCAGGTTACGGAGGGTCGGCCGCCGCGGGCGGCCGGCGGGTCAGTGGCCGGGGAATTCGAGCAGGGAGAAGATCTCATGACCCTGGGCCCTCAGCTTGGCGCTGCCCCCCAGATCCGGCAGATCGACGAGGACGCCGCAGGAGACGACCTCGGCGCCGACGCGGCGCAGCAATTCCAGGGAAGCCAGCATGGTACCGCCGGTAGCCATCAAATCGTCCATGATGATCACCCGTTGCCCGCGGACGATGGCGTCCTTGTGGATTTCCACGCAATCCCTGCCGTATTCGAGCTCGTATTCGTAGCGCTCCACTTCGGCGGGGAGCTTGCCCTGCTTACGCACGGGGATGAAGGCTTTGCCCAGCCTATCGGCGAGGGCGGCCGCTATGATGAAGCCGCGGCTTTCGATGCCCACCACGGCATCGATGCGCGCGGAGCGGTACTTCTCGGCGAACGCGTCGGTGCTCAGGCAGAATCCGTCCGCATCGTTCCAGAGGGTGGTGATGTCCCGGAACATGATGCCGGGCTTGGGGAAGTCGGGAATGGCGCGGATTTTGGATCGGATGCGGGCGAGGCGCTCGGCGCCGGAAGCGGGCGGCGTTCCCTTGCTGGACTCCATCGCGCCTCCGGGGTGCGGGGTTGGGCGCCGCGGCCCGATCCAATCAATCCTTGCGGGAGATCCGGGGTAGCAGCTTGGGCTTAAGGTACATCGCCTTTTCGCGTTCGGGAAGGGATTGCATCGCCTTCTTCAACAACGCGAGCAGCTCCTTGCGAAGTTCATAGGCGTGATTGAAGCTGAACATCTGCCGGTTGGCGTCCTTCTTCACGGACAGCACGCCTCCCTTCAGCAGGTTCTTCAGCTGCGTCTGCACGCCGAACAAGGGCAGCTTGAGATTGATGGTGAGCTCGCGCGGATAGGTTTCCTTGTAGAGGCTCATATACAGGAGGATTTTGGCGCGGGTAGCCGAGCCGATGAGGGAACGAAGCGCTTTCATTTCTCTGCCTCCCCCCCGGTGAGGATCTCCCCTAACCGTGGTACTGCTTTAGACTTGGTGCGGAGTGGGCGATCAGCTCCATGATCATGGCATGGGCTTCCTCGCCGCCCTTGGTCTCACGCACCGGGACCAAAGGTAGATAAAGGGGCGAATTGAAAAAGGTCCCCAGCGGAATGGGGTTCTTGCGGCAGAACACCGCTTTCACGAAGGGATCCAGCGAAGCCTGCAAGGATTCGGCCTTTTTGCGATCCCCATCACGATACGCCTTTAGGATCGCCAGGTAGGCTTTGGCCACTTCCGGGATGTTTCCCGAAGCCGTGATGATTCCCTTGCCGCCCAATTCCAGGATGGCATAGAGGGCATCGTCCTCGCCGGTGACCACGGAAAGATCGTCCGGGAAAACCTTGGAAAGCACGGATTGGGTGTCCTCGCGGTGCTTGCCCGGATTCTTGAAGTCCACCGCCTGCTTGAGGCCGATGACGTTGGCATTGCGCGCCAGGTGTATGAGGGTATCCGCTTCCAGGTAGCTGGCGGTACGCGCCGGCACGTTGTAGATGACGAGCTTGGCGCCGGTCTCCCGCGCCAGGGTCTCGTAATGCTTTACCAAGCCTTCTTGGGGAGGATTGTTGTAGTAACCGGTCACGCACAGGCAGGCCACTTCGCCAACGCCTTTGGTGATGGCCTGGATCATGTCCACCGATTCCCGGGTGCAGTTCGATCCCGCGCCGGCAATCACGGGTACGCGCCCATCCACGTAGTCCACCGTGAACTTGATGATGTCGATGTGCTGGGCATGGCTTACCGTGGGGCTTTGGCCCGTGGTTCCCACCGGCACCAGACCGTCGACCCCGGCCGCTATCAGATCATCGATGATCAGCTTGGCCTTGGCGTAATCGATGGAGTTGCGCAACCGCGAAGGGTCATCGTCCTTGAGGGGCGTGAATACGGCAGGGAACACGCCGGCCAACTCGCGCGCCGTGGAAATGCTCTTACGCTTGGGCTTCACTTCCGACATTTTCACTGTATCAGCCATTGGCCTTCTCAACGAGCAACTCCGGGTGCTGCTCCAGGAATTTGGTGGTGTATTGCCCTTTGACAAATAAGGGATGCTGCAGGATGCGCTTGTGCAAAGGAATCGTGGTCTTTATCCCTACGATGACGAATTCGTCCAGGGCGCGCAGCATGCGGGCGATGGCGCCTTCGCGCGTGGGAGCGTGCACGATAAGCTTGGCGATCATGCTGTCGTAATTCGGAGGCACGTCGTATCCGCTGTAGCAATGGGTATCCACCCGGACTCCCATGCCGCCCGGCAGGTGGAAATCGGAAATGGTGCCGGGGGAGGGACGGAAATCGTTCCAGGGATCCTCGGCGTTGATGCGGCACTCGATGCTGTGGCCCGCCATCATGATGCTTTTCTGGGAGAATTCCAGCTTTTCACCCGCCGCGACCAGGATCTGGGCGCGCACCAAGTCGACGCCGGTGACCATTTCGGTCACGGGATGCTCTACCTGGATGCGCGTGTTCATCTCCATGAAATAAAAACTGGAGTCCTTATCGAAAAGGAATTCGATGGTACCCGCGTTGTGGTAGCCCGCGCCTTTGGCTCCCGCCACCGCGACTTTTCCCATTTTCTCGCGTACTTCCGGCGTCACGGCCGGACTGGGGCTTTCTTCGATCAGCTTCTGGTGCCGGCGCTGGATGGAGCAATCGCGCTCGCCCAAGTAGACCATGTTCCCATGCTTGTCGCCCATCAGCTGGATCTCGACATGGCGCGGCTCGGTGAAATACCGTTCCAGGTACAGGCTGCCGTTGCCGAAGCAGGCCAAGGCCTCGGCCTGGGCCACGGGATAGAGCTTGTTCAGTTCCTCTTCGTTCAGCGCTACGCGCATGCCGCGTCCGCCGCCGCCCGCGGTCGCTTTCACGATCACCGGATAGCCCACCACCTTGGCGGCCCGCATGGCCTCGTTCAGGTTGGCCACCAGGCCTTCGGAGCCGGGGATGCAGGGTACGCCGGCCGCCTTCATGGTGGCTTTGGCCGAAGCCTTGTCGCCCATGGAGCGTATCGACGCGGGCGAGGGCCCTATGAAAGTCATGCGGTTCTCTTCGCACATCTCAGCGAACTTGGCGTTCTCGGAAAGGAAGCCGTACCCGGGATGGATGGCGTCGGCATTGGTCAGTTCCGCGGCGGCGAGGATCTGCTTCATGTTCAGGTAGCTCAACTTGGAGTTGGGCGGGCCGATGCAGATGTCCTCGTCGGCGAAATGGACGTGGAGGGAATGGTTGTCGGCGGTGGAATGCACCGCCACGGTCTTGATGCCCAGTTCTTTGCAGGATCGGATGACCCGCAGCGCTATTTCGCCGCGATTGGCGATCAGGATTTTTTTAAACACCGAGCATCCAGCTCCGGTCGGAAGTGCCTTCGACCCCCCGTACCTTCAACTCGAAATCGTCGGGATTGCTGGCGCTCCGCAAAGCGGTCTCGTAGCTGATCAGTTCATCAGTGTACAGGCGCAGGATGGATTGGTCGAAGGATTGCGATCCGTACTGGGTATAACCCTCGCGGATGCTGGAGTCTATCATGTGCGTATTCTCGGGTTGGTTCAGCAATTCTTTGATGGTGGCGTTGTTCACCAATATTTCGCAGGCGGGCACGCGTCCGCGGCCGTCCTTGCGCGCCAGTAGGCGCAGCGTGATGATGGAAACGAGCGTGCTCGACAGCATCAGGCGGATTTGCTGGTGCTGATGGGGAGGGAAGAACGAGATGATGCGGTTGACCGTCTCGATGGCGTTCATGGTATGCAGGGTCGAGAGCACCAGATGGCCGGTATCCGCCGCCGAGAGGGCGATGGACATGGTCTCGGCATCGCGGATTTCTCCCACCAGGATCACGTCCGGATCCTGGCGGAAGGCCGAGCGCAAGGCCACGGAGAATCCGTTGGTGTCCGAAGCGACCTCGCGTTGCGAGATGATGCTCTTCTTGTCCTTGTACAGGAATTCGATCGGATCTTCGATGGTCACGATGTTCGAGGAGGTAACCTCGTTGATATGATCGATCATGGAAGCGAGAGTGGTGGACTTGCCGGACCCGGTGGTGCCCGTCACCAGGATCAGTCCCCGCTTGCGCAAGGACAGATCGCGGATGACTTCCGGCAGGCCTAGCTGTTCGAAAGCCGGGACCACGCCCACGATGGCGCGGATGGCCAACGCCGGGGTGCCGCGCTGCTTGAAGGCGTTCACGCGGAAGCGGCCGATATTGCGGATGCCGATGGCGAAATCCAGCTCGTAGCTGTCATCGAACTTGGTCTTCTGGTTGCGGTCCATCAGATCGAGGATGAACTGCTCCATCTGCTCGGGAGTGATCCGCTCGTTCTGGAGACGGTACAATTCGCCGTTGATGCGGAAGGCGGGCTGCCCTCCTACGCGCAGATGCAAATCCGACGCGTTACGGGCGACCATCTCCTTAAGGAGGGACTCTACGTTCATCTCAGCCGGGCCTGATACGGAACAGCACGGTTCCGTATTCCACCGGCGTCTCGTTCTGGACGCAGACCTCTTCAATGACTCCGGATACGTCGGCTTCGATCTCGTTCATGATCTTCATGGCTTCGATGATGCAGAGTACCTGTCCGGCCTTCACCTGGGTGCCGACCTGGGTAAGCGCGGCCCCGCCAGGGGTGGAGCTGGCGTAGAAGGTGCCGACCATGGGCGAATTGATTTCCTTGAACTTGGATGCGCCTCCCGTGGTTCCGGCGGCGGACCCGGCGGAACCGGGTGCGGAGACAGGCGCGGCGGCCTGCGCGATGGCAGCGGGTGCGGCCATGCCCATCGGCATGGGCATCGACATCATGGGCTGCAGGGTGGCGGCGCGGGCGACTTCCTTCTTCAGCACGACCTTGGAGGTTTCATCGCTGAAGCTGATCTCGGTGAGGCTGCTCTTATCCAACAGCTTTACCAGGGAAGCCACATCGTTCAATTGCATGTTATTCCTTTCCGGAGTCGTCTCTCCGGGCCTATTTCTTCCGCTTGGGGACCTTCAGCCCCGGCCTGGGCCTGCGGGGGTCCGATCCGGGATCGGCCCCACCTTCCGGCTTGGCCGCTTCGATCTCGCCGATCCGTTTACGGACCGTATCGTTCTCGGGTTCCCGTTCCAGGAGCTGGCGGTATATCTGCAACGCCTGCTCCCTCAAACCTTGTTGGAAATATATTTCCGCCAGGGTTACCGTGGCAACATTGGAGCCCGCGCCGCCTTGCGCCGGCATCTCCTCCTCCTCCGGGTACCCTTCCTCCTCGTCCAACATGGGCGCCAGTTCCGGGGTGGTGCGTTGCCCTCCGGCCGTGAAACCCGCGCCGGTGGGCGCTGGCGGCAATTCTTCATCGGTATCCGAACCGGTGGTAATGCCCGCATCGGCGCTCTGGGTCACGGAAGCGGCGGTTGTCTCCGAACCGGTCTTGTCGGTGTCGAAGAGTTCGTTCAACCGGGAAGAAACATCCTCCCCGGATACCGGTACCTCCATGGTAGCCGAAGCGTCCAGGACGCCGCCTCCGTGGGCGGCGCTGCTCTCGTCCGCCGTGAACAGGGACATTTCCGGGGCCGCGACGGGCTTTCCGGTTCCGGCATCGGCAAAAAGCGCGTCCAGGCGTTCGGCGACGTCTCCGCCGTCCACCATCTCGATGGAAGTCGTTTCCGAGAGCGTGGCCATATCCTCGGGAGCCAAGGTCCCGAAGCCTTCCAGTTCATCGGCCATGGCTTTGGAAACCGAAGGCAGTTCCAGGGTGGCGTCGAAATCCCGGAGGGCCTCGTCGTCCGCTGGCAGCATCAGGGTCTCACCGGCATCGGGCAGCGAAGGCGTAGGCATGGCGATCGCGTCGTCGGCGCCATCGTCCTGGCGGGCCAGCCAGTCGGAGACGCTTTCCTTGAGGCGAGCGGTATCCGCACGGGTAGCGGTATCCTGCGGCGGCTTGGGCGCCTCAGGGGGGCGGCTGAACGGGTTCTTGGGGGCGGAGGCCTCCGGATCCCGCATTGCCGGCATCACCATGGTCTGATCCTGATCGTCCACGGCTCCGGCGCCGGGACCTTCGTAGGCGGGAGCCTGGGGTACTTCCGGAGTTACCGTACCCGCTTTGTTGCCCTGGGGGGCTGCCGCGGCGAACGCGTCGTCGCCGTCTTCCAGGTTGAAGAGCTTGTCGAGCTGGGCTTCCACGTCCGCGCCGGTAACGCGCGGGCCGTCGCCCGCGTCGCCGAACCAGCCCGGAGGCAGCATGGATTCGGTGGACATGAGCTCACCCGCGGGAGGCGGCGGGGCCGGTTCATCATCCTTGGCCCAAGGTTTGGGCTCAGAAAAGGCGGGGGCCGCGGGCGCTTTGCCGACCGGAGCCGGGGTGGCGGGAACTTCGGCGGTTTCGATCCCGAACAGGTTATCCAGTTTGTCGGCCACATCCTGACCGGTGACGAGATCCTCTTCAACCGCGGCAATCGGTGCTTCGACGGCAGGCGCCGGGACTTCGCCGGCCAGTGAGACCTCTTCGATGTCCGGATCGGCGGCGGACAAGGAGATGAATTGGGAAGCGCGCGCTTCGGCGGTACCCGTGTCGAAAGCTGAGAGCCCCGCCTGGGCGGGAGCGTAATCCGCGGGGGCGGAATCGGCGTATGCCTTGCCCGCGAAGGAAACGGTTTCACCCATGTCCACGGTCTCGCCCATATCGGGGGCCGGGGCCAGGGGCAGGGACGAGGCGGAAACCGCGGGCGGGCGGTTGTCCTCTTCAGTGAGGTTGAACAATTCATCCAAGCGGCGCTCGATATCCTCGCCCTGTACGCGGCCGGAAGCTTCGGCAAAGGCGGCCACGTCTTCCGGGGCGCTATCCTCGGCCGGAGTCACCAGATGCACGGCGCTGTAGTCGGGAGTGGCTTCGCCTACCGGGGCATCCATGCTCGGCGCCTTGGGGGCGTCCGGGATTTCGGACATTCCCGGAATGGAATCCAGATCGAAAGGACGGACTTCGTCGGAGGCTGGGGTCTCGACGCCGATGGGCATCTCGCCGGTTTCCGACGCGCGTAACTCGCCCGTTGCGGTGGCCGAGCCGTCCAGCATAGGGGATTCCGTAGCGACCGGGGCTGCCGTCCAGGTTGCCGTGGCGGCATCCGGTACCGGACCGTCTTCGCCGAAAAGGGAATCAAGGCGATCTTCCACATCCTGGCCCGAGATGGGCGCGGGCGCGCCGGGACCCGATCCCGGTTCCAATGCGGGCCCGGATTCGCCTGCCAGCATATCCAGGGGTTGGGGTTCGGGCTCGACAGGCGCCAGCGGCGCGGAGAAAGGCGAGTAGGAAGGCTGCGCAGGAGCTTCGGGAGCCGGGGCGCTGAAAGCGCTCGACGCCAGTGCATCCTCAAGGGATTCTTCGGCGCCCACCGCGGTCGCGTCCCCGCCGGGAAGGAAATCATCCGCCATATCGTTCAGATTCACTTCCATCACGTCGCCGTGAAGGCCTTCCGGCTTTACGAAAGTCTCTTCGACCGGTGCCGATTGCAACGGCATGGTGCCGGTAGCGGCAACGGCCTGCTGGAAACCGGAAGCCGGCGAGGCTTCGCCGAGCAAGGCGCGGATATCCTCGTCCCAGGGTTCCACTTCGAGGATGGACCGGTAATAGCCGGCGGCGGCTTCGGCCCATTGCAGCTTGTTCATGATGCGCGCCAGGAAATGCATGGCGGAAAGGCAGCGGGGATCGAGCCGCAGGGCGGCTTCAAATTGCTCGCGGGCCTCTTCCAGGCGGTTCACGTCCATCAAGGCCTTGCCCAGCACCAGGTAGCCGGAAAGCGCCGGTCGCAGTCGCAGGCCTTCCTGGCAAAGCCCGATGGCCTCGTCGACGCGGCCTTCCACGCGCAGGGTATCGGCGATGCGGGAATACCCCGGAGAACCGGCTGGCCCCGGGAACTTGCGCTGCATTTGCTCGGCTGTATATCGGATGCTCATGATTCCCCCGTCGCAACGGACGCTGGCGCCCGCACGCGCGGGACCCCTAATACGGACGAAAACCCGCTAGGGCGGGTTTCTTCAAGTCCTTATTATATCAAACCTTCCAAGGGAATTGCTTCATCAATAAGCATGATGGGAATGTCTTCGCGGACAGGGTAGAGAAACTTCCGATCCGCCCGAATCAGGCCGGAATCCATCTTTTCCTTGATGGTTTCCCCACCCCGGTTCTTGAGCTGTCCGGCCTCAATCTTAAGATTGAGCGATCCTATCAGTTTGGCCTCGGCCAGGGAAACGTCTTCCTTGGTCTCAGGGCAGCACAGCATATCCAACAGTTCCTGGTCCATTCCGAAATCCTCCGGGGTCGATTTACTGGATCGTCGGGCGTCGGGCGTCCCGGCTCGCTTCGCTCGCCTCGGCGTCGGGCGTAAATGCGTACAATTTCCCCGCATTTACGCCCGACACCCGACGCCCGACGATATCCCGATTAAACGTACTTACGTCTCTCACCGGCACGGTCTCCCATCCGGCGAGCATTCATATTCCCTCACCCCGCGTACTGCCCGATCGAGGTCACTTTGGCCAGGCGCTTCTCGAGCAAGGCTTCGAGATTCATCTTGGTCAGGGATTCCAACTCTTCCGCCAGCACGCCCTTGAGGATGCGGTACATCTGCTCCACGTCCCAATGCGCGCCGCCCAGCGGCTCGCGGATGATGCGGTCTATGATCTTCAGCTCGAACAGATCGGCGGCCGTGATCTTCATGGTCTCCGAGAGATCCTGCTTCTTGGAGCTGTCGCCCCACAGGATGGCGCTGCACGATTCCGGGCTGATGACGCCGAACCAGGCGTTCTCGAGCATAAGCAGGCGATCGCCGATGCCGATGCCGATGGCGCCGCCGCTGGCCCCTTCGCCGATTACCACGCACAGGATGGGCACCTTGAGCACCGACATCTCCATGATGTTCTTGGCGATGGCTTCGGCCTGGCCGCGCTCCTCGGCACCCACGCCCGGATAGGCGCCCATGGTATCGATGAGGGAAATGATCGGCAGGTGGAACTTCTCCGCCATCTTCATGCAGCGGAGCGCCTTGCGGTAGCCTTCTGGATGCGCCATGCCGAAATTGCGGCGGATGCTCTCCTTGGTGTCCTTGCCCTTTTGATGGCCCATGACCATGACGCTCTGGCCATTGAACTTGGCCAGGCCGCAGATGAGGGCGGGATCGTCGCCGAAGCAGCGATCGCCGTGCAGCTCCACGAAATCGGTGAAGATGTTCGCCACGTAGTCCAGGGTATACGGGCGTCCCGAACGGCGCGACAGCTCGACGCGGTTCCAGGCCGATAGCTTGGAGGCGATCTTCTTCTGCATCGACTCCTTCTTGGCCATGAGATCCTTCACGTCCGAAGCGTTGATCTCGGAAGTCTTGAGGAGGTCCTCGATCTTCATGGAGAGTTCCACCACCGGTTGTTCGAACTCGAGGTGAGGGCCTTTGGGAATGGGCATGTGTGAGGATCCTTTGTTGTCTGCACTACGTTAGGTTTAAGGTTAAAGGTTTAAGGGGGAGAAACCGGACCGGGCCTATTGGACCTCCCCGCCCCAAACCTTAGGCCTTAAACCTTTTTCTTTTTCACTTCCTGAAATTCAAATCGATCAATGTCATCTGCCCCGGTTCCGGCTCTCCCACCAGCAGCTTCACTTCCAGATCATGGTCCCATTTCTCGGACAGCAGCTTTACCGCCGTTTGGAAAGCGCCTTCTTCCACGGCGATGACCACGCCCTGCAGTTCCACCTTTTTGACGATGGAGGGCAAGGTGCTCAAATCGCCGATCAGGTTCTGCATGATGTCCTGGGACACGCGGCCCGCGCCGAGCTTGATGAATCCCACGAATTCGTAGCCTTCCAGCTTGTCCTGCTGGATCAGGTCGGCCAGCTTCCGGGCCCGGGAATTGTTGCCCAGGATGGCGATGCGCTTGGTGGAGCCCATGACCTTGGCGACGAACTTGCCGCCCTGGATGCCCATGAAGCGCCAAGCCGTGAGGCTGACGATGCTGAACAGGGCCGCGAAAGCGAAGGCCACGCGGGAGTAGGCTTCTTCGCGGATGAAGAAGCTGAGGGAAAAGAAGCCCAGGAAAGAGACGCACAAGGTGGCGAAGATGGTCTTCAGCTTCGGTACGAAACGCCCGTAGTCGCCGATGTAGGCCATGGGCGCCAGCACGGAAACCGAGACCAGGGAGTGCCAGAAGAAGTACAGGCTGCGATCGGTATGGTAAGGCGATGACATGCCCAGGTAGCCCATGTAAGCATAGGTGACCGCGGCCAGGATGCCGTTGACCAGGGCCAAATCGGTGAGCCACCGTTGCCAGCGTTGGAAGCGCGAGTATCCGAAATTGGCCAGGGCCAAAAGGGTGACGCCGAGCCAGAAGAAGCCGAGCGGCAGCGCGCGCAATTCGAAATGCTTCTTGGAAAAGATGACCATCGACTCGTAGAAGTACAGGAAGGAGCGGAAGGGCTTGCTCTTGGCGCTCTCGCCCTTGAAATGGATGGCCGTGGTCTGGGGATGGTAGAAGTTGCGTTTGCCCAGGAGCTTGATGCGGAAGCAGATGTCGAGATCTTCCCCGTACATGAAGAAGTCCTCGTCGAAACCGCCCACGGCCCGGAACAGTTCCGTCTTGACGCACATGAATGAGCCCGAAACGGCATCGACCTCGTGGGTCTTATTCTCATCGAGGAAAGTGAGATTGTAGCGGCCGAATACGCGGCTCTTCGGGAACAGGCCCGAGAGGCCCATGAACTTGAAGGCCGCTACCTGGGGCGAAGGGAAACTGCGCTTACAGGCCAATTGCAGGCTGCCGTCCCGGTTGACGATCTTGCATCCCGCCACGCCCACCTGCTCCTGGTTGCGCATGAAATCCCACATCACCTGGAAGGTATCCTGGCTGAGCAGGGTATCGGGATTGAGGAAGAGGATCAGATCCTGGGTGGCCAGCGCCGCGCCGCGATTGCAGCCGGTGCCGAAGCCCAGGTTGCGATCCGATTTGAGCCAGGTG
>JAHFCH010000094.1 GCA_023249635.1 Fibrobacterota bacterium
TGGCAGACCCTGAACGACGAAGGCGCGCTGAGCCGGCTCAAGGTCGCGCCCCTGCTGCGCGTGCAGGCCAAAGCCACCACCTCCACCTGGGAAACCCGCTCCAAGCTGGTAACGGGCGATCGCGAGAAGAAGGCCTACAAGTTCGGCGCCGAATTGCTCAAGATCCTGGAGGATACCTTCGGGGGCATTCCCTCGCGGCAGCAGATGGCCATCGTCTTCGACGGCACCAGCATGGTGCTGATGGCCCCGGACGATTTTCTGGACCAGCTCAAGTACGCCACCGTGCGCCGCGTACCCCAGAACGGCAAGCCGCAATTCGTGACGCCGCCGCCACTGCGCAGTTTCGCCGGGCAACCCTTCCGTTGGCAGGCCTGGGCCGCCGATCCTTCCGAGCCCGCCGCCGCCCTGCGCTATTCCCTCTTCGGCGATCTGCCCAAGGGACTGCAATGGGATCCAGCCACGCATACCCTGCAAGGCGTACCCGAAGAGGCGGGCCAATGGCGCCTGACCGCCGAGGCGCGCAACGCATCCGGCGCCTTCGATACGGTGGGCTTCGCCTTGGCGGTACGCGTCAACACCGCGCCGGAACTGGCGCGCGCGCCCAAGCCGGTGGCCGTGGCCGGTCAGATGTGGAGCTTCCGCGCCGAGGCGGTCGATCCCGATCATGAAGGCGGCCAGGTACGCATTGCGCCCGTAAAAATGCCCGCAGGCATGGAATTCGATTCGGCCTCGGGGCAATTCCAATGGTATCCGGGTGAAAACCTGGCGGGCCAGAAGGTCGACTTCTCCCTGCGCTTGGAAGACGCCGCAGGCGGCCATGCCGATAGCGCCTACACCATCAAGGTGATTCCCGCCTCGGATATGCTCTGGAGCGAAGGCATCAAGCCCGCGCTGCCGTGGGACACGCTCAAGCAAGGCAAGACCTATACCTGGGAGGCGGGCGCTTCGGCCATGGCCTGGGCCCAACAAGGCATCACCCTCACCGAGGTCACCGGACCGGACTTCACCGAGTTCAAGGACGGCGCGCTGACGCTTATCCCTATGACGGCCGGCACGCATACCCTGGTCTTCGCCTTCGACGTGCAAGGCAAGCGCCTGGAAACGGCGGTGGATCTCAAGGTGCGTCCCGACCTGGCTCCGCGTTTCGCCAGCGAAGTGGGCACCTGGCGCGTGCTCACGGGGCAACCTGCGAGTTACCGTCCCGTGGCCGTGGACGACGAGGGCGATCCCGTTTCCCTGCGCGCCGAAGCCCATGATGGCCAATTGGAATGGGACGGGCAACGCCTGCTGCTTTCTCCCGAAGAGCCCGGCCTGTACGCGGCCCGCCTGATCGCCTCGGATCCCGCGGGGCATGTTTCCGGGCAATGGATCGCCTATAAGGTGGATCGCGCCGAGCGACCTACGGCCTGGCTGTTGGAGAACCGCATCGAAGGGGGACTGAGCACCTGGACCCTGACCGCCGATTTCGGCACCGGTCGCATGGGGATTTTCACGCCCAGCCTCGATCGCATCGGGGCGAAAGGAGCCAGCGGCGCGCGCAACTGGCCCTACCTGGTCTTCGGCGGCAACCTGCTGGGACGCGCCAACGAGGTGAGGGGCCGTCGCTTGTGGGCCGATGCCGGCATCACCTTCCGCATGCCTAATTCCAAGGTCGCCACCGGCGGCATTCTTGGACGTTTGCTCGGGGAGTGGACCTTTCCCGGCGACGCCTTGGGCCGCATCGAATTCGAGATGGAGGGCCATGTGAACCAGGCCATCGTGGTGGCCGACACGTCCAAGCTGCAAGTCATTTACGGCGACGCCATCCTCCAGTTCGCGGACGATTTCACCGACGTCATCCACGGCATCATCAAGGAAGCCACCGCCCGCGACAATATCGTGCTCTACTCGCGCTTGGAAGCCTGGAGCCGCGTGGGTGCGGGCTTCTGGGCCGGACCCGGGATATGGCGCGAAGAGATGCCCAACGCCCACCGCTATTGGCAATCGGTAGGCGGCGGCCTACGCTACCAGGCACGCCTGGGCGATGCCCTCGCCATGAACAGCCTGCGCCTGGGCTGGGGCAGCGGCAGCGGCTGGTCGGTGTACTGGACCGGCCGCGTCTCCATCTATTCCCCCTTCTGAAACCGCAGCTGCAGGAGAGTCACGAATCCAATAACCCGGCAGGTCATTTCATTCCTTTAGCCATAAATCGCCAACCAACGAGTCCGGAAAGCCAGCCATGTTCTCAGAATATTTTCGGGTAATTGAATCCACTTGCCACGAAACATGGATTTTCAGATCCAATGTATCAATCAGGATTTTCCCGAATTCATCCGGACACATATGTGGCCTACAGCCCTGTAGAACTACATATCCCATCTTTTCAATGACCGCATCCTCAACCGACATGGCATGCTGAAAACTCGAAATGCTATCGCCCAATAGTTTTTTCACCCTTGGCCAAAACCATGGCAAGATAGCATCAATGCTGTCGCATGAAGGCGACATACCCTCGATCTTGCGGAGTACTTTCCGATCATTCGATTGATCAGAGCCGTTATAAATGGAATGCGGCGAGGGGTTCTGGGAGACTTCTGTTTTTTTGCAGCTAAGCAACGAAACAAGTACCAATAGCGATAGGGTCTTGAATTGAAATTCGAATCTGCGCCCGCATCTGGACAATAGGCTTGTCAAAAATTTTTCCTTTTTAAAATCTTGATGCCATAGGCAGAGATCTCTTCGAACTTTTGATCGATATCGCCGTAGCTTTTGGGTATGGCTATGTAGAGCGCTGGTTTTTCGGAGCCGTGCGGAGATTTGAGAAGATCTTCCCACGTACATTCTATCTGTCCATGGCTGACCCATGCGTCTCTCACTACCCCCTCACCCCCGTTATACGCCGCAAGATAGAACTTCCATTTTTCATCTTCTGTTGGCGCCTGTTTAAATTTCGAGAGGACAAATTGATCCACTCGAGTACGCTTGATGGATAGAATTTTCGCGCCAGCCTCTATAGATTTCTTGGGATCGAATCGTTCATCGCCCTTAATATCGTAAACCCATTTCTTTTCGAGCTTCGCGGTCGTGCCAGTGCCCAAACCAGCTTCCTTAATGGCTGGACCGCCAACTTGGGTCAAACCTGCAAAACCCATATCATTTCGGGCCTTTGGATCAAAAGCGCTTTCCTGGGCGATCAGGGATTTAAACACCAATGGTTCGAGGTTGTATTTCTTGGCCGCTGCGTATATTTCATCGTTGAAATCATTCTGTGCCGAAAAACCTTTCCAATGCGTTTCGATCTCATGCCCATTCCCGGAATTCGCGGCTGCGCCAACTGTCTCCGACTTCACCATATCATCGTAGAACTTGCAGCGGAACCCTTGAATTGCCCGCTCCCCCGGCTTCTTGCATTCTTCCTCGCAGGGCCCGACACTACCACTGCGGCAGGGGAAGGTCACGGGGAAATTAGGGCTCTCCTTCACGATCACGAAGACGACGCGGCGGTTTTCGTCGTGCAGGTCCGCGCCGGAAACATAGCGATTGAAGGCTGAGCACCCAATGTACGGGAAACCAGAGACGAGCCGAAACGCAAAGCTAGGCAGGTCGATTTCGCTTCGCTTCACATTCATATACTCGCGATACAACTCCTTGCGTATATAGGCTTCGCTGAAGCCAAGCATGGGATTGAACTTCTTGCCCCGCTCCTTTTCCAAGAAGGCGAAGAATTCTTCTGTTGCTCTTCGCGTTTTGGGCCCCTTGGTGCCGGTAGGTTTTACGTGGAAAAAGTTCAGTGCCCGCAACATGCATTGCTGCCCCCACACGCCCCAGTGCTCCTTTTCGGCCAGCGCGGCCCAGCCGTCCACGTCACCGATGATGAATAGGAACGCCGATTGCGCTCGGCTTTTGCTGACCGGGTGCGGCTCGCCATCTTGGTCGGCCTCGGAATGGCCGTACACGATGATTTGCGCTTTGTCATGGGTCTTCTTCCAGTCGAGATAAGTTCTCTTCAGCTCGCACAGAGTTTGGAGGGATTCGTCCCCAATGAAGCTGCTGTTCTTCGGAAAATGCAGACCGGATACCTGCGTACGCTCGAAACTGATCGCGGCCGTCTGGTTCACCACACGGTCCGCGCGCGGGTCTTCGAAATCGTCAGCCGTGCAATGTTTTGCTTTGAGGGCCAAGGTGGATTCAGCCTTGTCGCCCTTTTTGACCGGAAAGGACGTGGTGGCCCGGCCCGCTGCATCGACGTGGCCTTGAGCGCGTTCCCGGATGATGTACTCCCCATCAATGACCTCCAAAAGTTGGAAGTCCACCAAGGTACGGTTTTTATCGGCATCGGGGATTTGGAACTCGGCGAACACTTCAGCTTCAGTGTCGAATAGAGTCTCTGATTTCACCCAATCGATTTTCTTGAAAACAGCTTTGGGTGGCACAGCATAATTGACTGGTGGCAATTCTGGCTCGACTGCCAGCTCGGGTTCCATGGCAAACCTGTTCTCTTCTTCGAGCGCGTCGCGTGCGGCTTTGCCGGGGCCACGTCCTCCGCCGCCGCCTTTGGGCCAATCGGGAAATCCAAGTGGGTTGAAGAATTTGCTCAGAGGCATTCTCCAAAGGTAAGAAATACATCCCTCCCATGTCCGTGTTCGGGCGCACGTTGGTCGCCATCTCAAACAGCCCAAAGATGAGATATACACCATCATTTATGGTCCTCTCCCTACCCCTCCCGCCCTGAGGTTCGTCGGGTCCGGATTATCCCTGCCTAGCCTCCGCCTGACCCAACCCTCATCGTTGTGAGCGGACGGAAAATATTTCGAATCTGGAGCACATTTCCCAAATATGCAGCGTCTAAGCACTTTTACCGGGAAAGTTGCGAATGGGTGCCAATAGTGACAGTCCAGGGATTTCGGGGCATAAAGATTCGCCAAAAAAGCAAAGCGGGTGTGAGTAGTGATCACCATCATACTTGGATTCACGATAAGGACTTACTCTATTTGGTTTCGGGGGTTTCGGAAACTAGGGCTCCGAGGCCATCCATTCGCATCCGCGATAGCTCGATTAGCCGGCTCTGCGGCCTCCGGTTTTAGGTAGCATGGAGCGCTACCCGGTCGGGTGATCCAGGGCGGTGCATTCAGGAGGGGATCATGCACAGTGAAATACCAATTCCAGGCAAGCTCGTCGCCTTCATCGCGGCTTTGATGCTTTGCTGCGCGAGTTTGGCATCGGCAAAAGGGCTGACCTCGAAGCCCAAACCAGCCGCAAAAGCTTCCTCAAAGCAAAAAATCCCCCAGACGGATATCTACCTGCACCCCAAACCCGCGATCGACAGCGCTCGGGTCCATAAACTTTACCTAGGCGGAGATTTCGACGAGGCCATAGAATTGCTCGAAGAGTCCATCAAAGGCAATCTCAATCTCAGTCATGGGGATAGCGTGTTCTTCTGCAAGCATCTGGGTGTGATGTATGCAGCAACATACGAAACTCGTGAGAAGGGCAAATATTACATGCATCTTTTGCTGACCGTTGAACCGACGGCGCGCATCCTGGATATGTATGCCAGCGACATGATTTACATGATCTTCAAGAACATCCAAGAGGAATTCGAAGCCACACGCTACGGATCCGATCTGGATCATAGCCTCATCAAGACCGCCAAGTTCGATTCCATGCCCGTCCCGAAGACCCCGCCGCAGCCATCCGAATCAAAGTCCTCCAATGGACACGCCTTGGTCTGGGTCGGCGCCACCACCGTAGCGGTGGCTGCAGGCGTAGGCGCTTATTTCCTCTTTGGGTCCAAGACCGAGGTAACGAAGCAAACTGATCACCCGTTCCCCGCCTCCGAGTGAAGGATCAGGAGTAACCCATGCGCTTTCCATCGCTCCGCCTACTAGCCCTATCCGCCTTCGCCGGTGTGATGCTATTGCTCGCATGTCAGCAATCCGAAAAGACCGAAGAATCCATCTCCTTCAATACGCTTTATGATTCCTTGATAGGGTATGATTCCGTTCTGATCACCTTGAAAGACAAGGATGGGCATACCATCGATGTAGCCTTCGAGGGCAAGGTGCGTAGGCCGGGCGATCTGGAGAAACTTCCGACACCGCACTGGGACGGCGGGAAAATCACCGTAGTCATCACGGGCTACGATGATGATGTGGTGGTCTATAATTCGGAGACTCCGTTCGATGGGGCGACCAACAAGCGCGAATCCACACATACCTTTATCGTGCCGGGCATCAGCTTGACCTATGGCCAGAGCGAATTGAAAATGCTGGCAGGCGACTCCCTGGGTTTGCCTTTCATCTCCATCGAACCCGTGACCCTGACCGAACGGGGACTGCTCTGGACCTCTTCCGCACCGGATGTGATTGCCGTGGGTCTTACTGGTTTCAAAGCCCTCAAGGTCGGCATTTCGCAAATCACGGTGAAGCTGGCTTCCGATCCCTCCAAGACGCTCGTTCTCAAGGTCACCGTCCTGGATCGTACCTCCCTACCCGAATCCATAACCCTTTCCGACGACTTCCTGCGCCTCTCCGCGGGCGGCGCCGCCGGGCATCTCGACGCGGTCGTCACCCCCTCCACGGCCTCCAAGGACGTCATCTGGAGCGTTGATGACAAGTCCGTCGCGACCGTCGACGCCGATGGTTCCGTGAAAGGCCTGAAAGCCGGCTCCACCTTCCTGCGGGTGCGTTCCGCCCTCAAGGACAGCGTTTCCGACTTCGCCACCCTGGAAGTCTCCGATCCCGTGCCCCCGGTACGCGTGGTCTTCGCCAAGGAAACCACCGAACTCTTTGTGGGCGGCTCGGAGGAAAGCCTGCTGGTGGCCATCGAGCCTCCGCAGGCCAGCCAGGAAGTCGAATTCTCCATTTCCGAAGGCGGCAAGCTTGCCGTAAACAAGGCCAAGGTGAGCGGCCTCGCCGAAGGCACCGGCTATGTCGTGGCCCGGTCCAAGGAAAAGCCCGAGCTGATGGACACCCTCAAAATCAAGATTACGGTGAAGCAGGTCATCGATAGCGTAGCCTTGAGCAAGAAGACCTTTACGCTCTACACCGGCGGCGCCGACGAGCTCCTCACGGCCTCCATTACCCCTTCAACCTCGGTGCAAACGGTGCAGTGGCGCTCGGGGAACGGCGCCATCGCCAAGGTCCTGAACGGCAAGGTGACCGGCGTGGCCCCGGGCCACACCTACATCTACGCGACCAGCGCTGCCGACAGCACCAAAAAGGACAGCGCCGACGTGACCGTCAAGACCGATGCCCCCGTCGTCGACGTGGGCCGCGCCGATACCACGGTTTCCGTGGGGGTCTCCGTGACCGTCCTCCCCGTGGTGGCCAAACAGGAATACGGCTCCGTCGCCAAATACCGTTGGGACATAGATGGCGCGCCCGGCTGGGACGATTCCGCCGATGCCGTTTCCGCCAAGACCGTAAAATGCGACAAGGAGCAGGATTACCTGCTGCGCTTCTACGCGCGTGACACCGAAGGCAATGAGACCATCGTAAGCAAGAAGGTCTCGGCGGTCGTCGGTCCGGTGGTACTCATCGTCTCGCCCGAGAACGGCGCCTATTTCACCAAGTCCGCCCTCAAGATCGTCTGGAGTATCGACGGCAAGGAGCAGACCACGGGAACCGATACCGTGCTCAAGGATGGCGCGAACACGATTACCCGTTCGGCAAAGGATGCCGCGGGCAAGATCTTCCCCGCTTCCGTGACCGTATACCTCGATTCCGTCGCGCCGGCAAAACCCATTGTCAAGGGACCGGGGGGCAGCGCATCCAACATTCCCATGTGGACCTGGAACCCGGGCGGCGGCGGAGCGGGCTTCTATCGCATCTCCCTGGATTCGGCCAACTTCTCCAGCGCCGCCGAGATCAAGGACACCCTCTTCATCCCCGCGAAATCGCTTTCCGAAGGATCCCATACCCTTTACGTCCAGGAGCGCGATGCGGCCGGAAATTGGTCCGCGGTCGCCAGTAAGGCCATCACCGTCGACTTCACCGGCCCCGGCAAGCCCGATGTGAAAGTGAATGCGGTTTCGCCTTCGAACAACAAACGGCCCAAGTGGACCTGGACCTCGGCCAGCGGAGGAAGCGGCCTTTTCCAATACAAGTTCGATAACAACAACTTCTCCAGCGGCGCATCGACTCCGGGAGTGGTGGCCGAATTCACCCCGCCCGCCGACCTCGGCGACGGCCTGCATACCCTCTACGTGCGCGAGAGCGATTCCCTCGGCAACTGGTCCGACCTCGGCTCCATGGCGCTCACCACGGATACCACCGCCCCCGACGCCCCCAAGGTGCTCGGCGCCTCGCCGACCAGCGCCATGCCCAAATGGACCTGGTCCTCGGGCGGCGGCGGGTCCGGAGACTATCGCTTCAAGGTGGGCGCGAATCCTATCAATACCGATCCGGAAACCAAGCTTCTTGAATACGCCTTGGTCTCGGCCGTGTCCAAGACCACCTACATACTTTACATCCAGGAGCGCGATGCGGCCGGCAATTGGTCGCCGCCCGCCAACCTCGCCATCTTCTATGACCTGAGCAAGCCGACGGTGACCTTCAAGAATCCGCAACCCTCGGGCACCTACAGGACCAAATCGGCCACCGTGGATGTGGACGGCCTCTCCAGCAGCCCCCAAGGCGCGGGCAGCGTCAAGAGCATCACCTATACCGTGGACGGCGTGGCCGGCAGCCTCGGCACCAACTTGCTGGGAGATGGTTCCTGGAGCATCAAGGGCCTCGGTTTGACCAACAATAAGACTATCGCTCTGAAGGTGATCGCCACCGACGTGGCCAACAACGTGGGCGAAGCCACCCTGAACATTCTGATGGATAATACGACGCCGGGCGCTCCAAGCTTCACCACCCAGCCGCCCGCCATTGTGAACAAAGCTGATACGCTCACGAAGTTGACCTGGACATGGAATCAACCTGCAGGAACGGACTCCTTCGTGGTTAAGCTGAATGGTACCGAATTGGGTGCCCAGACGGGAACGACCTATGCGGTCAATACCATTTCAGATGGGAATTACAAATTGGAGGTTTCGGGAAAGGATTTGACCGGAAACGCCTCTGCTTTTACCGCAAGTGCGACGGTACTGGTAGATCAGGTTTCACCGAATGCGCCGACCTTGTCCCAGCCAGCAACTCCTCGTCGCACGGCACAATGGACGTGGGCAGCGGGTGGAGGTGGGAATGGCACGTTCCAATGCCAGTTGGACGGCACTACAGTTTCGCTCTGCACCTCCCCGTATTCCCTGCCCAACCCGACGGACGGCGACCATACCTTCCGCGTGCGCGAGTCGGATGTCGCTGGAAACCAAAGTACGTACACTTCGACTACAGTAACTATTGATCTCAAGGACCCGACCATCAGCAGATCGAATTACCTTACGGTTCCGACACAGATCGCGAACACGTTCTCTGCTTTCACCGGCACTGCGGCAGATAACGTGGGGATCAAGCAAGTCACGTATAAAATCGGGGGAGCTGCTACCCAGAGCGCATCCGGAACTTCAGATTGGAACTTTCCAGCCGCATTGGATACGGGAACCCAGACAGTTACAGTCACGGTGGAAGATCTGGCGGGAAACACGGCATCTGCCTCCGTCCAGATAACAAATCAACCAAACGTTATATTCGTGCGGAAGGGTGCAACCGGGAAGGGGGATGGCACTTCATGGGCAAATGCCTTCCCGGAATTAGGACCACTACTTACTGGGGACAAGACTTATAGCGCAGGCAAGAAATTCTGGATCTCGGCGGGTTCCTACGCTGGGTTCGACGGCGGGGATTTTATTCTCCGGCCAAATACCGATGTCTATGGGGGCTTCGCAGTTGATGGTGCGGGTCGTACACTTGACGACAGAGATTTTATCACTCACCAATCAGTTTTGACATCTGCGGTCTCAAACCAAGGGTTCGGAACTATTCCTTATTCGGATCACATCAAAATATCGGGCTTCCGCCTCTCAAGTTCTTACTCTCCGATCGCGATTTGGTACGCAACGTCCGCAACTGTTGAATACCTCAAAGTCAGCGATCTATCGATTAGTACTCCTGTATTGTTTATTAAGGAATCTAATGTCGATATCAATCATGTCGAAATAGTCTCAAATCAAACCCTAAATAGCACAGCCATTGAAATACGAAGTGATGCTGGAGGCCAGGCGGCAAAAGTGAGAATTCGAAATTCATTCGTGAACTACAACCAGGTTAGTTCCTTTGGAGGCATAGGATTGTTCGGAGGTAGCCTTTGCCTCGGCACAGGTGCAAGCTTTTCCGGAAACGATCCAGCGGAAGTAGGTGTAATTTCAGGCTCCCTAACGAAAGAAAAAACTGGGGTATATATTGGGCCATACGGGATCTCCGGTCCTGTTAGCGATGTAGACGCTTGCTTCGTGCCATTTTGATCCTCGGGGGGACTTACCCATTTTGAGCGAGCCATGTGGCGGAATTCCCCCATTTTTAGGCATGTTTTCTCATAGTCAACGGATTTAATGCGAGTGGGGGAAGCAATTCCCATCCGGGACTCCCGAATTGCTCTACATTATGAACGCATCGTAGTGGGGGCTCCAAAAAAAATCGTGTTGGGGGAATATTCCATGTGGGGATCGTTGCGCACTTTACGACTTTTCATCGCCATCAACTCTGTTGTGACACTCGCCATCGGTAATCTCTCGGCCGCGGTGGCACTGACAAAGCCATTCCTGGAAAATATGGTTTTACAGCGCAACATGATGACGCCGATTTGGGGCACTGCTGCTGTCGGCGAAGATGTAACCGTCACCTTTCGTAGCAAGGAGGTCACCACGAAGACCGGTCCCGACGGGAAATGGACGGTTAAAGTCGAGTCAGGTGACGCATCGGCCATCCCCCTTGAAATAGTGATTAAGGGCTCCAATACAATAACCATAAAGAATGTACTGGTTGGCGAAGTATGGCTGGCCGGCGGCCAGTCGAACATGGAATTTACCATGAAGAGCATCGCCGGTCCCAATACCGATTCGATCAAGTTCGCCGACTTTCCGAACATTCGCCTATACACCCAAAGGGACGATAAGGGTTGGCGGCCCTGCGATACCAACACCGTCAAGGACTTCTCGGCGACGGGTTACTACTTCGCCAAGAACCTGTACCAGAGCCTGAAAATCCCCATCGGCGTCATTTCGAGCAACGTGGGCGGCACCGAGGTGGAACGTTGGATGGATCCTGCCACCGTGGCCGCCACCATGCCGGGCGATACCGACACCTGGCATAGCGGCCTGTACAATCAGTTCATCAAGCCCCTTATCCCCTACGGTATTCGCGGCGCCATCTGGTACCAGGGCGAGAGCGATGCTTTTCCCGATACCCGTAATCCCCACCCCGCCGACGTGGCGAGCAAGTACCGCCAGCATTTCGGCGACATGATCACCGGTTGGCGCAAGGTCTGGGGCCAGGGCGATTTCCCCTTCTACTACGTGCAATTGGCCAACTACATGGCCCTGCAGACCGTCGCGGGCGAGAACAGCGATTGGGCCGTGGTGCGCGAGGCCCAGCGGCTGACCCTGACGGTCAAGAACACCGGCATGGCGGTGATCATCGACATCGGCGAAGCGGGCGATATCCATCCCAAGAACAAATGGGACGTGGGCAAGCGCCTGGCCTTGAACGCCCGCGCGCAGACCTATAAGGAAAAGGACCTGGTCTACAGCAGCCCCATCTTCCGCGCCAAGGAGATCCGCGGCAAGAACGTGCGCTGCACCTTCTACGGGGCCGAGGGGGGATTGAAATACGTGGGAGGCAGCAAGCTCACCGGCTTCGCCCTTGCGGGCGCGGACAATAAGTGGTATTTCGCGGACGCCACCCTCGAGAAGGACACGGTCGTAGTCAGCAGCGCTTCGGTTCCCATTCCCCTGCGCGTGCGTTACGCCTGGGCCAATAATCCCACCTGTAATCTTTACAACGCGGCCGGGCTGCCGGCTTCCCCCTTCCAGACGGATGGAGAGCAGATTCCCGTGGCGCTTGCGCCCATGCGCGACGCGGCGGGAAGGTTGACCTTGCGGGGCGTGAAGCCGGTGGGGATGCTGCCGGACGCGTTGGGGCGCCGGCCGGATGCGGTTATTTCTGTTTCCGGTATTCGTCTAGGGAAATAACCTTCCCCTTTTGCTTGCGCTTGAGCTCGCTGGCGCGCTCAAGCGTCTCGCGCTCTTCCTGGCTCAACGAGCCTATGCCGGTCTTGGAGATCTTCTTCAGGATCGGATCGATATCCACCATAACCTGCCCCACTTCCTCTTCGGAACGGCGGACAGCCTTCTGGGCGCGCTCCACTTTGCGGTTTTTCCAACGCGCGAAGACATTCGCCCCGCGCTCCTCGAAGGTGAAATACAGCCACGCGAACACGGCGCCGCCCAGGTGGGCTATATGCGCGATGCGGTCATCGGATCGGATGGAGAGCAACTCGACGGCGCCGAAGATGAATACGGCGTAACGGGCCTGCACCGGGAACAGGAACAGGATGAGGAATTGCTGGGTGGGATAGAACTTGGCGAAGGCGAACATCAACCCGAACAACGCTCCGCTGGCGCCGATGACGGTGGTGGGATTGTTGGTGATGCTGTAGAAGGCCAGCGAGCACAGGCCGGAGAAGACGCCGGTACTGATGTAGAACCAGATGAACTTGCGCTCGCCCATGGTATCCACCAGCGGCGTGCCGAACATCCACAGCAACAGCATATTGATGAGGATATGCAGGTAGGGAGCGCCGAGATCGTGGACGAACAGGTAGGTGCCCAGGCGCCAGAATTCGTACTTGTGCAGGGTCTGAAAGGGATCGAGGGCCAGCCATTGGTGGATGTAGGCGCCTTCGGTCATCAGGTCTGCCAGGAACAACGCCAGGTTCACGATCAAGAGGACCTTGATCGCGCGCGGCACGGTGCCCGAAGGTGTGAAGCCGTAACTCATGCTTGCCTATTTTCCGAAATCCCGTACGGTGAAATCGACTCCCGCTTCAAGTCTTGCGCGTTCCGACTTTGGTTTTTTTCGCCTTGCCCCGGACGCCGGCGCGCGTCGGGCCCAGCTTTTCGCGGAGTTTGGCGTCCACGGCGGCGGGTACGAACTCGGAAACCGATCCGCCCAAGGCGGCGATTTCGCGGATCACGCTCGAATTAAGGTAGGTGTACTGTTCGCTGGGCATCAGGTAGACCGTCTCGCAGGTGGCGTCCAGCTTCTTGTTCATCAAGGCCATCTGGAATTCGTATTCGAAATCGCTCACGGCGCGCAGGCCGCGGATGACCACCTCGGCGCCGAAGCGATGGAGGCAATCGACGGTCAATCCCTCGAAGGAGGAGACGTGGACGTTTTTAAGACGGGAAGTGCATTGGCGGATGAGCGCTTGGCGCTCGGCGAGGGAAAACAGGGTGTGCTTACGTACATTGACCGCGACCACGACATGCACCTCTTCGAACAGCTGCGCGGCGCGTGTGAGGATATCCAGATGCCCATTGGTGATGGGATCGAACGTTCCCGGGTATATGGCTTTGGCCACGCCTGTCCCTTCCGCTTAAAATACCGTTCTCACGGCCGATTCGGTAAATATACTACGTAAAAAACGCCAGGCTCGAATCCCCGTAGTTTTTGAGCTTGGACGCGCTCTCCAGCCACTTCGGAGGGTTGCGCGTAGGATACTGGATGATGGCCGTACCCCCGGGTGCCAGCACTCCCAGTACCGTCTCCTTGAGCCCGGAAAAATCGTCCTGGAAGGGCGGATCGGCGAAAACGTACGGGAACCGTTTCCCTTCGGCCACCATGCGCTTGCACCAGGCCGTCGCGTCGAGCTTTACCGGGCGCGCCTTGGCCGCGTCCGTTCCCAGCGCCGATTTGCAATTCGCCTGCAGCAGGACCCAGGATTGGGGATGGCTTTCCACCAGGTACGCCTCGCAAGCCCCGCGGCTCAAGGCCTCCAGGCCTACGGCTCCCGAACCGGCATAGAGATCAACAAAGGCTTCGCCTTCCAAGGACGGCCCCAGCGAGCTGAACAGGGCTTCGCGGACCTTGCCCGAGGTGGGACGGATGAGGGAGGAGCGCGTGTCGGTCTGGAGCTTGCGGCCTTTATACAGACCGCTCATTATCGTGACGGGCAGGGGAAGCCTTACGGTTCGACGTAGGCGAGGATGTCCATGTCGGCGACCACCTTCTCGTCACCGCGGGCGTGCAAGGCGAACTTGATGAAGCCGAGGTTGGATTTGCTGTCGTGGAGCTCGGTGAGGAAATCCTGCATCTGCTGGAAGCTGCAATCGGCGGCGGTCTGGTAGACCATGCGCTTGACGTTGCCGGCCTGGGCGGTGTTGAGCAGCTTCGGCTCCTTGAGGCGGATGCCCAGGGTTCCGGCCACGGTCTGCATCTGCTTCAGTTCCTTCAGCAGCTCGGCCTTGTCGACTACGCGGTCCGGCGGCGTGGAGATGGAACTGATGGGGTACTTTACCGATCCGAAGAAGGAGAATTCCTTGGCCTGTCCATGGGATCCCGCGGCCACATTCATGCCGGGCTTGATGGCGGCGCCCAGCATGCCCGCCAATCCCTGCTGGAAACGATCGAGATCCTGCTGATCGGCGGCGAGGCCGTGCACGTAGAAATCGCCCGGGGGCGTGAAGATGAAATTCGCGAAGCCCACGTCCGGCGGCGTGATTGCCTTGATGTCCTTGAGGATGCGCGAGGATGCGTAGTATTGGAATTCGATCTTCTGCGAAGGCACCAGCTCGGCGTACGTGGAAGGCGGAGCCGGTTCGGCATGGGCGGATTGGATGTCGCGCACGGTCTCCTCGACCGCGGCCGCCGTGACCTTCTTCGGCTGGGGCTCTTCGACTTCGGTCTTGGGCGGGGGAGACTCGACCTTTTCGGCGACGGCAACCTTAGCGGCGAACATATCGCCGATGATACCCGGCCGCATAAGCAGAACGATCAACACCACGAGTACGGCGATGACGGAGGAGAAGATGATGATCTTCTGCTTGCGCGGTTTGGCGGCCTCTTCGAAGACGAAGGGCTGAATCGGCGCTTCCAGCGGCTTGAGCAGATTAATGCGGATCATGTCAGTTATCCCCCCGCCGGCGCAGGGCCAGTCCCACCGCGCCGGCGCATTGCGGGGCGGAAGGCTGGAAGATGGCGCTCTTGTCCGGGCTCAGGGCGAAGGTGATCTCCTTGAAGGCGTTCAGGTGCGTCACTTCGCCGGGCATGTTGGACTCGAGCATTTCGCGGAAGTCGTTGTCCAAGGCGAGGTCGCCGCACAATACGATCTGATCCACACCGCCCCAGGCGTCAGAGGCACGGTCGAGGGCGGAGCGGATCTGGTTCACCAGGCCCAGTACGATCTCCGCTTTGGCTTCGCTGGCCGAGGTCATGAAGCGCGAATCCACGGGCGCGCTTTCGAAGCCCAGGAATTGGCCATTCTGGGTGCGGATGCATTTGATCACGTGGGAATCGGCCTTGATGAGGAAGGTCTTGAGGGGCAGCTTCTCGGGGTAGTTGGCTTCGAATACGTTCTGGGCCGCGAATACGTCCACGTCCATCACCGCCAGGCTGCACCCGCTCTCTTCCAGGATGCGCTTGAATCGCTCGACTTCACTGCGCCGGAAGGCCGCCACCAGGAAACTTTTGGCCGTTTCGTCCTGGTTCGAGCCCAGGGCATGCCAATCGATCAGGTACTCCGCCACGGGGTGGATGAGGTATTGTTCCATCTCCCATTGGATGGCATCGATGAGGTTGTCCTCGCTATTGGGCACGTCCACCTGGCGGATTACGGTATTTTCGCCGGCAACGGCGCTGATCATATCCGCATCCGGCTCGGTGATATGCTTGGAAACGCTGTGTTTTATCTGTTCGGCCAGGTATTGGTCGTCATCCCACCGGCTGGCATCCAGGGGCTTGATGGCCACCGTGGAAATCTGGTTTTCCAGGGGTAGGAATTCGACCAACTTCAGGTAGGAGCGGCTCAGTTCCAGAGCCACCACATTTGAGTTTTTTTTGGCCATAGTGGAATTATAATATTAAAAAGGGGGTGAGCTTTTCCAGCTTTTTCTCCCCTATCCCCTTGATCTGCAACAGGTCGCGAAGGTTCTGGAACGGTCCCTGCGATCGCCTATGTTCGATGATCGCTTGCGCGGTCTTCTCCCCTATCCCTTTGACGCGCATCAGTTCGTCCGCGCCGGCATGATTCAAATCCACTTTCCCTTGCTGATCCCCCGCCATTTTGCCCTTCGGTGAAATCCGGGCTTTCGCTGCGGTGCGCGGACTTTCCTGGGGCGAATCCGGCTTTGATGAATCCTTGACCGCGAGCGTATCCGGAAAAGGATCCACCCGTCCCGCCGTGTCGTTTTCCGCCCGAACGGAATCGGCCTGCACGCGGGAGGAATCCAACGCCAGGGTAACGGCATCGGGTACCGGTCCCACGGTAATGGTAGCCCGCCGCCAGGCTTTGATGCCGGAACCGGCGACGAGGAAAGCGAGGGTCAGGGCGAGGTAGGATTTTTCGGCCGAAGTAAGCATGGATGCGTCTCCTGGCAGGGAAGGTAAAAGGATCCGAAACGGGCGTCCGTGCGCTGTCGCACGGAATACACGGGAGGCGCGGGATTCCCGGTACCCGTAACCGGGACGTTAACGGTTACGGCCCATCGCTCTCATTGCGAGAGCAGAATCGGACGGGACGGACGGCAGGGCATTCCCGGGCGCGGTAGACTCTTCCCATGAGGCCTATTGCGATGTTTCTTGGCTTGAAACGCCGAAACGGCACTGGAACCGAACATCCAGAAACGCTTACCGGACTCCCAAACTTCAAACGGTCCCTGATTCCCACTGTCAAACATGGGGTATGGCGATACCTTATCAAAAATCGTCAGAGCGAGGGGCTTTACATGACGAATTCCTCAGTCATCGTGATCCTGGCCGGATCCGTTTTTGCCGCTTCCTCCATGGCGCAAACTTCGGAGTGCAGCCTGCGGGGCGCCGATACCCTGATCAGTACGGGCGTCACCTATAAGAAATGCCTGGACCTCTCGGCCCTGGATACCAAAACCGTGGTGATCCCGGCCAACGTCAAGCGCATCGACAATACCGGCTTCGCCTTGTGCGAGAGTTCCGAGTCGCAGGGCGGCAATGCGGACATCGTCTACGTGATGGATCAGTCCGGATCGATGGGCATCAAGTACGTGTGGGTCTCGCCCGATCAGAAAGACACCCTCTTCCTGCAGGACATCGGCGGAAGTTGTAACATCCAGGGCAGCGATATCGGCGCCTTCGGGAGCATGACCATCCCCAACGACGCGGGCGTGCGCACCATCCCCAAGATCAATCCCGCCAAGACGCCGACGAATTGCACCAGCACCTCGGGCGATCCCTATACGCAGCGCGGCATCGCCTTCAAGGGCGCCATCGACTTTCAGGCCCTGCGCGCACCCAACTCCAGCGCCGGCTTCATCGCCTTCACGGGGAGCATCGTGGGTCAGGTTCAACCGCTCAAGCTCAACAGTACCTCCAACATCAGTAAGGTCAAGGCCGGCATCAACCCTAACGCGAATGGTTCCACCAATTACGCCGCGCCCTTGGATTTATCCAAGCGATGGCTTTTGAACACCACCTTCACCAGCAATACGACCAAGGCCGTGATCTTCCTTTCCGACGGACGACCGACCGAAGATACTGCGGGCATCGCCAAGGTTTTGAGCGCCACCTATCCCGCCCAGCCCGGCACCATGCCTCCCGTTTACGGCATCTTCATGGGTCAACCCACCGTCGACACCACGCGGCTGGCCGATCTGTCGCGCCAGACGGGCGGCAAGTTCTTCCTCATCCCGCCTTCGCGCCCCGATAGCCTCCGGGCCGTTGTGGAGGGCATCCTCAACGTCATCTTGCGCCAGTACCGTCCCAGCGCCACGATCGTCACCAACAACAGCACGGTTCCCCCCGGCATCGCCACCGCGGGCGCGAACAGTTTCACCCGGCAGGACGACGGCTCCTGGCTGATCAACTTCGACCAAATCGTGAAACTGAACCCGGTGGCCTCGAACCAGATCAACCTGAAAACCGAATTGGTGGATCAAACCGGCGCCACCAAGCCGCGCGAGATCAACTTCACCCTTTCCACCACGGGACCGGACGAAGCCAACAACCGTAACCTGCCCGGTACCCAGTTCTCGGTGGTATGCAAAGACCTGCCGCCGGCCATCAATCCGGTCAAGGTGGCCTACATCAAGGATACCGACGGGGACGGTGCCGCCGACATGGTGTTTTTCGTATTCACCCGGCCCCTGGCCGCGCTGCCCGCCTCCATCGACGCCATCTACTGGAACGATTTCACGGAAGCCCTCAGGAATACCGGCCCCCCCAAGCTGTCCTTCCTCACCGCCAGCGGGAATACCGTCGTGGTCGCCGACCTCACGGCTTCGCCTTTCCCGGTGGGACGTACCTCCATCCCTGCCGGTGGCGCGCCCATCGGGGTTCTCCCCGCGGGCGGCGTGTTCGGGGGCCAGCGCCCCGCTATCGACGATTCCATCGGTCCTATCATCATGACGGCCGAAGTGCATCCTTTCGACATCTCCAAGATCCAGCCCGGCGGCGATCTGAACCTGGATACCATCACCATCACCACTTCGGAACCCATCCGCAGCACCCAGGCCTGGAATACCGTGCTGCTGTGGTCCAAGTCCGTGAACGGCAAGTGCGATGACTATTCCCATGCCATGGTGATCAAGACCAACGGGCAGCCCACGGTGGACGCCTCCATGTCCAAGGTAACCTTGACGATACCCACCAACACCGGCGAGGCCACGCCGGCCAAGGGCGATTGCGTCTACCTGAACGTGGACGGCACCTATACCGATCTGCATTTCAACGTCCCGCCCATCAACGGGCATATCCTGGACGGCAATCCCCGCAAGAAACAGGTGGAATTGTTCCGCGGCTATCCGCCGGTGGTGGGCATCACCGCCGACAAGGCGGGATTCGTGGTCATCAACAATGACCCGCGCAAAGGCGATCGCAACGACTTCTCTTCCAAGGACAGCACCACGGGTATTTATGTAACGACGTGGATACCCCCCTTCGGATTCACCTCGGGCCTGCCCTTCAACCCGGATATCCCCTTGCGGCCGGATGCGCCCTCGATAGGCTCGGATCCCAAGGGACTCGAGGCCCTGCCCAAGGATTTGAGCACGGTCCAGGTCGTGACCACCGGCAAGTACATCGCCAACATTGCCATCTTCGACAACAACGGCGGGTTCGTGCGCAAGTTCAACCAGGCGTTCGGGTACCATGGCGAGATGAACAACCGCACCCGCATCGCTAGCCGCGGTCAGGTAAGCTACCTGGTATGGGATCTACGGGATTTCCGCGGCCAGAAAGCCGGGCAGGGCGTTTATATCTGGAAGGTGTTGTTCACTTTCGAGAACCAGAAGCAGGAAGTCCAGTATACGAAGACGGGCCTGCTGCGCCGGCCCCTCTGGTCGATGACGCCGTAGCGTCCTGCCTTCTCCCCAGGGCATCGGTAAAAGGCCATGCCCGCGTTACGCTTCCCGAACCGCCCCCTCTCATGCTACGCGCCATGCCCACCACGTGGGCGCTCGCATCCTCTTCATGGGTCAGCACGGTTCCATAGGGCCCCATGGCCACGGCCTTCCCATGTTCCGGCACGAAGACCATGTTCAATTCCGGGGTGGCGGTCTCGGAGCGCGACCAGCTCTCGCCGCCGTCCGTGGTCCTGAGGATAAGGCCCTGCGCCTCGGGCCCGCGGGTATAGCCCGCCGCGTAGCCCGTGTCCCGATCCGTGAAATGGAACCATTGGAGGTAATCCTCAAGGTAACGCGGGGTCCAGGTCGCGCCTCCGTTCACGGATTTCAGCAGTACGGTTCCCGAATCGGAAATCCCCCTGGCGTATCCCGTGGAGGCATCGGGAAAATCCAGCCAACCCAAGGCATGCGGAGCCTTGGTGGCGGTGAGGGTCCAATCCTGGCCGCCATTGTTGGTGCTCAGGATCTGATCGTAGCTGCCCAGGGCATAGCCGCGGCGCGTATCCACGAAACGCAGCAGCGACAACGGCGATTGGGCGGGATTGGTCTGGGCCTGCCAGTGCGCTCCTCCGTCCACGGTTTTGAGGATGAGGCTGTTGACGCCCTTACCCACGATCCAGCCGGTATCCGCTTTCGGAAACCAGACCGAAGCCAGGTTACGATCGGTTCCCGCGTTCAAGCGCGCCCAGGTCCGGCCCGCATCCGAGGTCTTGACCACCGCGCCCGCGTTCCCCACCCCGTAGGCCACGCGCGCATCGGCGATATGGATGCCGTTCACGGCGAGGGAGGCGACGGGCTCGATTACCTCCGCCCAGGTGAGGCCGCCGTCGCCGGTATGCATCAGGCCGGCGGCGCCCAGGGCGTAGCCGTTCACCCCATCGAAGAAGCAAGGCTCGGAGTGCAAGGCTACCGGCGAGGAGCGCCGGCGCGCGGCCCAGGTCAAGCCCCCGTCCGCAGTAGCAAATATGTTACCGTTGTTCCCCGCCCCGAAACCGATCAGCCCGTCCACGAAGCGGGTCGAAAGCATATCCCGGGTCTCCCAATCGAAATAGGTATCCCAGGTGTTACCTCCGTCCCGGGAGCGCCCCCGCAGTCCGCTGGGGCCGTATACGTTGAGCGAATCGGGGCCGAAGGCCTGCACCTCCGAGATGACCGAGGTATAGAACAAGGAGTCCCAGCTGCGCCCCCCATCCCGGGTGCGCCAAAGCGTGCCATAGGAAGCGGCATAGCCCGATACGGAATCGGGAAAATCCAGGGAGAAGAAGGGCAAGGGGTGGACCAGGGTATGCTCCACCGTGGCGCCCGCGTTCAGGGTACGGTACACCCCGCCCGAAGCCGCCATCACGGCGGCGCCCTGCCCGGTATATTGCACGCGGTGGAACCGGATGGAATTATCCGGCCGCGCCAGGCGCCAGGCATGGCCCCCATCGGTAGTGAAGAGCAATGTCCCTCCGGTCCCGCAGGCCACGCCCTGATCCTGATCCCGGAAATCGATCCCATAGAGATCGTCGGATAGCCCCGAGGACTGCGGCTCCCAACTGTGGCCCCCATCTCCGGAAACCAGAATGGTGCCGCCGTCGCCGACCGCATGGCCGATGCCCGCGCGGAACATCACTTGATGGAGGGAACGGGTGGTAGGCACCTTCAAGGGGACCCACGAGGCGCCGCCATCCCCTGAGGCTGCCGCATTCCCGAAACTGCCCATGGCGATGGGATGGCCATCGGGGGCCAAGGCTACCGATTGGAGATGGCTGGCGACGGGATACGGGGCGGCGAGATTCCACTCGGCCGCGAAGGACGACGTGGCAAAGGCGAGGAACAGTATCGGATGCAAGATATATAGGAGGCACGGCGCGGGGGTCATGGCAGGGTAAGCCAAACCTAGTTCGGCCCCGGAGGTGGAACAAGCTACGCATTCGCGGGGCTTAAGCGTCGCTCTCGGAGAGCGGGAAAGGAATAATGCCCAAATCGCGACGGATATTACGGGGACCCGCAACCTTTGCAAATCAGGACAGGTCGCGCGCTTTCGATCCGGAAGCGGATTTTTCCGCGCGGCCCGCGCGAACGCAAATTCCGTAACATCCCCGCGCGGCCGCGGACTGATGGGCGTCGAATCCGATTTCCCTCCCCCTTTTCATGCAAGGAGAACCCAGCATGCGTATCCACGCCGCGCGTTTCGCCATGGCCATCCTGGCCGCCGCTTCCGTACCCGGCCTCATGGCCGATCCTCTTCTCGACCGTGTTACCGTAACCCACGTGTTTCCCATGCCCAACACCTCGGGCGGCCTGGACCTGGCATACGGAACGGTAGCCTGCCCGGACGAATCCATCCTGCTTACCGGGGGAGCCTCGATACGTAGCGACAACAATTCGGTGCCGGCCTACGTCGCCCTTTTGGCCAGCAATCCCAGCGGCAACGCCTGGACCGCCCAGGCCCGCGAGATCGTCGATTATACCGGCTCGGCTTTCCGCGACAACCTGATCATCACCGTGGTCTGCGGCGTCACCCACAACAGCGCCAGCCCGCATCTGCAAACCATTACCGTCAACGCCTCCATGAACCGGTCCTCGGTCAACCTGGACTATGCCCAGGCCACGGCGGCATGCCCTTCGGGTACCTTGCTGGTCAGCGGCGGCGCGCACCTGGAATACAACAATGGCCCCGTTCCCCTGCAGGCAGGTATCGTTACCAGCAAGCCTTCGGGCAACGGCTGGTACGCCTTGGCCAGGGAGTTCGCCGAAGCCCAGAGCCCCACCGACCTGGTGGTAACGGCCCTTTGCGCCGATGCCGCATCAGGGATCAGCGCGCCCGTGGTGGCCACGGGTAGCGGGACCTTCGCGGACGATGCCAGCTATTACGATTACGGCCAGGCCACCGCGACCTGCCCGGCCGGCAAGACCCGTCTAGGCGGCGGCGCGGAGCTGCTCTCCAGCAACGGCACGGTGCCGCCCTCCGTGGGGCTGATGACCACGGAGCCGGGAACCAATAGCTGGTACGTGGTAGGTAGGGAAACCAAAAGCGTGACGCGGGCACCCTATCCCACCCAGATCTTCGCCTATGCCGATTGCGCCACCCTCAACGGAGTCAGCAGCGTACAAACCACAACCAAGGTATTTACCCTGCCCGATCAATCCGGCGTGCTGGACGCCGTTACGGGAGAAGTCTATTGCCCGGCGGGGAAAACCCTGATTGGCGGCGGCGCCCACATCCTCAATTCAAACAATATCCTGCCCTTGACCATGGCCCTGGTGGGATCTTCGCCGTCCGGTAACGGATGGAGGGCCATTGCCAGGGAGACGACGGATGCGGCCCATAGTCTGACTGTGAATCTGGCCGTGGAAGCGGTATGCGCCATCTTGCCTCCTTGATATGCAAGCGGCAGAGCGGCGGTGGCGGCTACGGATGCCGCCCGCGCACCCTTCCCCAAGGCCTGCTGATTAGGGCGAAGTGAGAATGGTGCTTGAATCGCCGACGGCGACCAGGGTCTTGCCATTCATGGCCAGGCCGTGCAAGGTCCGACCCGTACCGGAGGGAACCGCTGTCCAGGTAACGGCATCGTCGGAGATGACGATCACCCCCCGTAACCCCACCGCTACCCAACGCTTGCCGGTGAACAGGACGGCGTACAGGTCGCGTCCCGTCCTCGCCCCGGCCGTCCAGGTTTTGCCGTCCGGCGAGGTGACGACGGAACCGTTCTCCCCGACCGCCACGAATTTCCCGGCCCCGTAAGCCACGCTCCGCATGAAAACCTGGCTGGAATCGGCCAAGGCCCATGCCTTGCCGTCCACGGAGGTTTGCAGGGTGCCCCCCACGGCTACGTACAGGGACCCCGACGACGCCACGCCTAGGAGCTTGCGGTTGGTAGGCAATTTCGTATTGGTCCAGGTAAGGCCGTCCACGGAAACCATCCCGACATCCGTGGCCCTGTCGAAGGTATTCCCCACGGCTACCACCATGCCGCCGGCATAGACGGCGCACTTGATGTTTTCGGTAAGGCCGGAGTGGGACTGCCAAGTCACGTCGTCCCCGGAAACCGTCACCCATCCCGGCTCCTCGTAGGAATCGTTCAGCACGACCCATTTCCCGGAAATGGAAACGATGGACGAAAGCGCCAGGTTGGTGGGAGGGCTGCGCCGCGTCCAGGCCAAGCCGTCGGTGGAAGTGAACATACCGCCGGAATCGCCTACCGTCCCGAATTCGGTGCCGGAGTAATTCACGGACTTGAGGCCGGAATCCTTGCCGGCCATGCGCACGGTCCATCCGAGGCCCAGGCGCGCCACCGCGCTGTCAACCGGCCCCGTGCAATCGGCGGAACCGTCGCATTCGATGGCCGCCGGGGACGATTTGCTGCAGGCGAGAAAGGCGGCTGCGGCGATGAGCGTTACGAGAGCTTTACGGAAATGAAAATGGAAATGCTGCATGGCGGTTCCTTTGCGGGTCTCGGAAAAGGTAAAAAACCCTCCCTTCACTCAACCCGGAAACACTTCCCCTCCATCTCGTGGTTTGGGAAGTTACCCGCTTCCGAAGGAGAAGGCTCCAAATTAGATTAGCGCATCGCGCTCTAATCCGGTTTCATCCATCTTTTCCAGGAGGCCTTTCCATGCGCATTCCCGCCATACTCATTTCCCTCTCATGCCTAGCCGCGCTTCCCTTGCATGCCGATCCGTTGCTCGATCGGGTCACCGTCACCACGGCGTTTACCATGCCGAATAACACCGGTACCCTGGACCTGGCCTACGGCAGCGTAACCTGCCCGGACGAAAGTATTCTGCTGACCGGTGGCGCGTACGTCCTCGCGGACAACAACGGCATTCCCGCCTACGTGGCCCTCATAGCCAGCAATCCTTCCGGGAACGGCTGGACGGCCAATGCCCGCGAGGTGACCGACAATCCCGGCGCCACCATGCGCGTGAACCTGATGGTGACCGCCGTTTGCGGCGTGACGCACAA
>JAHFCH010000281.1 GCA_023249635.1 Fibrobacterota bacterium
TCCAGGCCCCGCCCTGGAACAATTGCAACCCGTAGCGGGTGGCGGCCCAGAGATCCTTATCCTTGCTCGCCAGTTCGTATACGGGCACGCCGCCCGCTACGGGTAGCTCACCCAGGGTCTTCAAATCCTCCTTCTCCGCGGATTCCAGGTAGCACACGCCTCGCTCCGTCGCCGCATACAAAAGGCCCTCGTGCACCAGCAGAAAATTGACGCGGACGTCCGTGCTGCCCATCAGGTGGCGTAGGGTGCGGAACATGCCCGTGCGTGGATCCTGGCGGACGATGCCCTTGTCCGTCGCCAGCCAGAGATAATCCCTCCAGAGCTTCACGTCGCGGACGCAACCATCCCCGAACCCCGATTCCAATTGGGCGGGAAAGGCCTTCCAGCCGCCCAGGTTGGACTTGGCGCGCACCAGGGAACCGTTACTCTGGGACGCGACTCCGGATGCGGAGACGCCGCCGTAATCGCTGGGGCAGGATCCGAACCACAGGTTGCCGCCTTCGGCATGGATGACCGTGGTGGCGGGGAAATCCAGGCCGAACCAGAAAGAGGTGGCCTGCTTGCGACGCGACGAACCGTAGAAGGGGCCGAGCCCGTCGGTGAGGATCCAGAGATTGTCGTAATCGAAGACGCGGGATTGGATGATGGGGGCCCGGCGCATGTACTTGTCCCGCAGGGCGTCGCCAAGGTTGAAATAATTATCGTCCAGGGTCAGCCCGGTGAGATCGGCGGAGACGCTTTCGTCGGCGGCGGCCTGGTAATCCTCCAGCGACGCGTCCGTGAACCGGCGGAAGGCGGGATTGTATTCCAGCGTCGCGCCTCCGGTGAGCAGTACGTAAAGCTTGGAGCGGGAGCGGGAATACCGGATGGCCTTGATGGAGTGCCCGGGAACGTAAAGGTTATCCAGCCATTCCTGGCGGCGGTAGTCGTAGCACAATACGCCGCCTTCGGTGAGGATATAGGCGTTCTTGGAATCGCCTACTACCTGGGTCGGTTGCTTATGGGTGGAGAAGAAGAGGATGTCGCGGGATTGTAGATTCGCGGCGAAGCTAGCGGTAGGAACCGACAGCGCCACCCAGACTGCGGCCTTCGCGCAGGCTATGCGAATATTCATCCAGGATCCCTTGCAGGTCGAAGCCGGAAAACCGTTGACCGACAAGATCCATATCCTGGCGCAATTTGGCAAGTTCGCGCTCGTCCTGCACCAGCAGAAGCCTCAGCGCCTGGGCCTTGAGGCCGGGCAGTTCCAATCCCAATTCCGCGTAGATGGCCACGGCGCGGGCATTCATTTCGATGGCTTCATCACGGTGGCTTTGCGAGAAGAGGCATAAAGCTATCTGGTTCAGACAACCGGCCACTTTGGCCAGGCGCCCCTGGTCACGGTAGTAACCCATGGCCTCGCGCCAGAGGGTATCCGCTTTGCCGTATTCCTTATGCGCCATCGCGGCCATCGCGTCCAGCGAGGCGGAACGCTCGCGCCCCAATCCCTTCCGGAACGCTTCGTATCCAGGTCCCCAAACCGCCGGTTCCTGCGATTGGATCAGGTAGCGCATCCGATCCAGGCCCATGGAGGTTTCCTTGGCCTTATCGCCTTTGGCCAGGCCCAGGGCGGAATCGACCAACTCCACGGCCAGGGAGGCGTGGCGTTGGGCGAATGCCAATTGCGAACGCTTCCACAACCACAGGGACCGGATGCCTTTTTCGCGGGTGGTGATGCCTTCCAGCAAGCGGCCCGCCTCGGTCTCTTCGCCGGCTTCGAGCTCCACGTCGACCAGGTTCAAGGTGGCCTTGGCGATCCATTCTTCCTTGCCCTTGAGTACGGCGTCCTGCAGGGCCTTGGAGAAGAACATGCGGGCCAGATCGTACTTGCCGGCGTAATAGGCCGAGATGCCGCGCTCGGCGTACTTGGGGCTGTCGTCCGCGAAGGATGGGGAGAAGAGGACCAGGGAGAGGATGCAGAGTAGGATCGAAAGGATGGAACGGTTAATCGAGGAAGCGTTTGGCGTCGGGCGTCGGGCGTCGGGCGTTAAGAAAATGTACGGACGGTTGAAAATCGGATTTCCCGTTTTTACGCCCGACGCCAAACGCCCGACGCCCGACGATATGCCACTAAAACGCGCTGCGGCTTCGAGCTGGCTTCCTGCTTCCCCCGCACTCTTTTCCTGCGCGTGCGATCTCACGGTCCCGCCTCATTCAGCAACACGGGGTATTCACCCTTCTTCGCCACCTTGCCCTTGATGAACCACAGCGAACCCACCGCGTCCATCAAATCGCCGGCCTGGTCCAGCTTGCCCGCGCCCTGCAGCATGATCTGATCCATGCGGCGCAAAATGGTCTCGCCTTGGCCCGCCAGCACGTTGGCATGCACGCCCAGGCGCTCGGTCTGCTCGGCGGTCCGCACGAGCTTGACGGATGCGGTATCGGCGCGGGCCAGCACGCCGTTCAGGGAGGTATGCAGGGTATCGGTCATGGACATGACGCGGCCCAGGACCTGCCGGCCTTCGCTGACGGCGGTATCCACGTTGTTGACCCCGGAAAGCAGGCGGTCGTAGAGTTCGCGGGAGCCCAGCATGGCGCCTACGGTGGTCTTGGGATCCTTGCTCATCACCACGATCTCGTCGATGCTGTTGATGAGCAGATCCATCTTACCCATCAACTTGGTAAGGCCGCTAAGCACGGTTTCGATGTCGCGGGAGTTGGAGACCATGATGGTATCCCCGCCGCGGAGGATTTCCCCGCCCGGTCCCAGGGTTTCGATGTTCACTACGCGATCCGACACCAGGTTCTTGTCGCGCAAGGCGAATGCCACCGAGCGACGGGTGATGAAATCCTGGAACTTGCGATCGATTTCGAGGTTGAGTACCACTTTACCGGAAGCCGCGTCCATGGTGCTGCCGTGGCCCAGCAGGTTGAGCGATTCCACCCGGCCGATCTTGACGCCGTTGAAGAGCACGTCCGCGCCCGGGCGCAGGCCCACGCCGTTGTCGAAGACCGCCGCGAGGGTATAACGCAATTCGAACATGCCCTTATGGGCGAATAGCACCACCAGGGAAACCATGAAGGTGATGGCGGCCGTGGAGACGAAGAATCCCGCCAGCAGGTTGCGGTGGCGGTGCAATTGCCATTTCATGCCGGAGTCCCTCCGGTCATGGCGGCTTCCTCTTCCAATTGTCGGAACAGGAATTCCACGAAGGAATCCTGGCAATTCTTGAGCTGTTCGAAATTCATGGGCTGCAGCAATTCGCCTTCTTTGAGCACGCCGATTTCCCCGCCCAGTTCGCGCGCGGCCAGCAGATCGTGCGTCACCAGCACCATGGACACGTGGTTGATGCGCCGGATATTGGCGATGAGCGCCAACAGCACCGATCGGCTGATGCGATCCAACCCGGCGGTCGGCTCGTCCATGAGGATAAGCTTGGGGCGCATGATCATGGCCCGCGCCACCGCGGCGCGCTTGAGTATCCCCAAGCTCACGTTGGCGGGGTACTGGTGCTGGAATTCCTTGATGAGAAGCATCTCGAGGGCATTATCCACCCGGTAGCGGATTTCGTCCTCATCCCCGATATTGTGGTAAATGAGCGGTAAAGCCACGTTCTCGAAAATCGTTTTGGTGCTGATGAGGGCGGGATTCTGGAAAACGAACCCCACTTCGCGCTTGAGATCGTTGAACTCCACCGCGTTGAGGGTGGCGATGTCCCGGCCCAAAAGGCGGATTACCCCGGCATCCGGCTTCTCCAAGCCGATCAACAGGCGCAGCAAGGTGCTTTTCCCCTGGCCGGAAAGGCCGCAGATGACGAGAATCTGGCCGGGCAGCACGTGGAAATTCACGCGGCGCAATACGGCTTCCTGCCCCGGATAGGAGAAGCGCAGGTTATGCACGGACGCGATGACGCTCATGGCCGCGGGTCCTTCATATCAGCCCTATGTTCACGAGGAACGGAAGGGCGAAAATCACGTCGAACAAGGTGATGCAAACGAACGAGTTGACCACTCCGTTGGTGGTGGCTTTCGGCACTTCCCGGATGTCGTTGGACACGGCCATGCCGTGGAAGCAGGCGATCACGGAAACCACCATTCCGAAGAACACGGGTTTGATGATACCCAGCACCCCGTCCATCACGCCCATTGATGCCAGAATGCGTTCCAAGAAAAGGGAGAGGGACATCTGGACGTCGGCGAAATCGGTGAGGAATACGGATAGCACCTTTACGACCAGGTAGCCCCCGAAGATGGCCACTAGGTTGAAGATGACCGTAAGGCAGAACATGGAGATGACGGTGGCGGCGAAGCTTGGGAAAACCAGGTAGCGCACGGGATCCACGCCCATCGTCTTGAGGGCGTCGATCTCCTGCTGCACCTTCATATTTCCCAGGTAGGTGGAGAGAGCGGAACCGGTGCGGCCCGCGACCAGGAAGGCCGTGAAGAGCGGACCGACTTCGCGCACCACCACCAGCACCATCACATTGCCGAAGTAATCTCCGGCGCCGATCTTGGGCATCACCGTGGCGGCCTGCAGAATGGTGGCCGAGCCGATGATCAATGCGAGGAAGGCGACCAGGGGAATGGCTTCCACGCCCGTGAAATAGATTTGGGTGATCAGGTGTTCCATGGCCTGCTTGCGGTTGCCGACCTTATGTACGGCGCACCACGAGGCTTGTAACCCCAATTCCGTCAATTGGCCCACATAGGATCTGCGGTAACGCAGCCCCAGCCAGTTAAGCAGCCCAGTCATTGATCCGATCTTACAACCCGGCAGGGGGAATTAGCGGAGGCAGGGGGGTTTGAGGCGCCGGTTGGAAGGACGGTCTTGAGGAATTAGGGCGGTACTTTAGGTTTGGGCTGGAGGAATTTGATGAGGGGAAGGGAGAAAAGGTTTAAGGTTCAAGGTTTAAGGTAGGCCGGTCGCCCGGTATAGGCCCTTGGTTTTCCCTTAAACCCTAAACCTTAAACCCATCCGAGTCATTACTCTCCGCTTCCCGCAACCAACAGGCTGATTTGTTCCAACACCTCTTCCCGCCCCACCTTCTTATCCGCGCTGGTCAGCAATGGAGGCTCAGGCAGTCCGTAGGTCTTCGCGATGGCGTCCAGCGACTTCTTCGCTTGGGCCGCCGAAAGCTTATCGCCTTTGGTCGCCACGGCGAGGATGGGGATGTCGAATTCCTGGAGCCAAGCGAGGGCCTCGCGATCGACGGCGCTCTCTTCGACGCGGACGTCGAGGAGGTAAAGCATGCCGCGCAGGTTCTTGCAGGAGCGGAAATAGGTTTCGATGGCGGATTCCATCAAGCGCTTTTCGGCCCGGCCCACCTTGGCGTATCCGAAGCCGGGAATATCCACCAGGTAGAACGCCGATTCGCCGACGGCGTTCTTGTTGATCTGGAAAAAGTTGATCAAGCGCGTCTTGCCGGGAACCTGGCTGGTCTTTACCAGGGCCTTGCGTTGCGTCAGCATGTTGAGCAGGGACGATTTTCCCACGTTGGAACGTCCCGCCACCGCGATATGCGGCAAGCCATCGGAGGGATAGTCGCCGGGCGCGACGGCCGACTTCACGAATTCAGCGTTTAGGATTTTCATAGGCTGGGTGGGGGCGGGCTTCAGCCCACCTCGACGCGGCCTTCAAGGGCGCGTTGCACGGTGAGCTCGTCAAGGTATTCCAGCTCGGACCCTACGGGGATACCGCGGGCGAGCCGGGAGATGCGGGTCTGGGAGCCCGCGAGCTTCTGTGCGATATAACTGGCGGTGGCCTCACCTTCGGCATTGGTATTGAGCGCCAGAATCAATTCCACCTTGTCGGCGGCGGCGCGCTCCCATAGCCGGGCGAAGTTGAGTTCCGCGGGACCGATGCCGTCGAGGGGGGAAATGCTTCCGCCCAACACGTGGTATACACCCGGAAAGGTGCCCGATCGCTCGAAAGCCAGGATGTCGGCAGGCTTCTCGACCACGCAAATGAGGTCCCGTTGGCGGCGCTCGCTGGAGCAGATGCGGCAAAGCTCCTTCTCGGTGTAATTGCCGCAGGTAGCGCAGGGATGGATGCGGGCCTTGGCTTGGGTCAGAGCCTGGGAAAGCTCCTGTACCGTTCCGGAATCCTGGGCAAGCAGGTGGTAGGCCAACCGCTGGGCGGTCTTCCGGCCAATGGACGGCAGGCCCGCCAGGTGGGTAATCAGGTTTTCGATGAGGGTTTCCCGCGCGTCGAGTTCGGACATCGCCATAAAATACTCATT
>JAHFCH010000282.1 GCA_023249635.1 Fibrobacterota bacterium
TTTTGAGAACCTTTTCCTGCTCCAGAGCCTGGACCTGGGCCACGAAATTCTTCGGCAGGGAAATGATGTCGCGCACCCCGGGGATGGCGTCCACGATGTCCTGCGCGCGCGTCTTATTGAGCACCTGATCAACGTTGGGATAGATATGCTCAGTGCTGGGCACGCGCTTGGCGTCGCCCAGGAACAGGTCCACGCCGTATTGGCGGACGCGATCCATGTCCACGTCCACCACCAGCGCCTCGATGAGGATTTGCGGCACCGGCAGATCGATTTGGCTGATGTACTGGGTCAAGCCGTCGATGATCTCGTAGGTGCCCATTACCATGATGGCGTTCTGGCTTTTCACGACCTTGATTTGCGCATCTTTACTGAGGGAAGCCGGCAACAAATCGACCACATCATCCACCTTGAGATGCTTAAGCACGATGAGCTTGGAATTGTTCAGCACCTGCATGGTCTGGGGCCCGATGAAATAGATGCCGCTATGCATCCAAAAGGTGAAATCGGTGCCGCGGAAAAGGATTTGCAACGCTTGCTCGATGGGGACGTCATTTACCCGCATGGTCACCGTGCCCTTGAGATCCCCGTAAACCACGGTGCTGATCCCCGACTGGGCGCTGATGGAGGAAATGATGTCGGAGAGCGGGGCTCCTGTGACTTCCAGGGAGACCAGCTTGTCCTTGACAGTAACCCGCAGCCGGCCCGAGATCGCCGGTTGGCCATCCTTCGCCGCCGAGTTCCAGGCTTCCCGGGAAAACGAATAGATACCGTCCTTTTCGCGCACGGTCAGCCCATTGGTCTCGGCGAGGAGGTTCAGGCCTTTCCGCAAATCCATGTCCTTGAAGAAGGCGCTCATCTCGGTGGAAGCTCCCTGATCGATCACGATGTTCTTGCCGGTGACCTCGACGAGACGACGGATAACCTGGTCCGAAGGGATCTTCTGGAGATCGGCGGCGAGCTTACCACCCTCATAAGTAATGGAAAAGCGCGGCGCCGGCGGCAGTATGGGCCTGGGCGGCGGACGCTTCTCGACCTTGACGGCCCCGTGGACTACCGAGAGGACATACCCATTCTCTTCGGCGATGAGGCGAAGGGCTTCCTTGAGTTTGATCTTGGTCAGATTCACGGTCACGGGGCCGGAGACGTCCGGGGCCATGATGATGTTGATCCCGTGTTGGAGGCCCAGGCCCTGGAGCACGTCGCGTATCTCGGTATTCCGGACATTGAGGGATTTGACCATGGCGGTATCCGGGATCGGCAATTCGGCCGGAGGCCCGGAATTCTCCGCGACGGGAACGGGCTCCGCTTGGGTAACATTGGTGTTACCTTGGGTCGGAGATGGCGCGGGTGTCGACGCGGCTTGCGCCGCAGCCGGGTACGCGGTCGGAGACGCCGTGGGATAGGCTTGCGCCGCGGGGGCTCCTGCTTCCATGGCGGGCGGCGGTTGGGATTGCGACTGGGCTTGCGATGCCCGCGATTTGAGTCGCTCCTGGCGCAGGGAATCGCGGATGAAAGCGCGCCGGGCAGCGGGCGATATGCCCTTGTCGGCAGGACCGGGGGCAGGGGCGGCCACTAGGGTGGAGGCCACCAGGCTTGCGATAAGGCAAAGGAACAAGGCGCGGATTTTCATGCGGTTTCCCGGAGTACTTCTTCTAAGGTGGTCTGGCCGGCCCTGATCTTGGCCATTCCGTCTTCGCGCAATCCCAGCATGCCTTCCTGGACCGCGGCCTCCCGGATAGCGGCCGTATCCTTCTTGGCGGTGATCAGGGAGCGTATTCCCTCGGTTACGGGCATCACTTCGTAGACGCCCACGCGGCCGGCATACCCGGTACGATTGCACAAATGGCAGCCTTTGCCCTTGGCGCCCGCCGCGGCCTCTTCGGGAGGCGGCGCGCAATGCGGGCATACCTTGCGAACCAGACGTTGCGCCCCTATGAGGGTCAGCGCCGAAGCCAGCAGAAACGGCTCGATGCCCATATCCAAAAGGCGCGCCACTGCGCCCGGCGCATCGTTGGTATGCAGGGTGGAAAGCACCAGATGGCCCGTCAAGGCGGCGCGTACCGCGATCTCGGCGGTTTCCTTATCGCGGATTTCGCCCACCATGATCACGTTGGGATCCTGGCGCAGAATGGTCCGCAGGGCATTGGCGAAGGTGTATTCGACTTCCTTCTTCACCGCGGTCTGGGTGATGCCGTCCAGCTTGTATTCGATCGGGTCTTCCACGGTGACGATATTCGTCTCCGGCGACTTGATGCGGTTGAGGCAGCTGTACAGTGTCGTGGTTTTGCCGGCGCCGGTGGGACCGGTCATCAGGATCATGCCATACGGCTGCTTGAGCGCATGCTCCAGGTTGGCCAGGGCGGTTTCGTCCATTCCCAAGCGCGTCAGCTCGAGGGCCACCGCGCCTTTATCCAGGATACGCAAAACCACCTTTTCGCCATGCTCGGTCGGCAAAGTGGAAACGCGTACATCGATGCCGTGACCGGCGCCTTCCATGCGGATGCGTCCGTCCTGGGGCCGACGGCGTTCGGCGATGTCCATGTCCGCCATGATCTTGAGGCGCGAAACCACTTCGGCCTTGGAGCGGGCATTGATGGTACGGTGCACTCGCAGCACGCCATCCTGGCGCAGGCGCACTTTCATCTCGCGTTCGAAGGGCTCGAAATGGATGTCCGAGGAACCCGCATGGATGGCCTCGGAGATGATTTCATTGACCAGGCGCACGATGGGGCTGTCCGCATCGCCCGCCTTGGCGGCCAAGCGGATGGGACCTTTGGGCTTCTGGAGTTCGGATGCGCCGGGCGTGGCGGAAGCGGCGCCGGGTTTGCCGGTGGAAGCGCTGAAGTCCACGTAGGAACCGGCCCCGTTGCCGCCTTGATAATGCTTGGCGATGAGCTTCTCGATGGAATCGCGATCAGCGGCGATGGGCAGGATGGCCGCGCCGGAGAGCAAATGCAAATCAAGCAAGACATCCAGATCGGTGGGATCGATCAAGGCCACCTTCAGCTTTTCGCCGACCCAGGCCAGAGGCATGGCCGCATAGGTACGCACCGATTCGGCAGGCAGGGCCCGCAGCACGTCGCCCGCAGGCGAGCAAGCCAGGATATCCTCGCTGACGATATTCAACTCGTCGCGCAGCAGACCTGCCACGGAGGTATCGTCCTGCTTATGCAGGGCGCGCTCCAGGTTTCCGGCCAGGCTGTCGCCGCTGACGCGCAAATCCGAAAGGGCGGCCTTGATGCCGGATTCGATATCGAAGGAAGCGCTCACGGTAAATCCACCGCGGCTTGGGGATTGCGTTGCCATACGGGCTTGCCCTGAAAGGATTGCCCATTGAGATCGACTCGGAAAGCAGCGAATTCCCGTGGGCCATCGGCGGATCCGAAGGAGTAGATGAGTCTGGCCTTTTTTCCGGTGACCCAATGCCAGGTCAGCACGGAATTATTGTCGTCCAGCTTGCCCTTCTCGTAAAGCTTCGGGATAGGTGCGGACGAACCGAAATCCACGGCACTGGCCGAAGCCGTATCCGCCGCATTGGGGGAGAACCATACATCGAGGGAATCCCGGGCCCCGTTCCCCTTCTTCAATCCGGCCGTGGCCCCGTAGTGCACGTATACCGTAGGCCCCATGCCCTGCTTCACCGAAGGCAAAACCACCTGGCTGTCCAAGGTCCTGCCTCCTTCGTAAAACAGCACCTTGATCTGGATCTCTTCATTGGCCGAAACGCGTAGGGGAAAAGCCGCCTTTGTGGTCTTCAAGCCGGACGTCGAATACAATTCCGCGAAGTCCAACGTCGCCGAGTCCGCCGCTCCGGGTATCCCGGTCCATTGCGTCCACGAAGGCGCTGCGGCCCCATTGTCCTTGATCCACACCAGAATGCTGTCCACGCGGTTGCCGGTCGCGCCGTTCCAGTTCCACTTGAGCCGCGCGAAGCGCGTGGTGGAATCGCCCAGCGGGCTCGTTTCCGACGCCAGTGAGTCGAAGCGCCGTTCGTTCCCGGAATTGAAGAATGCCACATGCACTCCCTGGGGATAACGCAGCGTCGAATCCGTCACCGCCTTTTCGCGCACGAAGAAGGAACCGCGGATCACCGTCGAGGTATCCCCAACCCGCGTGAAACCCTGCCCCTCGGCATTGGCCGCCGCGATTTCATAGGCGTAGGTCTTGCCTGCGATCCAATCATCCTCTTTCTGCACCACCTTCAAGGTCCGCTTGGCGGTATCCATGGCGGCCACTGTGAAAAGACGATTGCTGATATTCACCAAGCGCACCACGGGTTCGTTCAGGCGCGCTACCGGCTGGTTGAAATGGAAGACCAGGGTATCCTTCGCATTCAGGGTGTCCTTGGGCAGGCTATCCGCCACCGGCAGCCCCGTCGAATCGGAGCTGATGGCCAGGGTGACCGCGGGGGAGGGACCGTCCATGAGCACTTCCGCCTTGGTAATCGGCTTGGACAAAGTGGGTTCAGGAGCCGTCCGATTCTTATAGAAACGCACTTCGCCGTCCAAGGCCGGCACTTCCGTAATCACATAAGCGCCTTCGCTGCCTGCTTTCGCCGAGGTCAACGCCGAAAAGCGGCTGGGGTAGTAGAGGGAATCCTTGAGTACGAATTCGACTTTCGCATCGGCCAAGGGCTTGGCGCCGAGCACCGTCTTATAAAGCACCTGCCCGGATATGGCGCTGGTGCGCGGAACCAGGCTCACGGTCGTACCCGGAAGGGTAGTCACCGAGTCGGCCAGTTTTTCCACATTGATCTCGATGAACTTGCCCAGGTATCCCGGATGCTCGACCAGAACGGTTTGCTTGCCCACCTTGAGCCCGGCCAGTTCCACTGTCCCGTCGCTATCCGTGTCCGTTACCGTTTTATCGGAATTCAAGCTGTCGGTAAAGCTGACCTTGGCCTTGCGCAGCTTTTCCAGATCGGTATTGCGGAAAGCGATGGCGAATTGGGCTCGGCCGGCGGGCCTTGTCCCCAGCCGAGTCAGTTTGATCCTCAGCAACCGGGCCACCGGTCGATGGAACACCGAATCCGGCCGCGAGTTCACGGTATCGATGGTATCCCGGGTCGAATACCCGTTGCGGCTGAGCTCGAACAAGGTGCGCGAGCTGGCCACGGTCGCCAGTTGGGCGCGGCCTTCCCCCGTATTCGTCTCGTAGGTGGAGGTATCGCCGGTAATCGTCGTGACCCGGATGCGCACGGAGTCGAGCGGCGAGTTTTTCGCGCTATCGGTCGCGAGGATCACGTAGTCCACGGTCGGCTGATCCTGCGCGGAATTGATATCCTGATCGCATGACCACGCCAACAAGGCGAGGACAGACAAGCTGAGTGACTTTGGCAGGCGCAACCGCATGTGATTTACCGAGTTGAAAAGATAGCTCACCCAAAGTTACAAAGCCGGACGTTTGTGTCAATTTCGCGCCCATGAAAACTTGGGTTTGCGTGGGAATTTTAGGGCGAAAATGCCGGAGGTGCCGGGCAAGTTACCCGGATCACCACAGGGAGTGGTGACGCGAAGGAACGCACGCCCAGCGCGTCAATACGAAGGAGACTTATACCCCATCTTTATACGCAACCAGCAAAAACCTGCCTGAACCCGAATACATAACGCTATCGCCCGCCTTTTTTCGCAAGGTATCGCCCGGATACAACTTTAGCGACTGATTGCACTCAAAACGGTTCCCCTTTGGAATGCAATTCCAACCGTTTATCCTTGCATCAGAAAGGAAGTTCCCATACACGGAGAAACGCGACTTGACTCCGCCATTCACGATGCCAACCACTATTTTGGATTTACTTGGATTTTCTACCGCGGACACGTTCCCATTCAGTTCTCCGGCGATCACTTCCTGGATGGGACGCTCGTGAAATTCCGTTCTGAAGCGCATCTGGGACACGGCAAAATAGATGAAGGCAATTACCCAAAGTGCCGAGATGATCAGGAATGTTTTATTCGGATGCTGCATCGGAATTACTAACTCCGGCCGGAAGGTACTAAAGGACATCCGCTCAGGGGGCCAAAAAGATCGTCCGCACCGATTGGGCGCGCCCATCCCCCAAGCGCACCAATCCAATCCCGCCCCGCGTCCCTCCGCCGCCGCGTCCATCCAACTCGATCTCACCCGCATACGCCCCGGAAAAACCTTCCAACTCGCGTCCTCCCAAGCGCCGTCCACCCGCATCCAGCACATCCACGCGGTATCGGC
>JAHFCH010000095.1 GCA_023249635.1 Fibrobacterota bacterium
TCCTTCTAAAACCCCCGATCAGGGCTCATCTGCTTCATTGGCCTCGTCAGCGTGCTCGCCGACCCGCAAGCGGGTCGGACGCACGCTTTCCTCGGCCGGCTTCGCATATGGGCCCTGCTCGGGGGTTTTAGTGCGGAGGGAGCTTCCGTTGGCAGAAGGGGTGGGACGGGGGAGGGGAGAAGAGGGGTTGGTCGCGGGGGGGCGCCTGGCTTCGCGGCGGGTCGGCCGCAGGGGGTGTCGCCCGGCTTCGCGGCGACAAGATGGAAGACGAGGGCTAGTCGAGGTAGAGTTGGACTAGGGCGTCGGCGGTTTTTTGCCAGGTGAAGGATTGGGCGCGGGATTGGTTTTGGGTGATGTTGGCTTTGCGGGTGTCGGGGAAGAAGAGGAGCTTGCGGATGGCTTCGGTCCAGGGGGCGGGGTCGCCCAGGGGGAGGAGGGCGGCGGGGTTGGCCAGCAGGGATTTCAGCGGTTCGATGTCGGAGGCGAGGACGGGGCAGCCTAGGCGCATGGCTTCCAGGACGGGGATGCCGAAGCCTTCCCGGGTGGAAGGGAAGAGCAGGCACAAGGCTTTCTGGTAACAGGCCTTGAGTACGGCGTCGGTGGGGTTTTCCAGGACTGAGATCCAGGGTGGCAGGACGCCCAGTTCCACCGGGGCGGAGCCGCCGGGGGGAGGGGCGAGGCGGGCCTCGATGTTCTTGCGGTTGCCCACGATGACCCAGTTGAGATGGACGAACTTGGCGCGCAAGGCGGCGAGGGCGTCGCGGGCCAGGGCGAGGTTCTTGGTGGGCGTATCGCCGACCGAGAGCACGAAATTTTCCATCTGCCAGTTGGCGGGTTCCACCGCGTCGAGATGATCGCAGCCCAGGGGGATGACATGGATACGATCGCCGTTGACGCCGCCTTGCAGCATCGAATTCACCTTGATCTGCTCCGCGTCCACCACCAGGCGGCGGACTTTGGGCAGGCGCTTCTTCTGGAAACGGATGCGGATGGTATTGCGGTAGAACTTGTCCAGATCCGTCGCGTCCGGCGCGAACATGTGCCAGTCGTGGACGGTGGCGATCCCGCGGAAGGCGTAGAGCCCGGGGAAGGAGACTTCGGCGAGGGGGCCGAGCGCAGTAAAATTGTGGAAGCGATCGACGCCGCGGCGCAGGAGCAGGAAGGGGAGTACGAGCTGATCCCAGAGCCAGGGGCGTTCCCACGCCGGGGCCGAGATAAGTACGGGCAATTCCGGCATGGGATTTTCGCGATCGGACCGTATCAGGGACGCTACCTGGAAGCGGGGACGCTTGGCGCCGGCTTCCTTGTGGGCGGCGTCGGCGATGCGGCGGGCGCATTCGAGGGTGTAGCGGCCGATGCCTTTTCCCGCGTATCCGCATTGCAGCGGCCGCAAATCCAGCACCACGGATTTGGGTCCGTGCCAGCGCGCGATTAGGGATGAGAAGGGATTGCCCACGGAACCGCTTTCGGTAAGAAGGCTTAAGAATAGCCAAAAAACCCAAAACGAAGGGAAGCGGGCGGGAATATTGTTCGGAATTTGTTTAAATTCTTCGGGTCTGGGAATCGGGGCGCATCCTGTTCGTAAAGGGATACCCGTCGCCCCGCACCCATTAATAGAATGAGTCACCATGATTAAGGTCGCCGCAGTCGAGGCCGATTCCGACGCCGAACGCGCGGGCATCCTCCCCGGGGATAAGATCCTCCGCATCAATGAAGAAGAAGTGCGCGATCGGTTGGATTTCGAATTCCACCGGAGCGGCGATTTCCTGGAAATCGAAATCATGCGCGGCGAACAGTTGCTGACCTTGCCCGTGGAGCGCGACGAGGGACAGGTGCTGGGTATCGAGCCCGAGGTGATGAAAATCCACCTGTGCAAGAACAATTGCGTTTTCTGTTTCGTGCACCAGACGCCCAAGGGAATGCGCAAGTCGCTTTACGTGAAGGACGAGGACTACCGGTACTCTTTCCTGGACGGCCACTTCACGACGCTTTCCAACATGAAGGAAAGCGATTGGCAGCGCGTGCTCGAGCAAAAGCTTTCGCCCATCTACGTTTCCGTGCATTGCACCGAGCCCAAGATGCGCGCCGACCTGCTCAAGAACGATAAGTTGGAACCGGTGATGGAACGGTTGGCTTGGATGCGGAAGCATTCCATCCAGTTCCATACCCAGATGGTCATCATCCCGGATTGGAACGACAAGGAGTACCTGGAGCGTTCCCTGGCCGAATTGCGGCCGCTGTACCCGGATCTGCTCTCCATTTCGGTGGTACCCATCGGCCTTACCAGCCATCGCAAGAATCTTCCCGACCTGCGCCTGTGCACGCGCGAAGACGCCCTCGACATCCTGGAGCGGGTCGAGCGCCATGGCCGCCAAGCGCTGGCGGAAACCGGCGAGATGTTCATTTTCCCCTCCGACGAGGTTTACATCCTGGCGGGCGTGGAAGTGCCCAAGGCTGATTTTTACGGGGACTTCAGCCAATACGAGAACGGGGTAGGGACCATCCGTACCCTGGTCGACGACTTCGCGCGCGAACTGCCCTTCCTTCCCAAGGCCAAGCCCGGTTGGGAAATCACTGTACTTACGGCGCCCTTGGCATCGGCCACGCAGCAAGGTATCCTGGATACGTTGCGGACCGAAAAGGGTTTGCAGTCGGAGATGATCGTGTGCGAGAACCTGACATTCGGATCGACCGTGACGGTAACCGGATTACTGTGCGGAAAGGATTTCGCGCGCGCCCTGGAACGCAGCCGCGGCAAGGGACCCGTGCTCATTCCGCCCAATAGCCTCAACCGCGACAGTCTTTTCCTCGACGACATGTCGCCGAAGGATCTGGAAGCCCGCTTCGGCCGCAAGGTATTGGCCCCCAACGGATTCCGCGAGTATTTCCCGGCCTGAGCATGCAAGCGTGAATTCCCTCCGCCGCCGGGCCCTCTGTTCGCTTACGCTACTGGCCCTTTGCGCGGGCTGGGCCGACGCCGGTACCATTGAAGGACCGCAAGGGACCGCCGGCGAGGCTCCCGTGGCCCCCTACCCCTTTCTCCCCATCGACAGCATCCGCGCGCCGGTGGTGAAATCGGTGCCCTATCCCAACGGCGCGATGTACATCAGCCGCGGCATCACCGGAACCTTCATGGGCGGGAAGCGCGGCGTCAACAACGAGGCATTCCTGTTCCAATGGCAGGGCGAGCTCAGCTATTACTACACGCCCAATTTTTCGGGCGGGCTTTCCTTCCGCATCATCGCCGGGGAGCCGAACACCCAGCAGCAGAAAATCTTCAACCGCTATTTCGCCCACGCCCGTTTCCACAAAGCCTGGGACAAGACCGCGGTCTACCTGGGCCCGCAAATCGGCGTCGGGAACATCAACATCCTGACCGACTCCCTGAAACATTCCAAGGCCCTGGATCCGATCAAGAACACCAAACCGACCCTGGGCCTGGACTTCGGCGGAGGCTGGCGCTTCTCCCAATACCTGGGCGCCACCTGCGGCTCCAACATGGAATATTCCCTGGTGGACGAAGAGGGGGTGGGGACGACCAACGCCCTCAACCTGCACGTTTCCCCCGGTCTGGCCCTGGACGTCCTGGCCCTGACCGATGGCCTTCGGGAGCTGGTCCCGGCCTTTTACATCAACGCCGAATTCCAATCCGGCTTCCTGATCTCGCAAAAAAGCGGGCGAAGGGCCGATGTGGCGTATGTGCTCGGGGTCGGTCTCGCGTTTTGACCCAGTAGGGGCGCCCGTTCAATGGCTTCCGGCTAGGAGGTTTAAGGTCTAAGGTTAAAGGTTTAAGGGAATGCTAAAAGCGGCCTAAATTCTTTAAATCATGCATTCCCCTTAAACCTTAGACCTTAAACCTATTTCCCCACCCCACGACTCCCTTTCCATAACCCCTTCATTTTCTTAGGTTTTCCGTCCCCCTGAGACATCCTCTGGGGCACACATCAACCTGCTCCGGACACCTTATCCGGGGCCGTGCGGACCGAAACGGTTCGCGAGTCCAAAGGAAGGTATTAATTGGCAAACAAGCCCTATGAAACCGTAATTGTCGTGGATGCGATGATTCCCGACGAGTCGATCACGTCGGAAATCGACGCCATCGGCAAGCTCATCGAATCCCAAGGCAAGCTGGTCAAGCTCGACCGCTGGGGCAAGCGCAAGCTGGCCTACGCCATCCGCAAGCGCACCCACGGTGAATATGCCGTGTTCTACTACGAAACCGATTCGGGCGCCCTGGCTGCCGAAATCGAGAAGCGTCTGCGCATCAACGAGAACTGCCTGCGTTGGCTGACCATCGCCGACAATCCCATCGGCGTGCCTGCCGACAAGGTGCCGGGTGAAGAATCCGCCGCGCCCCCCGAAGGCCGCGAAGGCCGGGACCGTGATGATGATCGCGGACCCCGTCGCGACCGTGACCGTGATGACCGCGAGCCGATGGGCATGGGCCGCGGCCGCAGAGAGAGGGAGGAATAAGCCATGGGCGAACGCAGAGAGAAAGACGGAAAGACCAAACGGAAGAAGATCTGTTACTTCACCGAGAACAAGATCAAGTTCATCGATTACAAGGACGAGAAGCTGCTGCGCAAGTTCGTGAATGAGCGCGGCAAGATCGTGTCCCGGAAGATTTCGGGCACCTCGGCCGTTTACCAACGCGAGCTCGCGATCGCCATCAAGCGCGCGCGCCATCTCGCCCTCCTGCCCTTCGTGGCAGAGAACATGCGCTGAGGCTGAACATGGAAATCATCCTGAAAGAAGACGTCGCGAACCTCGGCCGGGCCCTCGAGCTCGTCAAGGTGAAGACCGGATATGCCCATAACTTCCTGTTCCCCCGAAACCTGGCCGTGCTGGCCACCGGAACCGCCAAGCGCCAGCTGGCGGCGGAGCGGGCCAAGGCCGAGGATCGTTACAAGGCCGAGAAGGCCACGTTCCAGGTCATGGGCGAGAAGATGAAGGAAGTGTCGCTGACTATCGCGGCCAAGGTGCACGAAGGCGAAAAGCTGTACGGGTCCATCCAGGCCTCGGATATCAGCGCCAAGCTGAAGGAAGCCGGCTACGACGTGGACAAGCGCCACGTACTGCTCGCCGAGCCGATCAAACAGTTGGGCATGTACAGCATCAAGATCCAGTTGCACAAGGAAGTGGAATCCAAGGTCAAGCTTTGGATCATTTCCGACGAATCCAAGTAGGTCCGGGACCCGCCGGATCCGCTTTTTCGTAATTCCATTTTCCATCGTTTCATAAAAGCCGCCGGGGACAACCCGGCGGCCTTTTTTATTTATCATTTACCCATGACCGCATCCATCGTAGTACTCGGGGCCAGGGGCCGCATGGGCCAGATGGTCCTAACCGCTTGCGCCAATCGTATCCAGGCCGGCCAGGACCTGAAAGTCGTAGGCGCGGTCGAAACCGCTGCGAGCCCGTTCCTGGGCCAAGCGACCGGCATCGACGGGATCGACGCCAAAATCGTTTCGGACCTGCCTAGCCTTCTGAAGCCCGGCGTGGTCGTCATCGATTTCACTTCTCCCGAAGGCTCCATGGCCGCCTTGGACGCCTGCCGCAAGGCGGGAGCCGCCCACGTGCTGTGCACCACCGGCCTTTCTGCTCCCCAGAAGCAGGCCATCGCCGATGCCGCCAAGACCATTCCCGTGGTCTTCGCCCCCAACATGAGCATGGGCGTGACCATCATGTTCCGCGTGGCGGAAATGGTGGCCAAGGTCCTCAAGGACGATTTCGACGTGGAGATTATCGAGGCCCATCACCACCATAAGAAGGACAGCCCGAGCGGCACCGCCCTGGGTTTCGCCGAAGCCGTGGCCCGTGGGCATGGGGTGAGCCTGGACGAGAAGGCCAACTACGGCCGCGAGGGCCTGGTCGGCGCGCGCCCCAAGGGCGAGATCGGCATCCATGCCGTGCGCGGGGGCGATATCGTGGGCGACCATACCGTACTCTATGCTGGGGATGGCGAACGCATCGAGCTCAAGCACATGGCCCATAGCCGCATGACCTTCGCCCAGGGCGCGGTCAAGGCGGCGCTTTTCCTGGCGGGAAAAGGGCCGGGCCTCTATAACATGTTCGATGTTTTGGGGCTGTGAAACCGGCCCAAAAGGTTGTTTTCCGCCTTAAAATTCATGTACATTAGACCCAGTCCAACCGGGGTTAAGCCTTTGCGCATATCCATGTCTATCCCTCTCTTCGCCCTGGGTCTCGCGGGGCTTTTGTCCGCCGCCGAAACCGCACCCGCATCTGCCGCCGCTGCGGCTGCAGCGCCGGCCGCTGCCGCAACTCCCGCTGCGGCTGTAACGCCAGCCGCCGCCCTTGCTCCCACGCCGGCCGTCGTTGCCCCCATCACTGACACCATAAAGGCCACGGCCGTCGCGGCCAAGCCCGACTCGGTCAAGGCCAAGCCGGCCAAGAAGCTGTCCAAGAAAGAAGCCAAGGCCAAAGCCCTCGCTGATTCCATCGCCCGGGTCGACTCCTTGAAGGCGGTCGCCAAAGCCGATAGCCTCAAAGCCGTGGCCCTGGCCGATTCCTTGCGGACCGCCGCCGTGCGCGACTCCGTGAAAGCGGACAGCCTCAAGACCGCCACCCGCGTCGCCGATTCCGCCCGGGTCGCCGCCGCGGCCGACAGCGCCGCTGCGGACTCCGCAACTTCCAAATCCAAGAAGCGCAAGCGCATCGTGCGGGAAACCACGGTGAATACCATCGACGAGTTGAAGGGGAAATACCGGTCTCCCAAGAAAGCCCTTTTCATGTCCCTGGTGGTGCCGGGACTGGGACAGGCCTACGTGGGCCAGCATTGGTTCAATTACACCCGCGGCGCGGCGTATTTCCTGGCCGATGTGGCCATGGCCTACGGCTGGCACTATTACGTGGTGGAGCGGCAAGACGCGACCATCAAGAAGTACAAGGCCTTCGCGGACGTGAACTGGCGCCAGTACAAGTATGAGGACAGCGTGGCGAAGTATCCGGACAAGTTGGATGTCCGCTATCCGCATCGGCAAACCTATTGCGAGTCGGTGCAGGATCGCTCGACGTCCAAGGGCCAGAGCTTCTATCTCGGTTGCATAGACCCATCCAAGACGGTCGAATACGATCCGTTCAAAGCCTTTTATAACGATGAATCCCTGAGCGCGGATTCGGTTGGCCGCATGCGGTCCGCATTCCCCAACAGCCACAATTTCTACGAGATCATCGGCAAGGAGCAGGAATTCATTACCGGATGGTTGGATGCGAATAACGTCCTGATTGACACCGCGTTCTATGAGCGGGGACCGGACGGGAATCCGCTCAAGGATGCGAAGGGAAACAACGTGCTCGCCACTTCCGCGTTCCAGCAGCGGTATATCGACATGCGCGCCCAGGCCAATGACTACGCCCGCATGCAGGCCTACTTCCTGGGCGGCATGGTGGTGAACCATATCGTCTCGGCCATCGACGCCGCGCTGACGGCCCATTACCATAACAAGGACCTCTACCAGACGGAATCCCGTTGGTACGATCGCCTGCATCTCGACAGCCGCATGGCCTGGGAGAATTCCGCCCCCATGCCCACGGTCACCGCCAGCCTCACCTTCTGATCCGGCCCATGCCTTCCGCCCCCGCTTCCGGTCCATCGCCGCTTCGCCTCCGCACCTGGTCGGCCGCGGGCCTGGCCTTGGGTCTGGGTTTGGCTATGGCCTCGGTCGCGCACGCTTCCGATGCCGATGAAATGCCGGAGGTCGAAACTCCCGCCCTGGAGGCTCCCGCGGCGGATTCGGCGCAAGCCCCGAAAGCGGCAGAGGCCGCTGCCGTCGATGTTCCCGGCCCCGATGATATCGTCGTCGAAGTGGATCCCGGCCAATCGCGCAATAAGGATCGCTCCCTTCCCCTGGCCATGCTCTTTTCCGCCACCTTGCCCGGCGCGGGTGAACTATACCTGGGGGAAAAAACCGATGCCAAGGCCTTCCTGCTGACGGAAGCCGGGTTCTGGGCCACCCTGTACGTGGCCTTTCTGGCGCGCGAGAGTTACCTGACCAGCGCGCGCAATTACGCTTCCGAATTCGCGGGCATCCAGGCTTCGGGCAAGAGCGCGGCGTTCCTGGAGACCATGGCCAGCTTCCGCAGCTATCAGGAAAAGCAGCACCGGCAGGACAGCTACGAGCTGGCCCAGATCCTTTCCGGCAAGCGCAACCGCGACTACGATATCGCTCCCATCGACGCGAACTACTGGGACTTCGGCAGCTCGAGCAATCCCGAAAACACCGACAATTGGCGTACCTTCCAATCGACCTTGCGCTACTACCGCGCGTCCAAGGTCGCCATGTCGTTCGCTATCGGGGCCCTTGCCTTGAACCGTCTGGCCTCGCTGGCCAATACCCTCCGGGTGTACAAGCACACCAGCGCTACCGGCCTGGGCGTGAACCTGTCTCCCGAGTTCGGACCGGAATCGATCGGTTCGCGGCTCTCCCTGACCTTCTAGTTCCCCTTATCCCCTCAAGGGGTTGCCGGCGCGCTGAATGCCGTATCGGCCGCGAAGGCGGTATCGGTCAGCGACTCCAGGAAAGCCGACAGGTCGGTTATCTCCGCTTCCGTAAGCCCCAAGGGCCGGATCAAGGGATCGCGATCGGGATGGGGGAGGCCTCCTGAATTGTAATGATCGATGACCTTGCGCAGGGTTAAGAAGCGGCCATCGTGCATGTAGGGCGGGGAGAGCGCGATATTGCGCAGCGACGGGGTCTTGAATCGGCCGCTGTCCAGGGGAATGCCGGTAATGCCGGCGCGACCGGGATCCAGCGAGAGGGTATCGAGGCCCGTATTGTGGAAGGCGCGGTCCGTGAAAAGGAAACCGGAATGGCACTCGTTGCAGGCCGCTTTGCCGGAGAACAAGGTTTCGCCGCGGCGCGCGGACTCGCTTAGCGCCGGGCCTTCGGCGTTCTTCCATCGATCATAGGGGGATGCCCCGCTCAAGAGACTCCGTTCGAAAGAGGCCAACGCTCCGAGTACGGTGCGGAAGGACGCGGACGAATCGCCCCAAGCATTCCGGAACAGATTCCGGTATAACGGCACCGCATCCAGGCGGCGGGTCAAGGCGTTGGTGTCCATGTCCATCTCCAGCGGATTCTGGATCGGGACCGCGGCTTGCTCCTCCAGGCTCATGGCCGCGCCATCGGCGAAGAGCAGGGGCGCATAGGCGAGGTTGGCCAGGCTCGGCGAGTTGCGGCCCGTGAGATGTCCGTCAATGCCGAAGGTGAACGGCTTGGGGGGATCGGCGAACGAGCCTTCCTGACGATGGCAGGTCGCGCAGGAAATGGATCGATCGCGGCTAAGGCCGGTTTCGTAGAAGAGGCGGCGACCGAGTTCGATCTTCGCCGCGGTGGGCGGATTGTCGGCGGGGTAGGGGATTTTCGGGAAGCCATGCGGCAGAGGGATAAGGCTGGTATCCGGGACCGGGTCTTTGGAATGCACCGGGGACGAGGTACCACCGGGATCGAAGCAGGCGGCCAGCAAAAGCAGGGTTGCCGGCGCTACCAGGGCTTGGCCGCGGGGCCAAGCGAAGATTCCACGCGTGGGGAGCATTTCCAGGAAATAGCGCGGCAGGCTTGTTTTTGCCCGCTAAATCGCGCGGAAGACCCGGGTCCCGCTTGCGGCTGGCCCTAGGTAGCGCCGGGGGGACCTTTAGAGTGCGCCCGAGGCGCCCATCCCCTTGCGTATTTCCGGAACTTTACTTATGCTATAGCCATGTCCAAGGCACACGCCCAGCTTCTCCTTCTAGGCCTATCCGGCTAGGGGAGAGTGCGCGCGTTTGAAAAAAAGCCCACTCGACCGAGTGGGCTTTTTCGTTGGTACCGGCAGGAATCGGGATCCGCTTTAGCGGAGGCCGATTCCCCGGGCCGCGGGCCTCTCGGTGGTGGATCACCTGAGACGCCTGGACGGCAAAGAGGAGACGAACATGACAACGGCGACGGATAGAAAACCCTTCTTCTACGATGTGACCCTGCGGGATGGCAACCAGGCGTTGCGGAATCCCTGGAACCTGCAGGAGAAGGAACTGGTTTTCAAGCAGCTGCTGAAGCTGGGCGTGCAGGGCATCGAAGTGGGTTTTTCGGGGGCCAGCGAAATGGATTTCGCGGCCTGCGAACACTTGGCCAAGCTGGCACCGGACAACGTGGTGATTTCGGGTTTGGCCCGTTGCGTGGAGCGCGACATCCAGATGGTCTGGGACGCGATCCATTACGCGCCCCAACCGCGCATCCATACCTTTCTGGCCACCAGCCCTTTCAACATGGAAAACGTGCTGCGCCTGGCGCCCGCGCAGGTGAAGGAACGCGCCGTGAAAGCGGTGGGATTCTGCAAGCAGGTGATGGGCGGCCGCGGTACCGTGCAATTTTCCGCGGAGCATTTCGGGGATTGCCGCGAGAATATGGATTTCGTGATCGAGGTATTCCAGGCGGTGGTCAACGCGGGCGCGGACGTGATCAATCTGCCCAATACCGTGGAGCGCTACCGGCCGATGCTGTTCGTGCAACTGGTGGAGCAGGTGGTGCGGGCGCTGCCCAAGCACGTGACCATCGCGGTGCATACGCATAACGATTTGGGCATGGCGACGGCGACCACGGTGGAGAGCTACTTCGCGGGAGCCACCCAGATGGAAACCGCGTTGAACGGCCTGGGCGAGCGCGCGGGCAATACCAATATGTATGAGGTGGCATGCGCGCTGGCCAATTGCGAGGTGGATGTGCCGCTGAACATGGGTGAAATTTACGAGACCGCGCTGCGTGTTTCCGAGTGGGCGCGAGTTCCCATCTACGAGAAGGCCCCGCTGGTGGGTTCGGACGTGGTGGCGCATCGCAGCGGCATCCATCAGGACGGCGCGGCCAAGACCAAGGGCATGAAGAAGGGCGCGTACCGGGCCATCGACAGCTCGCTGATCGGGCGTAAAGAAGGCGATCGCCTGGGTTTCACCTCCCAGAGCGGGAAGACCGCCGTGTTCGAAATCGTGCGGGGGTTGGGCCTTCCCATCTCCATCGAAGAAGCTGCCGCCATCCAGCCCCTGCTGAAGAAGCTCTCGGAGCAGGGCGGGCGCGGGGAGTTGAGCGACGCGGAGATCCTGAAGGTCTATGACCAGGAGATCCTGAACGTGCGCGGGCCATTGTCCTTCCAGGGGCTGCGCATGGAGCCGAACGAGAAGGAGTTCTACTTCGACGTGGTCTACAACGGCAAGACCCAGGCCCTGACGGGGAAGGGTACCGGCCCTATCGACGCCTGCATGCATGCGTTGGAGCAGATCGGGCTGTACTTCCACCTGATCGAGTACACCCAGATGGCCCTGGACGTGGAGCACCTGGATTTCGCCGCCTACGCCCTGTCGGAGATCAAGCTGCAACGCAAGGACGCCGCGGGCGCCCAGCCCAAGGGCGCGATCGCGCTGGGGCGCGGTAAGGACATGGACACCATCAAGGCCAACGTGCGGGCCCTGTTCAACGCGGTCAATCAACTGCTCCGTTGAACGACTTGGCCGCCCGGGGACTTTTACGTCACCGGGGGCCGGCCAGTCGGAAGTGGGTTTGGGGGGTATTGGCAATGGTGGGTACCGGTCCGGGGGCGGAGCGGTTGCGCCATGTTGAACAATGTTCAACAATTAATGTTCAACATTGTTCAACACGGAATGTGTAACAATGTTGAACAAGAGCGATGAGGCGCGAGGGTGGCCAGGAGAGGCGGGAGTCATTGCGGGAAGCCGGAATTCGATTCGACCCGAAGTAAAGACATTGTACCGACATCGGCGGTACTGACAATGACATTACCTAGGGGGCATGCAGGTTGGGCGGCTACCCTTCGGCGGGATCGGGTCCTTAGGGTGTGATGCCGCTCACGCGGCCGGTCCGGCCAAAAGGGTATTGTTGAAGGGTATTGTTGTTCGGTTAGGGGGCTTATGCCTGCACGGTTGACAGCTTTCGCATGTGCGCTTGCCTTGTGCGCGCTGGCTGCGCCGCGTATCCGTGCCTCCGATTCCCTTTACGTAGAGTGCGATACCAACTCCCATAGCCGGCAGTCGGCATATGTGCCCGTGCCTGCGGCCAGCCTGCCGGAATGCTCCATTACCAATACCTGCGAGCCCCGCCAGGTCGCGGAGCGGCGCCTGCCGGACGGGACCCGCGAATGGTTCGAGTACCGGTTGCTGGAAGGGCGCAAGGTCAAGGACGGGGAGTACCAGCTGCGTTACGATAGCCTGCGCTTCAAGGAGAAAGGCGAGTACGTTTTCGGCCGCAAGACGGGGGAATGGGCGGGTTGGCGTGCCAATGGGCGCAAGCGGTACGAGACCACTTGGAAGGACGGGATGATGGACGGCATCAGCCTGGAGTATTGGCCCAACGGCAAGGTGATGGAGGAATGGAAATACGCGGAAGGCAAGATCGATTGCCGCGACGGGTACCATAAGAGCTACCATAGCGGAGGGCAGCCCAAGTTCGAGCTGCGCCTGCGCAATCGTATGTTGGATCTGTACGTGCTTTACGATTCGACGGGCAGGGAAATGAACCTGCCCACCATGATGCAGCGCTGACCAGCCTGGCCGCGCCGCGGCCCTGGGACCGCTAGGCCTTCGCCCCCGCCGGCGCTCCCTGCGCGGGAGCACCCGGTCCAATTCCCATACCGGGTCCACCCTTGGCCATTTTTGCCTGCACCATTTTGTGGATGGGGTACATGAGGGCCACCGTGGTCACGGTCGCGCAGGAAACCACGACGCCCAGGATGTTGAAGTGCTGCAGGGGTTGACCCTCGACCTGCACCACGATAAGACCCGCCACGCCCGCCGAAATGCCGCCCGCGAATTGCGCTACGGAATTGTTCACGGCCATGAATGCGCCGCGATCGGCCAGATCCGGCACCGCCGAAGCCAGGGCCTGGCTCGAGATCATGCGGGCCATGATGGAGGTGAAAAGCAGGATGTTGATGACGATGACCCAGCCCAGCGGGGTCACGCCCAGATTGCAATAGATGAGCACCATCAGGATGGTGAAGCCCGATCCGATGCAGAACAGGTTGTACTTGCCCAGTTTGTCGCTGAGCTTGCCCAAGAGAGGGCCGGCGATGAAGCTGGCGATGCCGGAAGCGAAGTAGACGATCGGGATGTGATCGAGATCGATCTTCAGGTTGTTCACGCTGAAGGCGCTGGCGAAGGGCATGAGCATGAAACCGCCCGTGGCCAGGAATGTCGTGGCCATGAAGGCTTGCAGGTAACGCCCTTGGCTGACCGTTTTGAGCAGGTGGGCGAACGGGTTCCGGGTGGTCTGCACCGCCAAGTGCTCCGTGATCGGTTGCAGTTTGATCCCGATGAAGACGGCCACCGCCACGCTAACGCCCACGATCATCAGGAAGGGCGAATGCCAGCCCATATGGTTTCCGAGCCACAGGCCAAGGGGCAGGCCCAGCACCTGACTGGCCGAGAAGGCCGCCTGTACCGATCCCATTACGCGGCCCCGCACCTGCATCGGGAACAGGTCGGCGATGATGGCCATGCTGATCGATCCGATTACGCCGCCGAATATGCCGGTAACGACGCGGGCGCCCATCAGGAACCAGTAAGCCGGCGCGATCCCGCACAGGAAAGTGCCCAGGATGAAGCCGACGTAGAAGAACATCAGCAATTTCTTGCGATCGAACTTGTCGGCGAAACCCGCCGCCAAGATCCCGGAGATTCCCGCGGACAAGGCGTAGGCCGATACCGCGAATCCGAATTGGCGGGTGGAGATGTGCAGCGCCGGCATCAGGATGGCCCCCAGGGGGCTCATGATCATGAAGTCGAGCACGATGCTGAACTGCAAGAAGGCCAGCATGGCGATGACGAACTTCTGGTAGCTGGTGAAGACGTGGGGCGCCGGAGCGGCCCCTTGCGCTCCGGGAGCGCCGGCGGCGGGTGCGTTCATGGATTCCTCAAGGTTTCAGGGCTTTTAATACGAGTTCAAGGGTGGTGTTCAAGGTCTTGTCGTCGAGGGAAAAAGGGCCGGAGCCGGGCATGCCCCGGCCATGCTTGTGGAACTTGACGAGTTGGTACAGTGGCGCGAAAGCCACCGACCAGTAGACTTCCACCGGCACCTTGACGAGTTCGCCGCGGGCGATGGCGCCTTTGACGAAGGCTTTCATGGTGCGCATGAATTCGGAGTCGATACCGGCTTGGGCCCTGTCATGGAGCGGCGAGAATTTCACCTGCTCCATGAAATGGGACTCGATGGGATTTTCCATGCAATACCGTGCGCGGTTCTTCCATTGCACGCGCAGCCCTTCCTTGAAGGACGCGGTGGAATCGAAATCCTGCAAGGTCTGCTCGCTCATCTTCCGGAACGCGTCCGCGTAAAGCTGCAAGATCAGATCGTCCCGATCCTTCCAATAGATATATATGGTGGCGGGGGACACCTTGGCGGCTTTGGCCAGCTTTTGCATGGAAAGGCCGTCGAAGCCGTCCTTGACCACCATGGCCATGGCTTTTTCGCGGAGGGCGGATTCCTTGCGGGGGTCCCGGGTGCGCACCCCTCAATAATAAATGAACGTTCACTTATGGTCAAGCGGAAATTTTCCCCATGACCCATGAGCAGGTCAACCGGAGGTCAAAGCAGGCTGAAAATCTGGTTGGAGAAGGTAATGGAGTCTTTGGGGCTGGCGTGGAAATAGAGTTTGTAGGATCGATTCGGGCCTAGGCGATAGTACCTGTATACGGCGATGTTACACCCCGAATCGAAGTGATCGCCGCTCTCGTCGGGAACCACCACTTGATTCAAGTCGAACAATTTCCAGGTCATCCTGGTGTCCGACGCGAAGATGTAGCGGGCCGAATCCTTGGAGTTGAAAAGCACGTAGCCGCCGAAATCGGTGGTGTCGGTGTAGAGGACGATGATGTGGGGATAACCCGGCTCGCTGACGTCGTATTTGGCGGCCGAGAACACGGTATTCGCGGCTCCCACGCCGGCCGATCCGTGGCCGTCCATGACATCGCAAAGGGTGTCGAGATCCCCATGGGGGGCAGGATCATTGCAGGCGACTAGCACCAGTAGGGCGCCGCCGAGGGCGGCGGCGAGGGCTTGCGGCGAGCGGGGCATGGGCGGGCTCCTGGTTGAAGTAATCTGAAAGCTAATTCACTTCCCCCGTGCCAGGTGCCATGGATGATCGGCACGTCGAAGTTAAGTTCCTATTCGGGTAGATTCTCCGCCTTGTGGACTAAGGCCGCTATAATTTGGCCTCCGGGGCTACGGCTTACCGGGTGACCGGGATTCCCAGGGAAGCTGCGAAGGACTGAATTCAAGATGCGGAGGGGACCGGCGTGTAGGTGATTCATCGCTGCAGAAGTGGAAAATCTGCGGCACTAGTCTAAAGGCAAGGAAGAATGCGAATCGATACCGGCTCCCGCCCGATTCGGTACGGATGTCGCCAAGATCGGCGTAACGATCTTTGGCGACAGCGATATCCACGGAACGACGCTGGCCGCGAGCTTCCCGAATAGGGTCCAAAACCAAGTCGACAGTCTCGCGGCGGCGCATCCTATAAAGTTCGGATTCGGCGATCAACCACCCGAAAGTATCGTCGATTACGATCCAGGCCTGGCGGCCGATATGCTTTTCGGTCGCGGGAGTATCCGGATCGATCAGCTTGGCGCCGAGGAATCCGAACAGGTTCCAGCTTACCCATGCCTTCGCATCGAGGTGCCACAAGACCGGGTCTTCGAGGGTCTTGCGCCAGTAATCGTCGAATTGGCGCTTGCTGTGATCCGGAAAATCGGTAATGATGCCATTGAAGAGTGCCGACGCCTGAAAATGCCACTCGGATCCATGTGGAATCTGGGACTCTCCTGCGGGCGGCGTTGGGCTTTCAGTTTCCTCCATCCAAGGGGCATCCGGCGCATTCGGAGGCATGGGCTCCCCTTCAAACGTCTCGGATCCGCCTGCGTCCCCGATAATTCCGTCGAAGTCATTTTCAGAAAGTTTCGCAAGGATGAGTGCGCGCTCGTAGGCGGTACGCAGTTTCTGGAAACCATCGGGATCGGACTCGGGCGGGAATTCGCGGAGCTTGCGAGTGTAGGCGCGCTTGACGATCAGCGGGTCATGGGTCGGGTCGATGCCCAGGATGATCCAGGGATTCACGAGAGCCGATCATCCTCTTCGGCCGTTCGGGCTGCGGCGTTCGCCCTCTCTTTCGCGGCGGCGATGGCTTTCGGTTCCTGTTTTTCGAGTGCAACCGCGAAAGCCGTGGTTTCCTGGCCTAGGTAATCGCGTTGGCCGCCCAAGGATTCTTCGTAAAGGCGTTCCAAGCGAGCCAGCAATGCGCGGTTCTCTGCTTGGTCGCGAGGATGGATCTTCAGGTCGGCTAAAGCGCGAAAGCGCTCCTCGATCTCCCCTTTGCTAAGAACGCCAGGGTTCTCTTCGATGACAACGGAGAATTTCGCGCCGGTCTTGAGCACATGGGCCTCCGCTTCGAGTAGCCCATTGATATCATAGGTAAAGCGTATCTCCACGACCAATTCATCGCGTGTGCCCTTTGGGAGCGGCACTTTCAGCCGGCCTAGGTGCACATTGTTGGCGACGAGCCGGCTTTCGCCTTGGTAGATTTCCAACTCCAAAATGGCCTGGCCCTCCTTGACCGGATTGATCAAGTGTGAACGCGATACCGGGACGGTAGTATTGCGCTCGATGATAGGCAGGAAATGGCCCCCCTGGTAGGTTTCCGGAGCGACTTCCCGAGCGATTTCGATGCCCATGGTATATGGGCTTACGTCGGTCATCACCACTTCACGCAGCGCATGGTCCTTCTCTTTCATCGCCGCATGGATGCCGGCGCCCAATGCGACGATCTGATCCGGATCGAGGTGGGTCAAAGGAATTCTTCCGAACATTCGGGCGACCAACGATCTCACAATGGGGATGCGCGTTGATCCCCCAACAAGGATTACGGAATCCAAATCCGAGGTATGTAGCTTGGAATCCCGAAGCGCTTTCTCGACAGGAATGCGCAGGCGTTGCAGTAGGGGTTTTGAGAGCTCCTCGAAGTCGTCGCGGGTAAGGTTCCAAGTATCAATGTTCCCCGCAATTTCCATGGCAAGATCGGTTGATTTTTCCGAGCTAAGTCGAATCTTCGCTGCTTCCGCCCGCCTTTTCAATTTTGCCAAAGAGCGCGAGTCCAGGTTTTCAGGATGCATTTTCCGTGAAGCCAGGAAGGCGTTTACCAATGCTTGATCGAAATCGTCGCCGCCCAGAAAATTATCCCCGGACGCCGCATGCACTTCCATGGTACCGTCGAACAATTCCAGAATCGAGACGTCGAAAGTCCCACCCCCGAGATCGAAGACCAGAAAGCGCAATTCCTTGTCGATCTGGGGCAACCCGTACGCTACTGCCGCGGCAGTCGGCTCGTTAATCAACCGTTCAACCTTCAATCCGGCCAATTGTCCAGCGGCCTTGGTTGCCTTGCGCTGAGCGTCGTTGAAATACGCGGGGACACTAATGACTGCTTCAATGACCGGTTCCCCCAAGAACGCTTCCGCGTCCTCTTTCAAAGCACGGAGAACCAGGGCAGAAAGTTCCTCGGGGAGGAAGGTTTTATCCCTTAGTCTGAAGGTCTTGCGGCTTCCCATGGCCCGCTTGAACTGGGCTACGGTGCATTCCGGGTGGGTGATGAGCCGATCCCTGGCGGCGCGGCCCACCAGGATAGCGCCGTTCGCATCCACGCTAACAACAGATGGGGTAAGAAAATCACCCAATCCGTTGGGTATAAGTTTGGGCTCGCCATCCCTGAATGTGGAAATGAGGCTATGGGTGGTCCCCAAATCGATGCCGACGATTGACATAAGTTATTCCTAAGGGTGGGCAGCCGAAAAAATAGATCAAATCCGCGCGTTACGGATAGCCGGCACGTCGAGGATTCGTACCGAATCGGGCGGATTTTCCACCGCCTGGACCAGGGCCGCAAGCATTTGCCCAAGGGTTACCAACCCGAACCGCAAAGCCCCTTCGCGGGTGGCCGGGATGGATTCCAGGATCCTATAGGCGGGGATGAGCGCGTAGGGCCAACGGTGCCCGGGTCCCAGTACGTACCAGGGCCGCAGAAAGGTAGCCGGGACGCCGGTCGCGCTGAGGAGCGCCTCTCCCTCGGCGCGCACCTGCACGTAGGAGCGCATGAAAGGCGAAGGCTGGGTCACGCTCAGGTAAATGAAATGGCGGATGGCGGAGTCGCGCAGGGCTTCGGCCGAGGCGGCGACCGCGCGCAAATCCACCGCCCGGAACTGCTCGGCCTTCCAGGGAGCCGGATGGGGCGTGCCGATCAACTGCACCCAGGTATCGCATTCTCGTAGGCAGGCGCGCAGGGAGGCTGCGTCGAGGGCGTTCCCGGAAGCCATAGTGGCCTCCGCGGAGACGCGGCTTTCAGAGCCCGGCCGCGCCAGGGCCGTCACGGCATGCCCGCGCCCGGACAGCATGGGAATGAGGCGGCTGCCCATGTATCCAGTGCCTCCGGTCAGGAAAACCTTGCGAGGTGCCGCGGCCATGCAAGGAAATATAGGTTGCCTATGCCCTCCGGGAGTGCGCCGGGGCCGCATTGCTTTTATCTTTACGGGCCCATGGGAGGGTGTATTGAATAGCAAGCCGGAAGTGAAGGGGAAATTCGTCCCCGGGCAGCGCTGGATCAGCGACTCGGAGCCCGAGTTGGGTCTGGGCATCATCCTGGAGATCGGGTTCCGGGAGGTGAAGATCGAGTTCCGCGCGTCCAACGAGGTACGCGTATATATGCATCGCAACGCCCCCCTGCGCCGCGTGCGCCTAAAGTCCGGCGATCGCGCCCGCTCCAATGCCGGAAAGATGTTCGTGGTCAAGACCATCAAGGATTTCGGCGGTCTGCTGGTGTACCACGGCGACGGCTTCACCCTCAAGGAACAGGACCTGCTCGACCGCATGACGTTTTCCGATCCCGACAAGCGTTTGCTCGCCGGGCAGGTTGGCAAGCCCCGGGAATTCGGATTGCGTTTCCGCACCCACCAGTTCCGCAAGGATATGCTGGGCTCGCGCGTGCGCGGCCTGGTCGGCGCGCGGATGGAACTGCTCGATCACCAGATTTCCATCGCCCATGAAGTCGCCTCGCGCCACCATCCCAAAGTGCTCCTGGCCGACGAAGTGGGCCTGGGCAAGACCATTGAGGCGGGGATGATCTTCCATCGCCTGTTCGTGACCGGGCAGATAGGCCGCGTGCTGGTGGTGGCTCCTTCGCAACTCGTCCACCAATGGATGGTGGAGCTTTACCGCCGCTTCAACCACATGTTCACGGTCATCGAAGAGGATCTGTTCCGCTCCGAAGAGAAGGGCGACCAGACCGTCAATCCTTTCCTGAACCGGCAGACCATGATCGCCTCGGTGGAATTGTTTTCCACCTCGCCGCGCCGCGTCAAGCAGGCCGCCGAAGCCGGCCTCGATCTCCTGATCGTGGACGAGGCCCACCATCTTTATTGGTCAGAGGACAAGGTTTCGGCCGAATACAAGGCGGTGGAGGCCCTCTCCGCGGTCAGCCGCGGGGTGTTGCTGCTTACCGCCACGCCCATCCAGTTGGGACAAAGCGGCCATTTCGGCCGGCTGCGTTTGCTCGATCCCAAACGCTTCACCGGATTGGAAGGCTACCTGGGCGAAGCTTCGCGGTATAAGGATCTGGCGGGAACGGTCGATCGCATCCTTTCCAGCGACGCCCCCGCCCCGGATGCCCTCGACGCCTTGGGCGCGGCCTTCCCCGGGGATACCGCCCTGCAGGCGCGCCTGGATGCCTACGCCAAAGGCCAGCCGGGAGCCAAACGCGCCTTGATCGAAGACCTGGTCGATCGCCACGGCACCGGTCGCCTGATGTTCCGCAACCGTCGTTCCGCCTTGGGCGGTTTCCCCGAGCGCATCGTGCACGCGGTGTCCCTGGAGAACGCGCCCGAGCACCGCGAATGGGCCCGGGCCATGATGGAGGGCGCGCCCCGTGCGGGGCAGGGGCCTTTCGCCGGAGAAGCCGAGTTCTCCCGCTTCCTCAACGGCCCCGCGGCCTTCAGCTCTTCGGACCTGCGCGGCTACGCGGGCGATGCGGCCGAGTTCATGCAACGCGCCTGGCGCAAGGATCCGCGCCTGGATTGGCTGGTGGGATTGCTTAAGGAGCTGGAAGGCGAAAAGATCGTCCTCATCTGCTCCAACAAGTCCGTCGTATTCGCCTTGCAGGAGATATTGCCTACCCTGACCGCGGCCACCTTCGCGGCTTTCCACGAAAACCTGACCATGGCCACGCGGGACAAGAACGCGGCCTACTTCGCCGAGCCCGAGGGCGCGCGCATGCTGCTCTGCTCCGAGATCGGCAGCGAGGGCCGCAACTTCCAGTTCGCCCACCATCTCGTCCTTTTCGATCTACCCCTGGACCCCAGCGTGCTGGAACAACGCATCGGCCGGCTGGATCGCATCGGACAGCGCGGCGATATCCATATCCATGTGCCTTTCGTGGCGGGAACGGCCCATGAGGTGATGTACCGTTGGTATTCCGAGGGCATGGATGCTTTCCGCCACCCGGTATTGGGTTCGGATTATTTCCGGGAGGAACAGATCGGCGAGGTGATGGAAACCTGCCGGCTGGCCGTCGCCGCCGAGATTGACGAAGCCTCCGGGGACGCGCGCTCCGCCGCCGATGCCGCCGCGTCCGCTTTGGTTGCGCATACCAAAACCCTGGCCGCGCGCGTGCGCGAGACCCTGGAGAAGGGCCGCGATCGGTTGCTGGAAATCAACTCCAACCGTCCCGAATTGGCTCGCGCCCTGATCGCCGAGATCCGCGGCGAGGACGAGGATACCAGCCTGGAAGAATACCTGGAAGAGGTCTTCGATCATTTCGGCGTGGATTCCGAGAACACCGAGGCCAAACGCGGTTGGTTCCTGTTCCCGGGCGATCGCATGGAAGTGGATTCCTTCCCCAACCTGCCGCCGGCCGGCCTGGCCGTGACCTATGATCGGGGCGAAGCCCTGGCCCGCGAGGATCTGGCATTCCTGACCCTGGATCATCCCATGGTGCGCGGAGCGGTGGATCTGGTGCTCGGCAGCAATGAGGGTACGGTCGGCTTCGTGGAGTGGCGCGAGGCGCCCTCCCGCGGATTCGCGCTCGATGCGGTCTTCGTGCTGGAAGCGACCGCGCCCGGGCATTTGCACATCGATCGCTTCCTGGCCCCCGAACCTTTGCGGGTACTGGTCGATCAGAACGGCGAGGACATCTCCCACTTGTTGCCCCGCATGGACGGCTCCGATGTGGAGCAGGCGCCCACGGGCCTATTGGAAGAGCATCACGAACTCTTCGACAAGCTGGTGCCCAAGCTGCTGGAAGCTTCCGCGGAGAGGGTGAACTTCAAGCAGGCCAACGCCAAGAAGGAGGCCCATAAGGAGGCGGAGAAGCGCCTGGGGGCGGAGCGCGATCGCTTACGCAGCCTGATGAGCATCAATCCAGCAGTATCCCAGGCCGACGTGGAATCGGCGGATCGCACGTTGCAGGAAGTGCTGAGGCATATCATGGCCGCGGAACTCCGGCTGGACGCGGTACGCCTGGTGATTTTGGGGAAGATGCCCGGCTAGACAACGCTTTTACGGCTCGCGATTGCATTTGAGGCGGAGCCCGGTTTCGGCTGAATGTACTTTTCCCCCTGTCTTGGTCATGGTGGGGGGTACATGCGCGGATCCAATCAGCGCCCAGCATTCGTTACATCCATTTATGTTGCGACCGTTACGGTGGCCGCCACGGCTTTCGCCTTCGGCGAATCGCCCGAACCGCGTGCCTGGTTCGATCTGAGACGCGATCCCCAGGCCAATTTCTATTCCATCCAACGCGAGTACCGTCGCCACGCCCAGGAGGAAGCGGATCGCGTTCCCGATGCGAACGCGCTCACCAAGATCACCGCAGGATGGGGAATGGCTGCGGGTTCGGAAAACGAAGCCGCGGAGGAAGACGGGGAAACCCAATTCCGGCGCTGGGAATCGTTCATGGAACCGCGGGTGTACCCCAGCGGCGATCTGTCCCTGCCCGCGCGCGCCTTTTCCGCGATGTCCCCCTATCTGGGGCTGGACGGCAGGCATCGATCCGAAATGGCGGGCGATTGGAAGCCGCTGGGCCCGACCCGCACGCGCAATGATCAAGGCGGCATGGGCCGGATGAATTTCATCCGCTTCCATCCCCGCAATCCGGATATCCTCTACGCAGGCTCGCCCGGAGGCGGGCTTTGGGTGAGCCCGAACGGCGGTAGCTCCTGGTCCACCGTCACCGATGCCATGGCCGTGCTGGGCGTAGCCGATCTCGCCATCGATCCCATCGAGCCGGATATCATGTACCTGGCCACTGGGGACGGCAACTCCGTGGACGCCGCATGCATCGGGGTGCTCAAATCGTACGACGGCGGTTTGACCTGGGGCGCAACCGGCTTGAGCTGGCGTCCCGATGAGCGCAAGCAGGCGCATCGTCTGCTCATCAATCCGAAAAACTCCCAGGTACTCTTGCTGGGCGCGACCGATGGGGTCTATCGCACCACCGACGCGGGCATTACCTGGAGCCATGTACTCAGCATCGATTCCCTGGAAACGGGCAGCGAACCCCATGATCAATGGGGCTTGATGGATCTCGCCTTCAAGGCCAATGATCCCAATGTCGTGTTCGCGGGCGGGAAATACCTCTACCGTTCCGCCAACGGGGGCTTAAGCTTCACCCGCGTGGTCGGCATTCCCAAGGCTTATAAAGTGATCCCTTCCGTAACCGCCGCCAACCCGTCTCTCGTGTTCGCGTTGAGCACCAATGAACGCACTTTCCGCAGCTTGATGGCCTCCAGCGACGGCGGCCTCACTTTCACCCAACGTTCCAATGCCCCCAATATCATGGGCCGGGAGAAGGATGGCAGCGATACCGATGGCCAGTCATACTACAACCTTACCATGGCGGTTTCCCCGACCAATCCGGACTTGATCTTTGTAGGTGGAATTGAAGCCTGGAAGTCCCAGGACGGCGGGCGCACCTGGAAGAATACCCATGGCGATATGCATACCGATGTGCATGATTTGCAATTCGTCCCCGGGAGTCCCGCCACGATTTACATGGCCCAGGACGCGGGGGTATTCAAGAGCACCGACCTGGGAGCCACCTGGAACGATCGCAGCAACGGGCTGGGTATCGCGCAGATCTATCATCTTGGGCAATCGCCGTTCGACCCGGCCCGCATTCTCACGGGTATGCAGGATAACGGGACCAACCTTTTCGACAACGGGGCCTGGACCCACCCGTATGGTGGCGACGGTATGGAATGCTTTTTCGACTGGTCAAATCCCTCCGCGTACTTCGCGGGCGTGCAGATGGGCCGCATCTTCCGTACCATCGATGACGGCAAGACCTGGAAGGAAATGACGCCTGCGAATCATGAAGGACCTTGGAACACCGCGTGGCTGCAAGATCCCAAGGACGCCCGCATCTTGTACTGGGCCGATACCGAGATCTGGAAGTCATCCAATCTCGGGGACCTGTGGAACCGGCTGGCGCCTTTGTCCGGGATCAAACCTGTGCGCAACATCGTCATCGATCCCGGCAATACCAAGATCCTCTACGTAGTCAAGGAAGACGCCCTGGCCAAGTCGATCAACGGCGGAACCTCCTGGGCCAGCATCAAGGGCAACCTGCCCGCGCAGGATGCCGGGCTGATGGATTTGGCCATCGACCCCGCGGATGCCAACGGGCTCTGGGTATGCTTTTCGGGTTACCAGGAGGGGGCCAAGGTATGGCGCTCCCGTAACGCTGGTGTTACCTGGTCGGATTGGTCCCAGGGGCTGCCGAACCTGCCGGTGAACGACATCGTTGCGCAGAAAGGGACCAATGGCGCCGTCTATGCGGCGACGGACCTGGGCGTATTCTACCGCGACAACTCCATGCCCGCCTGGATCGCCTTTTTCGGCGGCCTGCCCAACGTGGGCGTCATGGAGCTGGAATTTTCCTACGCGGCCACGCCCGAAAAAACGCTTCTGCGGGCTGCGACATATGGACGCGGCCTATGGGAGAGCGCGCCCTATAATGGCCTTCCGGTGGTGGCCGCGCGGGCCGCAGCGCGTCCCGCGTTTCGTGATTTCTCCGCAGCGCCCGGCCACGGTGGGCGCACCGCCTCCGTCCGCTTTTTCGCGATGCGCCCGGGCCGATACCGCGTGGATGTGCTGGATGCGGGTGGACGGCGCTTGGGAGGACGCGAGTTGGAAGGTTTTTCCGGGGCGTATGCGGGTGAGATCGAGTTGGATGGACGCGGCGGCGGAGGGATAGGATTGGTGCGCTTGGGGGATGGGCGCGCCCAATCGGTGCGGACGATCTTTTTGGCCCCCTGAGCGGATGTCCTTT
>JAHFCH010000096.1 GCA_023249635.1 Fibrobacterota bacterium
ATGGGATCCTGCAAAGCGATCTCCGCGGGAAGCCGATCCGGGACCGCGCCCAGGCGGATGCGGGCGGCGGCGATACGGCCGTCGCCGTCGCGATCCAGGTAGGCTGCGGCCAGCACCGAAAGCGTCAACGCGTACTGCGCCGAGGCCACGGCGCTTTCGACGTATCCGGCCTTATATGCCCGGGCCTTGATCAAAGCGGGGTGGGCCAGGGTCAGGGGAACGGTATATACCGGGTTGGAGCTGTCGGGATCGGCGCACGGGAGCTTCAGATCGCAAATCACGAAATGGATTTCCGCTCCGATGGCCTGGGACAGTACCGCAGCGATGCCGGGAACCCACATGGTACCGTCCGGAGGAGTGAAAGTAGGCGCGGCCAGCACGGGCATGCGGGTGTAGTTGCCGGTAACGGCGTCGCTACTGGTAAAGACCTGCAGGCGGCCGCAACTGTCCAGCACCGTGTTGGCGTGCCAGGCGATGGCCTTGAGCACGGCGTCTTGGGCCAGCGTCACGGGGGCCAGGTATTCCTTTGTGCTACCGGCCGGAACACCCGCGGCGTTGACGGCAGGTGCGGTTCCGTCCAGCGTATAGAAGAGCCGGGCCGTGGCAGGCGAGCCCGCGCCGGGAGCCAAGCTGACCACGGAGGAATCGCGGAACGCGGTTTTTCCCGCCAATACCGGCGACGGCAATTTGCTCTCGGTATCAAGATGCACGCCCGTAACGGTGAAAACGATGTCGTTATAGTCGTAGTCCCCGTTGCGTACGTCTTCGAAGCCGAATACCACCCGGGTGCAATCCACGCGGGCGGATACCGCCCAACGGTGATCCCCCTTATCATTGATTTCCGGGCTTACCGGCATGGCCTTATGGTTCACGAACAGGCCGGCCAGCGCCGGGATGGCATCGAAATCGTAGGTGCCCACCTGGTTGGCGCCGGTGTACTTCTTCGGCGTCAGGGTGGTCTTGTCGGCCACGTAGAGGAATACCACCGGCGCGCCTTCGGGGAAAATCCCCAAGTCCACCGTGGTCCCCTCCGGATCCTTGTTGCTGAAAAGGAACCGGTTCTGGCCGGTTTTCGGATCGACGAAATACATGTAGCCCGTGTTGCCGGCATCGTTCCCGACCAGGGTAACGGTAAGGTTACTCCCGGTGGCGGTGAATCCGTTCCCCAGCAACAAGGGTATCTGGGCATAGGGCGTGAAGGGAGCCTGGTCGGGAAGGTAATAGATGTCGGGATTGACCTGGGCGCGCGCGTGGGCGCACAAACAAATCAGCAGCGCGGGCAATATACTCCCGCAGGCATTCCGGTTCGAATCGAAACGCATAGACCCCCCATGTTACGAAGACAATGCCGGACGCAATTGCGTCCTCATCTGATCAAAGTGCGCGGATCAGGCCGCGGGACCTTCCCCCGGCGTCGATCAGTCGCGCTACGTACAATCCGGGCGCCAGCCCGGGCAAGGCGAAGCGGGTGCCTCCCCGCGCGATGGAACCGCTGCGGATGAGGCTGCCGTCCAAGGCGGCGATCTCGATCGTGATTCCGTGCAGCAAAGGAAAGTCCCAGCGCAATTCCGCGCCGCCCGGGGCCGCCAGGCAATGCCACACAGGGACTTGCGTATTGGTAGCCCCGGACCCGGTTCCGGTCGATCCGTCAAGCTTCAGTACCTTGATGTTGCGGAACCAGGCCAGCATCGGATCGCCATGATCCTGCAAGCAGATCTGGCCCTTGGTCTCTTTGCCCCAATTGTTTTCCGGGAAAGGCGCGTCCACGTATTTGCTGGCCGCCACCATGGTCTTCCATTGCGGCGTCGACATATCCACGTCGATCACCTTGGTGCCGTTATGCGTATGCGTCAGTTTGCTGCCTTGCAGATGGATCACCAGGTGATTCCATATCCCCGGTCCCGTCCACATATCCTTGGAAGGCGCTACCACGTCATAGATGGCCGCATCACCGTTCTTGTACAGATTGGCTTTGCGTCCATTGTCCTGGATGGCTACTTCCATGCCGCTCAACCAGGGCGGATCGATGCCGCGCTTGGTGCGCAGGAAGATGCCGCTGTTGCCGCCGACGTTGTATTTGTAGTCGATGGAGAGGTCGAAATCCTGGTACTCGTCCGGGGTGCATATGTCCCCGTCCTTGGTCTTGAGGGCGCTGTCTTCGAACACGAAGCGGCCCTTGGATCCGTCGGGACGGATCCATCCCGATTCGGTCTTGCCGTCGAAAAGGAGTTTCCAACCGGCGGCGGTTTCGGCCGGGGTAAGCTGGTTGAGGGCTTGCGCCCGCGTGGTTCCCCAGCCTACGGCCAGGCCCCCCACCAGGGCCATGGTCGCGAGCCGGGTCCGGGTCGTTTCCTTTTTCATGGTTCCTCCTACAATGCCAGTTTACGCACGAAGCTGTGTCCGCCTTGGGACACGTCCATCAGATAGAGCCCGGGAACGGCCGCATCGAGGCGGAAGCGTCCCGGTCCCGAGCCGGAAAGGATTTTCACGACTTTACCGTCCAGGTCCCGCAAGGAAACCGTATAGGCGCCCGCGAGTCCGATCTCGGCCCACCAGCCATGGCCGGGTTCCCGACCGTATTGCACGCGTCCCGCCCAATCCGGATCCCGGGAAGGCCTGGCCGCGATGGAGGTGGCTTCGCCGTTCATCTGATTCATGGTGTACCAGGCTTCGTTGTCGAAAAGGGAGCCGCCCGTCGCCGACTTGATGGCGCCCAGCTTGAAGTATGTCAAGCGATCGATCACCAGACCGGTAACCTTGATGCTGACCACCTTGCCGTCGGCGGAGACCGAGGCCGAGGTGACCGCGCGCGTCTGTTCCGTTCCCTTACCCTCGCCGTATCCCGATTGACGCACGTATTGCCATTGCTTGAGCGCGAAGGATGCCTGGCTTACGGTGGCCTTGTCCACGGCCTCCGTGAACTCCACGTCGAAGCCGTCCTTGATGGAGCGGATGGCCAGCATTTCGAAGGCCTTGCCCCCCGCCTTGGGGGACATGCGGTACATGGGCATCTCTCCCTGGCCCGGCCAATTGCCCATATGTTCCACCGTGGCGATGTACAGCGATCCGTCCGGGCCCCAAGCCAGGCGGTTGATGGCGGAATTCTTCATACCGTTGGAGAACCAGAACACAGCGCCCTGGGAGGAACCGTTCACCTTGTCGAGCGCAACGCGCAGGAGGCCGTTGCCGTTGCAGTCGCCCTGCAGCCATTGGCCTTTATAGGTTCCGGTGGGAACGTAGATGGGCTGCCCGGGGGAAGAGCGCACGTCCCCGTGGGGATACCAGGCCACGGGCGGCTCGTAGGGAAGGGTCTCGGCGAAATTGGGTTTGAAGGGCGGACTCTGCTTGTGGCCGTAAAACTTGCCCGGCTTCATCATCGCCAGGGTCGAGGAAGGCAACCAGCTTCCCTGGTTATCGGCGACCATCATGTTGCCGTCGGGATCGATATTGGCGCCGTTGGGCGAACGCAGCCCGCCGGCGAACTTTTCCAGGTTTCCGGCGAGGTCCCATTTCAGGAAGGCTCCGCTATACTCGGAGCTGGGATCGGTGTTCGAGGGTCCGCCGCCTACGATGCTACCGGAATAAGGCGCATAGAATTTCCCCTGCAGATACATGGGGCAGAAAACCCATTGGTGCCATTTCATGCCCCAGGGCCAGGCCAGGATCTTCTTGCGGTTGCCGGTCGGAGAGGTCGCGGCATTGTCGAGCACCTGGTAGAAGGCATCGCGATCCGACACGTAGATGGTACTGCCCACGATCACGACACCGGAAGGATTGATGTAGCGGGTTCCGACGTTCGCCACCTTGATGTTGTCCATGGCCGGATCTGTCACGCCGGAGACGATCAGGATATTGCTTTCATCGCCGGGATCGGTCTTGCCGTCTTCCACGTACCCGGTGGCCAGCACCATTTTGCCGTCGGGCAGGAACCCGAGGCCCATGGAGCGGTACTTCGCAGGCATGGGGATTTCCTTGACCTCCCAGGCGGGATGCACCATATCGTCGGCGATGCGCGCCCCGGCCGGCCTCGCCAGCAACGCGCCGATCAATGCCGATGCGTATCCCAGGACCCCCCAGGCCCGTCCTTGTTTCCTTTCCATTCCTGCCCCCATATCATCCCCCCGAATTATTGATGGAACTCTATCTTCGCGGCCCACCACCATTGGCCCGTCTTGGTCAAGGCTTCCTCCCGATCAAGCTGGACCGGGCTGTCGAAATCATGGCGGACATGGTCGCGGGCCGCCTGGGCCACGATGGAACAGCCCGGTACCAATTCCTTGCGGGCGTACACGGACCATTTCCAATTGTCTTTACGGTAATCGGAGTCGGTATAGGATCCGTTCTTGGCGATCCACAGGTCGACCGGTTGCGGCACGGGCACATCCTCTTCCTTGCGGCGCTGATAACTGTCGGGGCCCTGCAGCCCATACCATTCGACTTCCAACGCCAGCAAATCGAGCGCACCGAAAACGGGCAGGTTGAACCCGAACATGATTGGCATGCGCTGCATGCGATCGGAATAGAAGGAGTTGACCTGCACCGTATCGGTGGGCGTGGGACGGGGATAGTCCTTCCAGCCCAGCACGGCCACTTCGGCGTACAGCTTGAGATCGTCCGGGCCCAGCCAGGGTGCGCGGAACAGGGCCTGGGGATTGAGGGCGGCGCGCCCCATCAGCTTGGTGGAACGGAAGGTGTAATAGCCGGTGTCCCCCGTGACCACTTCGATCTTGATGTCCGTACCCGGCAGCAGGGCGGAATCGGAATGCAGGTTCTCGATGTACATGTTCTTGAGGCTGCGTGGATCGGTATGGTCCTTGTCCGCCGAGATGATGTTCGTAAACGCGATACCGGCGCCCAGTTCGATGAACTCCGCCGGCTTCCAGCGCGTCACCCATCCCAGGGTCCAATCGAAATGCGGCCAGATATCCGTTTCCGTGGTGAGCATCAGATCATTGCTCCAACCGCGGATGAACCCGGAAGAGATGCGCGCGCCCGTGAGTCGCGTCATGGCGAAATCGAAATCTCCCAGCAGGAAATTGGGATAGGCCCCGGAACGGTACAGGTATTCGCCCAGATTGCGCGCATCGGAGTTGTACTTGTACGTGAACATGCCCAGAGTCAATTGCGCCACGGGCTTTTCCGGATCTCCGAAGCGGTAATCGCCGCGTCCCTGGGAAATGAAAAGCGAAACGCGCTTGATGTCGAGGTTGTGCACGTCCTCGTTGCGCTCCTTGGGGAAGGAGTTGTACCACAGGTACGCGCCCAGCCCCATGTCGACGGTGAAGCGCTCCGAATGCGCGTAATGGGTGGAGTAATCCAGGTAGGCGCGATTGCGCCAGGCGTAGCGGAAGTCCTCTTGGCGGTATTTGTATTTCACGAACTGGCCGGCCTCGAAGGCCGCGTACAGCGAAGGCGTGGCGGTCCCTTCGGCCCTGGACCCTGCCGCGCAGGCCAGCGCCAATGCCAGCGCGGCCGCCGTTCCCGATGTCTTTATGGCGTTGCCCATGCGTGCTTCAGTAGTAGAAGGCGAGCTTGAGGGCCCACCACCAATGCCCGGGTTTGGTCAAGGCTTCTTCGCGATCCAACTGGATGGGGCTATCGAAATTGTGCCGCACATGGTCGCGCGCCACCTGCCCGGTCACCTGGAAACCTTCCGTCACGGTCTTCCGGGCGTAGACGGACCACTTGATATCGTCCTTGCCTACGTAATCGGATGCGGAGTAGGTGCCGTATTTCTGGTCGACCTGGGACCAATAATCGGGGGCTTGCGGCAGGGGGAATCCGTCTTCCTTGCGATCGCGGAAGCTGTTGGGCCCCTTGAGGCCGTACCATTCCAGTTCCACCGCCAGCACGTCCAGGTATCCGAATGCGGGCAGGTTGAAACCTCCCATCACGGGCATGCGTTCGCTGCGGTTCTCGAAAAAAGAGTATTGCTGCAGGGTATCGAATCCGGGCGGGCGCGGGTAATTCTTCCATCCCAATACCGCCATCTCGCCGTACAGCTTCAGATCCTCCGCGCCGAAAATCCCGCTCCCCATCCATACCTTGGGGTCGAAGGCGAAGCGGGCCATGAGCTTGGTGCTCTTGAAGGTGTAATACAGGGTATCGCCGTTCTCGACGTAACCGACGTATTTCCCCGCCGCGTCGCCGTGACGGGCCTGGATCTTATTCGGATCCGGCGTGGTCTTGTCCGCGTCCACGGTAATGAGATTGGTGAGGGAAACCCCCGCCCCGAGATCGAGGGCCCCCCCCAGGTTGTAATGGGTCACGTAGCTCAAGGTCCAATCGAAGTGCGGCCAGATATCGGTTTCGGTGGTAAACAGCAGATCGTTGCCCCAGGCTCCCAGCCAATTCCCGTTTATCCGGAAACCCGTAAGCTGGGCGGCGGCATTGTCGAAATCGCCCAGGATGAAATTGGGGTAAGCGCCGCTGCGGAAGAGGTATTCGCCGAGATTGCGGGTAGGCGCGTCGTATTTATACGGGAAAATGCCGGCCGCGATCGTGAGCATGGGATCGGTTACGTCGCCGAAGGAGTACACCCCTTCGCCCCGGGCCAGGTCCACATCGATGTGCTTCTCGTCGAAGTTCAGGTTGTCGTTATTGCGTTCCTTGGGAAAGGTGTTGTACCACATGAACGCGGAAAGGCCGCCGTACAGCTTGAGCCGATCGCCCACGGCCATCTCGGTGCCCATGCTCAGGTAAGCGCGCTGCCGCCAGGCATAGCGCCAATCCTCGCCCTTGTACTTGTAGCGCACGAACTGGCCGCCTTCGACGGCGGCATAACCCGTGGGGCGAATGGGGTTCCCCGCCGCCGCGGGAAGGAGAGTTGTGAGTTGGGCGGCGAGGAACGCTATGCAACCACGTTGGAATACGGAAAGGCTCATTTGCGGATATCCTCGGCCGCTTTCTTTTCGCCCAGATAGAGCATCAGGTAGGGGCCATGCGGTGCTGCGATGCGGCGCGCGCCCAATACGTTCATGTAGGGCACACCGGTGCCCGACCATGACGGGGAGGCAGTGCGAACGGTAGGCCCGGCGCGGCGATCGGTGATGATACGAGTCGAGATGGGGATGGGTACGAACTTGCCCGGCACCGCCCAGATGTTGCGGTACCACATGGGCCCGCCATGGTCCTGCAAGGCCAGCTTACCGCCCGCGGCGCTTTCGCCCTCGAAATTGCCGGGGGTGGTGCCGGGCAATTCCACATTGTCCTGCACCTTTACACCGTTGAACCATACGGTGATGCGGCCATTGGTGGTCTTGGTATTGCCGTTGAACTTGGGGTGTACCAGCCAGATGTCGTAGGTTTCCCAGCGCAAAGGCGGCATGGCCATGTTGAAATCGGCGGGACGGGTGTCGTAAATGCCGCCGGCCCAGCCCTCCGCGCCGCCGTGCTCGGTCTGGCCCTTCATCCATCCGAAAGAGTCGAGCACCTGCACTTCGTAGCGGCCCTGCACGTAAACGCCGCTGTTGCCGCGGCCCTGGCCGTCTTCCAGGGGCTCGAAGGGCGCGCGGAATTCCAGGTGCAGGGTATGATCGGCGAAGGCCTTGTTGCACTCCGAGCCTTCGCTCAGGTACTTGCCCTGCACGATGCTGCCGCTGGTCCAATTGGCATTGAAGGCTGCCTGGGTGCCGTCGAAGAGCTTGACCGCATCGGCGGGCCCCGCCCAATTTAGCGACGGGCTTTCCCGGTATACCTTCGACATTTTCAGGGCGCCATCCGGTCCCGTGCCTTCGATGGCGGCGCCGCCAGCCTTGATGACCATGCTCCAGCCCGTGGTGGTGAATACCGTATTGCTGCCCGAGGTGCTGCCCGTGACCACCTTGAAGTTGGTGGGAGCGGATCCCCAACCCGCGCCCGGAAGGCCGCCCGGCAGCATGGTGGCTTCGAACTTGCCGTTGCCCCAGGCGATAACCTGCGCCCCATAAGGTTTGGTCCCCACGGTGCCCGAATACTCCCCCTGGATGCGATAGGTCTCGCCGGCCAATGCCGTGTCCAGGTAGGTCTGCGCATACGCCCCTGTGTGGGCTAGGGCGAGCGTTAGGAGCATCGGGACCGTGGGGAGGGATAGGGCGGCCAGGGCCGACCGTAACCCGGGAAACGAATTCGGTTTGCGCCCGGAGCATACCTCGGGCCGTTCTGCGATAGGAAAAGACATGGAAGATCCCCTCTCGTGTCGGTTCTGGTAAAGCGGAATGCGCTCAGCGGACGGAATGGAAAGCCGGCAGCGCCGACATTTCCCCGCGCCCTACCGGTAGCAATCGCAGGTAGCGCGCGCCCGCGGCCCGGCCCGATGCCGGGATAGGATGATCCCCCGCGGAGATATATCCGCGGGAGGTATACAGGACGGCGCCGGCCGGATCGATCACCTGCAACTCGAGGCGTTGCGGATGATCGAGGTGGAAGCGGCCGGACGCCGTGAGGAAAGGTTCGCGGATGATGCCGCGGGGATCGATGCCCCCCACGGTCATGCCGGTATTCTGGATGATCCAGCTGGAGAGGGCCGAAACCCGGGAGTAGGAACTGGGCGAGTTGGGATCGCCGCAATAGCTCGTGATGAAACTGGATAAGCCCGCGACGATCCAACCCGTGCCCGCCGCATCGCGCACTACGAAGGGCCCGCCGCTATCGCCGCCGCAAGAACCGGCGTCCGCGGGCGTTCCCTTCGGCACCATGCTGATGACATACTTCTCGGTATCGGCCACCGCGGTCCGCAGCATCTGCAACGAGTCCGCGAGATCGCCATCGCGATTGGTCCCGCCCCAGCCGGTGGCGATCACGAGCTTACCGGGACTGGTGAGCCCGGCCTTGGAGTCGGCCACGGTAGCGAAGGGGATGGGCTTGGCCAAAGGCGAGGTGACGTCTTGCGACAACTCGATCACGGCCACGTCCTTCCAGGTCTTGGGGAATTCCGGATTGGCGATGATGCGGGCTACGTGCAGGGCATTGGTTTCCTTGGCCTCGCGGGTGCGGGTTATGCCCGCCCACAGCGTGGTCCTGTCTGCAACGGCGCCCTCGACGCAATGGGCCGCGGTAAGCACCCAACGCTGGCCAATCCACACGGCGCCGCACAGGCCCGTCGCCCCGCCACCCTCGTCCATGCGCATGTACATCTGGTAAGGCGCATCCTTGATGCTGATGGACTTGCCGCCTACGATGGCGGACTTGGCTTGCGAAAGCCCGGCGACCCCGGCCAAAATCCCGCAAATACGCAATAATACGGTGTTGCTGAAATAACCCATAAATTACCCCCTGTGCCCACACGTCGCAACGGGTGATGGTCCCGGCTGATCGCGCTAAATGCGTGCTGTGAAGGTATTGCGAGGATAGCATGGCAACAACCGGAGACCTGAAGACGGGGCAATAAGTGTTGCGGAAGCGCATCAATAAAACCCGATTTACCTTCCCACCGTGGGGAGGCCAGGCCTTATATTTGAAGGGCTATGGAACCCGCCCCGGACCGCACCGGACGCATATTCGAGTATACCGACTTCCGGCAGTTCTTCCAGGACCGCTACGAGATACGCAAGCGCGACAATCCCGCTTTCTCATTGCGTTGGCTCGCCGCCAAGGCCGGAATGGATCCAGGCACCCTCTCGCGGGTGATGAAAGGCGAGCGCAAACTGGATACCCGCTTCTCGGGTAGATTGGGCCAAGCCCTGGGCCTGATCGGCGACGAACGGGAATACTTCGACAACCTGGTGCTTTTCTCCCAGGCCCGCAGCCAGACCGAGAAAAACCAGTTCTACGAAAAACTGCTCAAGCTGTTGGGCAGCAAAGTGCGCACTTTGGAATCGCGCCAGTACGAATATTACAGCCACTGGTACCATGTGGCCCTGCGCGAACTGCTCAATGTGTATTCTTTCAAGGGCGATTTCCAGGAACTGTCGCGCCTGCTGCGCCCGGCCATCCGGCCGCAGGATGCGAGGAAAGCGGTGCAGTTGCTGCTGGATGCGGGGCTGGTCGAGGTCGACGGCGACGGCATCTATCAGTTGACGGAGAAATTGATCAGCTCGGGGGAGTCCATCAGTTCCATGTTGGCCGACAACTTCCATCTCGCCATGGGTGAGATGGCGCTCCGTTCGATTCAGGAAATCGATCGTAAAGAGCGCTCCTTCTCCTCGCTCACGCTTTCCCTTTCCGATGCGGGGATGGAAAGCGTGGACGCGGCCCTGGGGCGCTTCCGCCGCACCGTCATGGAAATCGCCAAGCGCGATGCCAAGGTGGACGGCGTATACCAGATGAACTTCCAGATTTTCCCCTTGTCGCGCAAAGTGCCGGAGCCCAAGCCTTGAGCGCGCGCACCCGCTTTTTAAGCCCCCGCGTCTTACGCGCCCGCGTCTTACGTGGCCTAACCGCGATCTCATCCCTCGGCCTCGCCCTGCTTGCTGTCGGTTGTATCGGGGGCAGCGCCACCGAAACCACGGGAGGCGCGAAGCTCACCGGACGCGTACTGTATTCCGGGGGTACTCCCGTTGCGGGCGCGACGCTGGAATTCCGCGCGGCGGTATGGCCCGGGGATTCCGCCGCTCCCCGAGACACCGGCGTGCGCGCCGAAGCGGTCACCCGCAAGGACGGCAGCTACCACCTCGACTCGCTTGCCTCAGGCGAATACCTGGTGCTCATCCGCGATGCCAAGGGGAACCTCGCGATGGGCGAGTTCAGCAGCTATGCCGAGAAGCCGCGCCAGACGCGGCCGGCCGATACCTTGTTCCCTCCCGGCGGGCTATCCGGATCCCTGGGCGTGATCCGCGGCGAGAAGGATACCGGCGTGGTGGAGCTATACGGCCTGGGCCGCACGGTGCGCGCCGATTCCGCCGGTAATTTCGAGATCGGGAATCTTCCCGCAGGCAAGGTCAAGGTACGCGCGGTCTCCTCCAGGGTCCATTGGACGTACGCGGATACCACCGCCATCGTCATCCCGGCCGATACCGTCGCCATGGCCCCGTTCACGCCCGTGGTCAATGAGGATTATTCCACCTGGGCCCACAAGAAAAAGGTTCTGATCCAAACCGACGAGGCCGGCGTCAATGGCGACGTGTACGATTTCCCCGTGGCCCTGCGCATAACCGGCGGCATCCTGCCGTTCTCCCAAACCGATTCCAAGGATCTCCGCTTCGCGGACGCCAAAGGGCGCCACCTTCCCTACGCGATCGAATCGTGGGATCCAGCGGGCGATTTCATCCTGGTATGGGTCCATCTCGATACCATCAAGGGCAACACCAAGCAATCCATCTGGATGTATTGGGGCAATCCGGGCGCACCGGACATGTCCGACTCGCGCGCCGTGTTCGGCGGGTTCTCCGGGGTCTGGCATCTGGGCGATTCCATCGCGGCCGACGGAGCGGGAAAGTTCCAGGACGCTTCGCCCAATGGCGGTGAGGGCTCGGGCAAGACCCGGCCGGGAGGGAACCAGGGCATCCTGGGCCGCGGACAAGGATTTCAATTGACGCATTCCATTACCGTGGCCGGGAGCGCAACGCTCAAGCCGGCTGGGGGGCTTTGCATATCCGCATGGGTGCGCATGGACGGCATGGATTCACTGGGCGGGGAGATCGCGACCCTGGGAGAGAGCTACGGGCTACGCGCCGGCCCTGACGGTCATATCCGCTTCTACCTCGACCACGGGGGCACCTCGGGATTTACCGATCTCGATGCCGGTGATACCGCCAGTCTGGCCGATGGGAATTGGCATCTGGTGACGGGTACTTATGACGGCCAAATCATGCGCGTGTTCCTGGACGGCGGCGAACACATGTCAACCGGGCCGCGCAAGCCCTTGGCCTACTCCCGTGGGAACGATTTCCACATCGGGGCCCATGGCGAAGGCGCGCCGGGCTGGGGCTTCAAAGGCAACCTGGACGAAATCCAGGTTTCGCCGATGGCGCGTACGCCCGCCTGGCTCCGGTTGCAATTCGAGAACCAGCGCCTAGGTGTCTCGGCTCTCATCGCATATACGGACTGAATCCACAACGGAATCCGCTACCCAATCACGGAATCCAAGTCTCTCCCGCCTCAACGCGCCTGGATGCGATCCAGCCAGAACGCGCCTTGCGAGAAGTCCACGCGCAGCCGCCGCGATCCCGCTTCCATATGCAGGGTAACCTGGGCGGAACCGCTATCCTTGGCGGCGGGTAACGCCACCGTTACCGGTACGCTACCGGGTAGTCCCGCATCCGCCGTGACGGTCGCCAGGGCGGCCGCGTCGGCGCGGTAGAACAGCTCGAGTACGTAGTCGCGGGCGGCCTCGGCCTGCAACGGAAACTCCGCGAAAGCCCCGGGATCCTTGAACGCGAGAGCTTCGCCACCGGGCAGGGAATCGACGTTCACGCGCGCCGATACCGCGTAGCCTTCGGCCTCGAAGTTCCCGGGCACTGGCCAGGGCCGATAGGCGGCGGCGTTTTCCACCGTCGCGTAGAATTCCGCTTCCATGGCGGCCCAATCGTTGGCCGCGAAAGGAATGTCGAGGAAATCATATACCGGCAAGGCGGTGGGAATCGCCTTGAGCGGGGCGCCGCCGTATAGCGAGGGCGTGGCGCTCCGCCATACCGTGCGGCTATAGAGGTATGTGGCGGGACCGAAATCACCGTAATAGGAATAGGCCCAGGTGCGCGTGAAGGCCACCGGATTGTACAAACCGCGCAGGGCATCCCCGAAACGCCCGGGGATATGGTCCGGCGTGTACTTCGTCGCATAGGTGGTGTCCCAATAATGCTCCCGGGACCAGGCCACCAGGCGTCCCTTTTTCGCGACCACGGCCGAAGCCAGGGAATCGTCGGCATTGGTGTTGCCGTTGTTGGCCCCGAAGATAATCAGCCGCTCGGCTATGTCCGGCGAAAGCAGCAGGGCCTGGGCCGCGGTGGTAAGGTTGGTTCCGCAGATGAGCACCAGGGGGTGGGCGGGCGTTGCGAGACCGGCCTCGCGGATGAGCAACTGCGCGCCGGCGCTGGCGTCGGGCTCGATGTCCATGAGGTTGCCGCTGCGGGGACGCGGCAGGGGCCGGCGGGCGCCCCCGGTAGGCGTTACCGATACCCGCATGCCGCTTTCCTGCGCGATTAGGATCTGGCGCGCGCAGGCCCGTACGCTGGCCGCGATCGCCGCATCGCCCGTGTCCCGGCCATAGCTGGTGATTACACCGCGCAAATCCAGGCGGCCCAAGCTGGCCTTGGCGAAAAGGTAGGCTCCGTCCATGGGCGAGCGGAAGCTGCCGTTCTCCAGGATGACGGGATTGGTGGAATCGACGCCGGGCAATTCCAGGAACCCGTCCCGGATGCCGTATGCTTGCCGCAGCCCGCGTTGCAACACGATCTCGCCGGCATTGGTTCCCAGCCCCGCCGCGAAGCGGATGCCGGCCTTCTCTGCCGGAGTCACCAGGGGTTCCAGGCCTTCGTAATGCAATGTGAAATCGCCTTCGGGCAGGTTGCCGAAGGTATACACCCCGGTGGCCGCATCGGCCAAGGCCGCCCGTTCCAACCCGCGGATGCGCACCAGGGCCGGGCCCGGTACATCATCGGAGAAGCGCACCCGGCCGGTGATGGAGCCGACGGGTTTGACTTTGGCCGTGCCCAGATCCATGCGGACCGCCGCGGTACCCATCTCGAAGCGGATCAGCGCCGCGTTGATTTCCTGGTAACGCGTCTCCAGGGCATAATGTCCCGGGGCCACGCTATCGATGCGGAAGCGCCCGAGGGAATCGCAGAGGATATCGGTAAGGGTGCCGCCCGTGGGGGAGATCCCGATGGAATCATCGGTGCCGGGATCGCGACCCAGGTAGTCCGCGGGACGCAATGAGACCAGGGCGCCGGCGGCGGCCGAACCATCGGACCGCACCACCAGACCGGCCACCTTATGCCCGGTCTCGGTATCGGCCCAGCCTCCGGCCAAGCGTGTATCGTCGCGGAAGCATGCCGCGAGTCCCAAGACGCAAAGCGCCCCGGCCAGGATACGCGCCTTCATCCCCGGCCTCCGGGCTTCTCGCTCAAGGGGATCAGGCAGAAAGTGAGTTGGTATACCTGATCGGGGAATTCATCATGGCTCACCATCTCCATCAGATGGGTGCGGAAGTCGCGGACCTTGCGAACCAGATTCAGAAAAGTCTCGCGCGAGACCCCGATGGTGGTGGATCCGATATAGCGATCCTGCGCGCGGCAACGCTCGAAGGTCTCCTTCGCCAACTGCAGCATCTTGATCTGATGACGCATCACCAGGTTTTCCTTGGAAGCCGGGCCGGTGGCCACTACGGGTTCGGATTGCAGGTACTGGGTGCCTTGCTTTTTCAGGAATCCGAGGTCAACCAGCAATTGCAGGGAGGCTTTGGCGGCGGCGGCGGAAATGGGGGGATTGAGCAGCTTGCCCAAGCGGGCGTAATCGGGAGCCCCGTCCGGTCCCTTGCCGAAATCCGCCATCACCGCCAGTTCGCGGATCACGCAATGGTGCCACTCGCGGAAGAACTCCATCTGGTCGCGTTCGATAACCGCAACGTTACGGTACTGCTGCAGGGCCAGCAGGGTTTCGAAGAAGGCGGTTTTCTCTTCCGGTGTCGTCGCCTGGTTGAAGAAGACCAGGTTCTCGAAGTACTCGGCCTCGTTGTCCTTGAGGCCCAGGGCCAGACAGGCCTTGAAGATGGTTTTCTTGGTGAGGTTGCGCTTACCGTCGATGACGAACTTGAAATAGGAAGTGGAGTTGATGCCGGCCTGCTCCGCCAACTGGCGGTAAGAAAAACCGCGTACCTCGGACTTGCGGGATTCGTAATAATCGCGGATGAAGGCGCGGAAATCGGAATAGGCGTAAATGTCATTCATGGGCAGGTGGATCCCGGATCCATCGGCTAATCTAACCCCCTGCCGGGGGCGGCGCCGGGCCTGAAGCGGGGCCGTGTTTTCTTTTGTAAACGCCCAATCTCGACCCCAATCTCGTTTGTAAACAGAATCGATTGGGGCCAAGGACCGCCGATTCCGTCGGCGGTAGATTCGAAAGCGATGGGCGCCGGTGGGCCGGCCCCTGTGCTAGTGGAACGCATGGTTCCGGGAGACTCATGTCCGCCGTCGAAAAAATCCGCAATATCCCCAGTCTCCGCAAACCCGTTCGCTACGGGCTTTCCACTGCGGCCCTGGCCGGTTTCCTCGTTTCGTCGGCCGGTGCGCAAACCGGGGAACGTATCTTCGACGGTGCCTCCCTCAAGGGATGGCATGCCACGGGCAAGGGCGTCTGGACCGTGGTGGACAGCGCTCTGGTAGGCACCATGGCCGCAGGGAATCCGGAGAGCTACCTCATCAGCGATCGTAGCGCCAAGGATTTTTCCCTGAAGCTCCGCTTCTGGTGGGTCAAGGGGAACAGCGGCGTCAATTTCCGCAACGAGCAGAAGGGCGATATCGCCAATGGCATCCAGGTGGATCTGGAAGGCAATCACAGCTCGGGCTGGTTGTACGATAACGTGAAGGCGGCCTACGTGGCCCAGACGGACAGTATCCCGAAATGGTACAAGGCGGATGCCTGGAACGACCTCGCGATCGAGGCGGTGGGCGAGAAGATCACCGTTTCCCTCAATGGCCATCGCACCGTTTCCTTCACCGATGCCGGGGGCCGCAAGGACGGCGTGTTCGCCTTTCAGCTCCATGTAGGGCTGGCCATGGAATTACGCTTCCGGGATATCGAATTCCGCGATCTAACCGCGACCGCGTTGCGTCCCTCCGCGGCTTCGCCAAGCGAAAAGGCGCGGAACCGGACCGTCGCAGGTTCCGGCCGGGAGGTCCGTCTCGGCCGCGTTTGGCATGCCGATGGCACGCGGATCCGATCCGCCCGGTTCCCGCCCCCATTTCCCGATCCAGACTGAACCCAGGAGGCATTATGCGTTTCGCCTTTCGCATCCCCGCCTTCGCCTTCACATACGGCTTGATTTCCGCCCTGGCCCCGTTGCGCGCCCAGGGCGCTGATCCCGTTTCCGCCTTGCCCGCCGCCTCCGCTTCCCCGGCGGCCACCGTGGATCCGTCCACGCTCGACGGCAAGGTCCTGTTCGGCTATCAGGGCTGGTTCGGCTGCCCAGGATCGTGGGGCGGCAACTGGAGCCATTGGGGCAATCCGCCCTCCGGAGTCTCGGTAGACATGTACCCGGACCTGACGGATTTCGCGAAGTCCGACTTATGCGCCGTGCCCGGGTACGGGCCCAACGGAACCACCGCCTATTTCTTCTCCGCGCGTAACCCCAAGGTTACGGATATGCATTTCAAATGGATGCAGGATTACGGCCTGGACGGCGTGCTGATCCAGCGATTCGTATCCGATATCCCCGGCCTTAAATCGCAAGGGGACGCGGTGCTCAAGAACATCCTGGCTTCTTCGGCGAAGTATGGGCGGGTGGTGGCTATCGAGTACGACGTGACCGGTTCGAGCTTCACCACCTGGGCCGCCAACCTGGAGGCGGATTGGAAATACCTGAACGACCAGTTCCATATATCCACCCAGCCCAATTACCTGCGGCATAAGGGTCGGCCCCTGGTCTCGGTATGGGGAGTGGGGCTTAACGAATCCCGTAACCCGCCGAATACCCCCGGCGAGGCCATGGCCATGTTGGATTGGTTCCATAAGACGGCCCCCGTGGCCTACCAGGCCAGCATCATGGGCGGGGTTCCCGCGGGCTTCCGCACCCTTTCCCGCGACTCACGCACGGACAAAGGCTGGCTGGACGTATGGAAGGCCATGGACGCAGTGCAACCCTGGAACGTGGGACGCTATTCCGGGCTGAGCGGCGTCAAGAACGATTATACCCCCCGCACCGCCGCGGATCAGAAATGGCTCGCCGACGCAGGCGTCACCTATATGCCCGTCATCTTCCCGGGATACTCCTTCTACAATGCCAACCATGCAAAACCCAAGAACGAAATCCCGCGGCTGGGAGGCAATTTCCTGTGGCAACAAGCCATGGGGGCCAAGGCCGCCGGGGCGCCCGCCATCAAGATCGCCATGTTCGACGAAGTGAACGAAGCCACGGCCATGTTCAAAGTCGTCTCCAAGCGCAGCGAAGCGCCGCCAGCCGGGTGGTGGCTCGCCCTGGACGGCGACGGGATGGATTTGCCCAGCGATTGGTACCTGCGTCTGGCCGGGGAATTGACGGCGGTTCAACACGGTACCAAAACACCGGCGGATATCATTCCCATCAAGCCGGCCGATGCTTGGGTCTTGGACACCCATGGCGGCGGGATTCATGTAGGCAACCCCGCCATGCGCTGGAGACGATCCCAGGAAGGCATCCGTTTCTCCGTGGCCGGATCGGCATCGCATCTGGTGTTGAACGATGCGCGCGGCGGTACGGTGGCGCGCCTGCCGATCGCGGGCGGCAATGCCGTCTGGAATCTGCGCAATGGCAGCGGAGGCCGGGTCGCGGCGGGCGTCTACGGCGCGCATCCTGAATTCAGTCCGCTCCCGGGCAATGGCCGCGCTGCGGGCGCGGGCTCCGGATCGCAAACTTCCCTGGTCTCGGTTGGCGCAAGCGAATAGCCGCCGTACGGTTGTACGGACGCTTCCTCGATCGCGGAGATTGTACATAACAACGGCGCGATCTTACCGCCGTCGGCGTAGCCTCGGCGCTACCTTAGCGATGGATTACGGGGAAGCATAGGAGGGGATATGCGGAACTTGAGGAAAGGGCCGATCGCGGCCGTATTGGCCGGCTGCGTCTGCGCGGCGCACGGCGCCGTGGATTTGGGCGCCTATAAGGGCTGCGCCGCCAACGACGGACAATTCAACCACGTGCAATTGTACAAGGGACCCGTGGTCACTTCGGACGTGGCCAGCAACGGGGTGCTCAAGTTCACCTTTGTCAAGCAGCCCGGCGGGTTCGCCGACGTGTACTTCATCCAGAAGATGGGCACGGTGCAGCGCTACAACGGCAAGACCGGCACGGTGGATTCCCTGGGGACCATCACCGTTGATCATGCCACCGGCGAACAGGGTCTGGTGGGCGTGGCGGTGCGCAACGACTTCCTCAAGAATCCCTGGATGTACTTCAACTATTCTTCACTGGAGGCGGGCGGCACATTCTCCTTCCGCATCGCGCGCATCAAGCTTACCTCCGACCTTGCCCATCTCGACAATGCCACCGAGAAGATCCTTATCAAAATCCCGCGCATGAAGGTCTCCTGGCATACGGCGGGAGACTTGCAATTCGATGACTATGATGATTTGTGGGCCGCCATCGGGGACAACCAGCAAACCGATCTCGGTCCCGCCAATACGGCGGATATGCGCGGCGGCGTTTTGCGCATCCATCCCGACGAAACCGCGAAAGGCTACTCGGTGCCGGCGGGCAATTTCGGCGAGAAGTACGCGGCCTTTTATAAGGCCCAAGGCAAGCCCGACGTGGCCGCCCTCTTCGCGGATACCTCCAAGGTCAAGCCGGAGATCTACGTGAAGGGCACGCGCAACGCGTACACCATCTCGGTCGATCCCGTGCGTCGCTGGCTGGCCTGGGGCGACGTGGGACCCGATCAGGGGAAAGTCTCGGAAGAAGCCAACCTGGTCAAGGAGCCATTCTACATGGGCTGGCCCTACTTCGCGGGCGAAGAGGACATGGCCGGAATTTCGCCCTACAACGTGGCCATCAGCTCCGGCTCCACCCGCGCGGCGCCGGTCAATACCAACGCGACCGTGGCCGGGGTCAAGAACCTGCCTGCCATCCGCGAGCCCATCTTCGCGCGGGACGAAGGCTGCTCCATGACTGGTCCCATCTTCCGCTATGACGGCTCCAACCCCAGCCCCACGCAATTCCCTCCGCAATTCGATCGCAAATGGCTGGTCTCCGGCTGCGACGGTTTCGGCTTCCACCTCATGACCCTGGACAGCGCCGGGGAGAAGATCACTGCCGACCTGAAGATCTTCACCGGCATCCACCCGCCCACCCTGGTCGATCTCAAGCAAGGGCCGGACGGAGCCTTGTATTACGTGAGCTGGAACCTGGGGTTGTACCGCTTCGAATACGCGGGTACCTGTAAGGACGCGGCCCTGCTGCCGGAGAAGACGGGTTGCGCCGATCCCAAGGCCGTCAATTACGATTCCAAGCTTCCCAAGGCCTACAATGATGAGCGTCTTTGCCAGATGAACACGGGTATCGCGCATGTTACTGGAAGCGCAGCCTGGATGGAATTCGATCGCCGCTGGGTATCCGTTTCCGCTCCCGGCGCGCATCGCATCGAGATCCTGGACGTGCGCGGTCGCGTAGTAGCCTCCATGAAGGGCTCGGGACCCGCCAGCCACACGCTTCCAGCCCTTCCCGGGCCGGGTTATTACCGGCTCCGGGTCATCAGCGCCTTGGGCGAAGTCCAAGCCGGCTTCTCCGCGCTGGAACCGTGAACGCATCCCAATCCCCCTCCGCGATAGCGCGGACGTAACCTTTTGATTACGTCCGCGTCGCGCCCGCCGCGGGCGTAACAGCCCCGCTTTCACACGTGTGAAAAAATTCCCGTCCTCAGGGCGTTTGGCTCCCGGGGAATTCCCGGCATCGGCGTAGCTTATGCGCGGGGACTCTGGGCAGGGTTGGTACTTGGGGAGATTCCATGCATCAGGTATTCGCTATTCTCGCGCTTGCGCTTTTTTCCGTCGGCACCATCGGCACTGTAAGGGCCGCGACCTGGGACCTGGTCTGGTCCGATGAATTCGACAAGCCCGGTTCCCCGGACTCGACCAAATGGCGCATCCAGGTCGGGGCCGCCACCGTGAACGGCGAGGCGGAATACTATTCCAACCGCCAGGAAAACCTCAAGGTTGCGGACGGCAATCTGTACATCGTCGCGCGCAAGGAAAACTTCGGCGGAAGGCAATACACTTCCGGCCGCATGGACACCGAGACCAAAGCCTGGTGGACCTACGGGCGCTTCGAGATAAAAGGCAAATTGCCCGGAGGCAACGGCTCCTGGCCGGCCTTCTGGATGCTGGGCCATGAATGCGATAAGCACGGCGGCTGGCCCAATTGCGGCGAGGTCGATATCGCGGAATACCAGGGCAAGGTCCCCAACAAGGTGAACTGCACCATGCACATGCAGAACATCAATTACAAGCTGGGCAACAATCCGCACGGCCAAGCGACGCTTTCCGATGTATCCAATACCTTCCATATCTACGCGGTGGAATGGTTCACGGACCGGTTCGACTTCTATATGGACAGCACCAAGGTGATGACCTTCAAGAACGATGGGAAAGGCGCAGGGGATTGGCCCTATTTCAATCCCCAGTACATCATCCTTAACGAAGCTTTAGGCGGTGGTTACGGCGGGCCCATCGACAACAACATCTTCCCTACGCAATGGGTCATTGACTACGTGCGCGTCTACAAGGCCGGTACGCCTACGGAGGTATTCCGTCCGATGGGGAAGAATCGCTTCGAGGGGATAGGACGGGCGGAAGACATCCTGTACCGGGCCGATGGCCGCAAGGTTTCCCAGAACCGGCTGCCGGAGCAATTTATTATTCAGCCGGCACCCTGATCGCATTCCCAAAATCGACCGACCCGTGAAACGGATCCATCCGCCCAGGTAACTTTCCCGTTACCTGGGGAAGGGCGGAAACGTTTCCAAAACGCTTCTCCTCTCCATGCCGATTTCGTACAAAAAAGTGCCGGTTTCGTACAAATAAACCCCCCTGAATCCGATGATTTTCACAATGCGCGCTTTCCACGCGCATGACCTAAAGGGATGACAAGATGAATACACGGACTAATCGGCGTACTTGGACGGTGGGCGATTGCACCATCTCCTGCGAGAGCAGGATTTTCACTTTCGTGATGGCTGAAGCGGTACGCGAACCCGCCCTTCAGCCTACGCGGTCCCAGACGGGCAAGCCCGTACGCACGCGGCGCCCGCGTTCGAAGCGCGCGGCCTAGCCGGCAACAAGGCCGGAAGCTGGCTTCAACCGAGGCCGGACATCGGCTTGGTCGGCGTGGGGCGCGGAGGCGGCTGCTTCCAGTGCCCGCCCGCCGAATACCGTTCCCAGCTCCAGCGTAACCATTGCAAGAGCTTGCGCGCCAACCACAGGGACCAGGCCAACATGGCTACCCGGTAGGCCCAGAGCGGCAACGAGAGAATCCATCCGGACGGGAAATCGCCCGCGGAGCGATCCTGGAACCAGCGTAGGCAGCCCGCATAGGAACCGTTCCCAGTCACCTGCATATCCGGCGCGCTTAAAAGCCCTTCCGGTACCGCCGCCAGCAACAATCCGAAAGCGACGATGGACCAGCCCGCCAACGCGATTTGCGCCAGGTTGTGGCGCGTGGCGGAAAGCCCCGGAGCATGTTGGGCGCGCCAGCGCAACCCCAGGAACAGGACGAGCAGCGGAGCGGTGGCGTATACGTTCACCATGGAAGTCCCCAGGAACAGCAAGGCCCAATCGAGGAAGCCCAGCGGGGTAACGCGCGCGCGACCCAGGCCGTAGGCGATGCCGGTGAGCACCGCCAAGACGCCCCATAGCAGCAACGCGGGACCGATGGCGTTCCCGCCCACCCGCAGGGTCCAGCGATCCCCGGGCACATTGAGGGCCAATGAGATGTTGGCGGCCTCATCCTCGAGCTTGACCTTCGGGGTATGCTCGATGATGCCGATGCCCTGGGGCTGCTTCCATGCCAGGGACAGGGTCTGCTCACCGGGATGCAAGGGCAGCGCCAACGTGCCTTCGCGCTGGGTCAGCGGCTGCTCCACGCCGTCTATGTTCAGGTTCTCGAGGCGCGCGCCCGGCGGCAGCGTGATGCGGGTATCATCGCCCTGGCCTGCGCGCACGCGCAGCACCAACGTGGCTCCGCTCTCGCGGCGGCCCGGGGACGAGGTCAAGGTGGCGTTCTCGATGGTCTTGACGGGGCCGGTCGCCGCTCCCGGCTCGGTCACCGAGAGCGCGAGGGTATCGCCGGGCAGGGGTTTCCATTCCGGCGCGCCGCCCGCGTCCTTGGGCAATACCGGCTGCAGTCCCCGGGTTTCCACGTGCCAACGCGAAGATGCCTCCACGCCCCAGGTCTCGGCGCGCTGATCCAAGGGCCCGGCTGACAACCGCAGAGTCTCGGCGTGGTCTACCACCGAGCGCCAGGTCGCTTCCGATTCGCCTTCGCGCAGATTCACCATCACCGATCCCTTGGACTGGGCCATGCCCGGCGTCACCGGGTGCTCCCACGCGGGTACCGGTACTTCCACGGTAAAAGCCCCTTCGGACGGGGCCACCCGTATCACGCGGGTTACCATGAGCCATTGCTCTTCGAGCATCAGGGTGCGGATCACTTCCACGAAGGGGGGCACGGGATCCGGTGTCAGTTCCGGGCCGCGGCGTACGGAGGTGGATCCCTCCCGGCGTTGCAGCACCACGGCGCCGCCTTCCGCGGAGCCCCGTCCCAGGCCTTGTACGGAATATCCCGGCGCTTGCACGGTCAGGTTGCGCGCATCCGCGCCGAAGCTCAGTTCCAGTCGCGGACCCAGCAACCGGCCTTCCAGGACCACGGCGTGCCGGCCCCGCGGCAAGGCGATGGCCAGCCCGCCCGAAGGGGTGCGCAGGGCGGTCGCGGCCGGCCGGCCCGCCAGGCGTATCGACTCCAGCGCCAATTGCCCGCCTCCCGCGGAGGGAAGGGCGGCCAGCGAGGTATCCATTACGTCGAAGATCAGGGCCAGGCTCAGGTGGTCGCCCGTAACCGTGATGCGACCCCCGCTGAGGGCCGCGCAAGCGGGCGAGCAGGGACGCGGTTCCTGCATGCGCGCTTCCAGATCGTGCAGCAATGCCTCGGGGGGAAATTCGGCGCGCGCGGGTGCCACGAAGGCCGCCAGCAACAATCCGGCGGCGGCCAGAGGCCCCAGGTTCCAGGGTTTTCCCGTCCCGGATCCCGATCCGGTTCCGCCCCGCGGGCCGGAACCGCGCGGGAAGGCCAGCAGGAGCAGCAAGAGTCCGGGCAGCAGGGCCTGGAGCGCGCGTAACAAGCGGGTTACCCAGGGCCGGATGAGGTACAGATCCAGATGCTCGTTTTCCTGTACCGGTCCGGACCAGGAGAAGGTGGCCGATTCCCAGCCCCACTCGGGTTCTCCGGGTCCCGATTGGACGCGGGCGTAATTCACTTGGGCTTTGGCGGGGGCCGCGCCATATGCATGGGATCGCTTCGCTTTGCGGAATACCCTCGCGTTGCCGCCACCGAGGCCTTGCACGCTGCCGATGGAGGCGCTGAGGTTCGCCTCGTCGTCGGAGTCCTCCCGCATTTCCTGGGCTTCCTGCGGAGCGGGAGCACTGGCGGGCGCGGAAAGCATTTTATCGACAACGGCCGACTTACCTTCCGACTCCCATCCGCGGCCATACTGGCTGCTGGCCAGCAGGTTGTAATTGCCGTTGCTGAAGGCGCCGGAACCCGGCCCATCCAATTGCGGATACAGGGCCTTGCGGGCATGGGCGACGGCGAACGGTACCCAGATGGCCGCGATCAGGACCAGGCTGGCTATGCGCCAAGCATTGGCGAACGCGCGCAGCCGCCCCGGAGGCAGGGCCTTCCAGAGACCTATGGCGGCCAGTAGGTTGAGCCATAGCGGTCCGGACAGCCCTTCTTCCTGGGAGAGCAGAACGAAGCAGGCCAGGCCGGCGGCGGCGGGAACCGGGCCCGCCAATTTGAGTACGGCCAGGGTGAGAATGCACAGCAGGAACACGTCCCACAATGACCACTCCGTAACCCAGGAGTTACCCACGCTGTCGGGGCCTCCCGCGTGCAGCAATTTCCAACCGGGGGGCAGATGCAGCGTGACCGAGGTTCCCTGGATGGTCTGGTTCCAACCGGTAGCCGGCAGCGCGCCCTTACCGCGTTCGAAACGCGCCAGCGCGGTGAGATCCAATTGACCCGCGGCCACCTCGACCCCGGCGCGATCGCGCAGAGAGGTTATCATTACGGGTTGCCCGCCCACGTCGGCGCGGCCCATGGACAGGCCTCCGCCCATTTCCAGACGCGAACGCAAGGGCAGGTTGCCGTATAGCCGGTCCTTGGCGGTGAAACCGCGTCCGCGGAAATCCAGCCACAGGGTGCGGCGCAGGCTCAGTTGCGCGGACTGCGGGCTCACGTTGCCGCGTTGCTTCTCGCGGATGCGCAGGGTATCGCCCGCCTGCATGCGGTAGGCCGGCAGTCCCTTCCACTCCTGGGGCAGTCCGCTCTGGGAAGGATCGATCAGCGGGGCGCCCGATAATTCCACCACGCGCAGATCGCGTTCCGCCTCGAAGGACCAGATTTCCTCTTCGGGCCAAAGGCTGTCGCCCCGATCCATATAC
>JAHFCH010000283.1 GCA_023249635.1 Fibrobacterota bacterium
TACCACCCTGGTCACGGTAACACCGGGGTCACCTAATTCCGATCCTCTCAACAGCGGCTTCGGATCGTCGTGCCATCACGGGAATCCCGACAACCACTACGCGGCGGGCACCTTGGCCCTGCGCTGGCAGGGCGCCGGCATGGCGGTTTTCGATTGGACCCATACCATCAGCGGCGCCGCCGAGACCATCAGTTACGTGTTCATGGACGGCCATGAGTACTTCCAATGGACCGAGACCGTCGACACCAAAGGCGGCACCAACAAGGCCGATTCGCGCGGGCCCTATTGCACCATCAATTGGGACGGCACCGGAGGCCCGGCGGAGGGAGTCGAGTACGGGGCCAAGCGCTTCTTCAAGCAACCGGTGCTCTCGGGAGCCGGCTTTCCCAACCGCAGCGGGCCCTGGACCATTTCCGGGACCTGCGATATCCCATATGCCTGGGAATGGGCCCATGGACGCGAGATCGGCTACGTGGCCACCCAGACCTTCGTGCAGCAGAATCAAGGCGTGCCCGCCTGGAGCGACGGATTGGCGGCCGGCGGTAGCGGTTTCGATCCGGCCGGGGCCGGCGCCTTCGGTACGGCAGGCAACGATGTTTGGCGCACCGATTACCAGATGAACTTCTACGATCAGGGCGTGAAGATCACCTGGGGCCAACCGTACGGTTGGATGAGCAACAGCGATGACGCCAAGGTGGCGGGCTGCCTCAAGAATGGCTTCGGCCAGTATTCGCTTTCCATCGTGCTCGGTTCCAAGACCGCCGCCGGCGTATCGCGGCTGCGCGCCGAGAACGGCGCCATCCATTCCGGCAAGGTCGCCTTCACCGCCGCAGCCGGCACCGTCAAGGCGCAAGGGCCCACGGGTATGGCCAATCCCGCGCCCCAGGCCTTGTCGCCTTTGGGCTACGACCATAACCATCGCGCCTGGTGGGCGTCCGCCGCTGGCAACGCCGCGGACGTGACCTTGACGATTACCGACGCCGCCGCTTCCCTCGTGTCGCCCACTTTCCGCTTTTCGGAAATGGCGGCCCTGCCTTCCGCAGCCTCCCTCAACGGCAGCCCGTTGGAAGCCGGTAAGGATTATTACGCGTCCCTGGACGCCGCCTCCAAAGAGGTGTGGATCACCGTGGCGCGCTCCTTCCAGGGCGTCAATCGCCTTGTGCTTACCGCCGGCAACGCCAAGGTCATCCCTCTCTCCCGCGTTCGCGGCGGACGGACCGGTACCTGGTTCTCGGCGGACGGAGTCGCTGCGCCCCGGAAACTTTTCCGCGACGGAATCCCGGATGGTTCCCGCATTTGGATCAGCAGGACTTCCGAGGGTGCAGCCCTCATCCTGCCCTGAGCGGACCTCGCCCCCAGAAACCCAAACCGCGTCCCCGTTTCCGGACGGATTTCGCCATCATGCGGATCTGATTGATCGGCCCGCGGATATGCTGTACATTTGGGCAGTATATGTCCGATTGGATTCCCGCTCCGTCCCCGGGCCCTTTACAGGGTGCTTTGCCGGCCGCTTTCCCCGCGCATAACGGCAGCATGCCGCCGCTCGCCCAGGTAACGCCCAAGTTACTCCAGGCGGGTCGTTGGCGGCCCTGGGAAATCCCTCCGGATCTTTCCGCCCAGGGCCTGCATATCGGTACCGGCGGTTATTCCTTCGACGATTGGGACGGGCGCTTCTATCCCCCCGCTTCGCGGGAACGTCTGCCCATGTACCAGTTGTATTTCTCCTTCCTGGAGCTGAACCATACCTTCTACCAGGAACCCCTGCTGCAGCAATTCGTCGAGTTGGATCGCCGCAGCAAGCCGGGCATGTTGTATTCGGTGAAGACCCATCGCGACGTTTCCCATAAGGGAACATGGGATCCCGCGGAAGGCTGCGCGCTCATGCGCCGCCATGCCGCGGTCGTGAGCCCCTTGTCCGAGAACGGGAAGTTCTATTCCTTCCTCATCCAGTTGGACGAAGCGGTGGAACGGGGCCGCAAGCAACTCGATTACCTGCTGTACACCGCATCGGCGGCCATCTCCGAAGGCCTGGACGTGCATATCGAGTTCCGCAACCGCACCTGGCACCAAGAGCCCGTGCTGCAGGCCCTGAAGGACGCGGGCATCGGCATCTGCAATACCGATCTGCCGCCCCTGCCCCACGTGCTTCCCTTGCGGGCTTATGCCACCACGCCCAAGGCCTACGTACGCTATTGCGGGCGCAACCTGGCCGGATGGCGCGACGAGGAGCGCTGGGCCGGGGCTTCGCCCAAGGCGCGCATGGCCGCGCGCAACGCGCGTTACGATTACCTGTACGGTCCGGGGGAATTGGAGGAGCTGGCGCAAGGCCAATTGCGGATGCTGAAGAAGACCGGGGCGGTGGCCGCGGTCTTCAAGAACCACGTGGGGGCCCAGGCGGCCCGCAACGCGTTGGATATGATCAAGATCCTGGCGGGGTCGCTCCCGGAGTGAAACGACCCGCCGGTCCGGTCCCGCTCAGTGATGCCCGTGGATGCGGCCGTTATGGGGCGTGGCCGCGTAGGGGAACACCTTGTTGTAGCCGATATCGTTGCCGTCGACGTTGTCGCCGGCCGGTCCGTTGATGACGGGCGGGCTGACGCGCAGATCGCTGATGAGGGCGGTCACGCCGATGTCCACCACGTCGTCGCCGAAGCGGCGGCCGTTGGGCCAGCCGCCGGGGATAAGCCCCTTGCCGTCGAAGCCCGGCTGCACCTTGCTGATCAGCACGTCCCCGCCGAAGATGCCCAGGCGCGAATAACCCGCGTCGGAAGCGACCGAGGACGAATCCTTGCCGCCCGCCAGGCGCGCCGGAGCGGTAGAGAGATCGACCTTGATCAGATCCGGGATGAAGATGCCTGCCAGATCGGTGCGGTCGGTTTCGGGCGCGGGCCCGGCTCCGCCGAATACCAGCACGTTGAGCAGATGCGCCAGCTCGGGCTTGAGGGCGTACTTGCGGAACGTGGAAGCGTCGGAGGTGGCGCTCATGCGGTTATAGGCGTCCTTGTCCTCGATGGCCACGAAGCCTTCGCAGAACAGGGGGTTTCCCTGGCGTCCCACCTGGACGTAATGGCGATCGGGGTCGCGGCGGTAATCGTCCCACCACCCGCGATCGGCGAGCACGGGCAGGCGCAGCCGGCTGGTGGTCGCGTGCACGCCCACCACCTGCATGTCCCCGCCCAACTGGTCAATCGGGATCTCCAGGGCGATGGTGCGCACGTTGAAGCCCTGCATGGCGTCCTTACCGGGGGAGCGCAGTTTCAGCAGATCGAAGATGGCCTGGATGTCTCCGTAAAACCCGTCGTCGCGCTGCCCGGCGAAGCTGCGGTAGCCCCATTTCAAATCCTGCACGGCGGCGGCGGTGTAGGCGTCCAGATCGGCAGCGTTGGCCACGCCGTCCTTGGCAGGCATCTCGCCGTCGTCGTTTCGGTTGTACTTGGGGGTGGCGATGCCCTGGTTGTTGGGCGGCACCATGCCGCATCCCAATACGTAGCTGCGATCGCGTTTCCCGCGATCGTGATCGATGCGCGTTACGGTATAGCTCTGGATCAGGTTCTGGGCGGCATCGCCGGGAGTCTGGATCACGCCCAGGTAGGATTGCAGGATGGTCTTGCTGTTGGCGAAGCGGGTGCGGAAATCGAAGCGGTAGGTATGCGTCGCGCGGCCCGCGGCCACGTCCTTGCCCGTCGAGACGTGGATCTCGTAGCGGACGTTGTCGTCGAAGCGGAAGGCGTTGGGGCCGATGCCGGGCTCCTCGAAAGGCGAGACCGACAAGGCGGCGGTAAGGTACTTGTGCCCGTCATGTTGGCTGAGGAAGGCGTACACGTCGGTGGTGTTGGCCGCGTCGTCCAGGGTGATGAGGGGCGCATCCATATGGCTGGAGGCCCGGACCGATGATGGCGGCATGGAAAGTGCCAGGGCCGCGGCCAGGCCAATGCGGCCCAACGGCGTCTTGAGTGCGGATAACGATTTCATGCGAATGCTCCTTGAGGGGGTTGGGGTTACTCCCGACGGATTGCCGGGGAGTTTTCGAGCCATTTCCGTTCGGATGGCAAAAGGGTATGCGCCAGGGCGCGCGCTTGGGATAGGTGGGCGCGGGCGGCTTTTCCGTCGCCGGCGGCGCGGGCGATGAGGCCGGCGTGGAGGAAGAGACGGGCATCACGGGTGCCGGGCGCCAATGCGCTGTCGGCTTCGCGCGAAGCCGTCCGCAAATCGCCTTCCGCGAAGGCGGTCCAAGCCAGGGCGTCATGGGTAAAGATGTCGCCGCGTACCGCGCGTTCGCGAACCGCGAGGTCGTGGGCGGTATGCGTATCGCGGCGGCGTGTCGCCAGGAACAAGGCCAGGGAGCGGGGATCCTTGCGCGCGCCACCGTCGGCCAGGGCGTTCTCCACGCTGTCGGCCGCAGCGCCGCTGCCGCAGGCACGTAGGGCATCGGCCAGGGCCCATTGGATTTCGGGAAGGGGATGCAGACGGGCGGCGGAAGCGAGATCGGTCGCGGCGGAGCGGGCTTGCCCCCGGGACAAACGGATGCGGCCGCGCAGGGCCAGGGCGGCCGCGTGATCGGGAACCAGGGCCAGGGCGCGATCGCAGGCAGCGAGGGCCTCACCGATGCGCCCGAGTTGGAAAAGGTATAGGCCCGATTGCGCGTAGCTCCAGGCCAGGGACTGCGCATCGCGCGGGCTGGCGGCGGACACGGCCAGCGCCATCATATCGCAGGCGCCTTGCGCGTCGCCGTAAAGCCAGCGGAGATGTGCGGCGCGCGCGTACGCTTCGCTGCCGGGCTTGCGATCCATCATGGCCTGGTAGGCTACCCGGGCCTCTTCCAAACGGCCTTGTTCCATGAGGGCATCGCCCAGCAGGCCGTAATCGTAAGCCAGGCCGCGGCGTGCCACCAAGGCGCGGGCGGCGGTTTCGGCCTGGGAAAAGCGATGCATGCTTTCCAGGGCCTGGCCCTTGAGCAGGAGGGCGGCGGGCGAGCCGGGATGGGACGCGTCCAACAGCGCGGCGCATTGTTCCGCCTGGCGGTACCAGCCATCATCGTATTGGGCGCGGGCTTTGGCCAGGAACAGCCATCCCAGCCGCTCCAGGCGCGGGCTGCCGGCGGGCACCGAGCGCAGCTCCTTTTGCAAAGCGATGATTTCGCGATCGAGCGGGGTATCGCCGGCCGGGGCGCGCAACACGAGATCGGCCATTTCCGAAAGGTCCGTATCCGCGGCCCGGGCGGCCGAGGGGAGGTGCGCGGAAAGGCAAAGCAAAACCAGGGCAGGGCGGAACAGGAAGCCGCTTGGCATGGGTCGAATCCTTGGTGTACGTGTCCGGAAAAAAGCCTTCACACCCAGATACGGGCCGGGAAGGATTTCGGATCGGAGCGGGGGAGGGGAAAGATCTAGGCTATGTGATCTTTATCATCATCCGTGATAAGCTGGCGCTCGAAAAAAAGGCAGACCGATTCCATCAGGGAATCGGTCTCGGCGCGGAGGAAGACCCAGCCTTCGTCCCACCATTTCTCGACTTCCTTTTCGATGGTATAGGCCAGGACTTCGGGTTTCCAATCCGCAGGGATGGGAATCAGGGATTCTCGCCTTTCCTTCATGCCCTGATTATAGGGCTTCGCGGGGCCTAGGGGCCAGGCGGGAAGCGCCCGGCCAGGAACTCGTGATGGCCGTCCGGCGCCAGGGCGCGTATTTCCAGGAACCCGGAAGCGCGCGAAAAGAGGGGAAGGAAAACTTCCGTACGCCCCCGCGCAAGGACGCCGCCCCCGCGCAAGGCCAGGCTTCGGCCCCGGGCATCGCGAAGAGATAGGGTGGCATCGACCAGCGTGGTGTTCGCGCGGAGACGCAACCGCAAGCCTCCCGGCACGCGTGCCACGCTTTCCCAAGCCAACCCGGGCGCGGCGGCTCGGGATCCTTCCGGGGTGCGGATGGCCACGGCCAGGGGGGAATCTTCCCAGGTTTTCGCCTGCGCCACCCAGGCCGCATCGCCGTATACGCCCGCCTTCGCGAAATCGATGGAGGCGAATCCCATGGCCGGGACGGGTGAACCGGACCGGAAACGGAAATCGTACCGGGCAGGATCGACGAAGAGCGGATCGGCCACGCGGGAACCCGAATCATGGCCGGCACCTTGCCAAGCCGTGAGCG
>JAHFCH010000097.1 GCA_023249635.1 Fibrobacterota bacterium
CAGGCGTACGACCGCCTGTCCCAGGAGCTGGAAGTCCTGAAAAAGGTGGAGCGTCCGGATATCATATCCGAAATCGCCACTGCGCGCGCGCACGGCGACCTGCGCGAAAACGCCGAGTACCACGCCGCCAAGGAAAAGCAAGGCCATCTCGAAGCCAAGATCGCGGAATTGGAAGACAAGGTCAACCGCGCCGAAATCGTCGGCACGGGAGCCGGCAACGCGGAACATATCGTATTCGGGGCCATCGTCTCGGTGAAGAACCTCGGCAACAACAACGTGCAAGAATACACCCTGGTGGGACCCGAAGACGTGGACGTGGTCACCGGCAAAATCTCCTCGGTCTCCCCCATCGGCAAAAGCCTGCTGGGCAAGAAGCCCGGAGACGTGGTGGAAGTGCAGATTCCCAAAGGCACCTTGCGCCTGGAAATCCTCAACTACAAGTGACCGGTCCGCGGAGCCCGGGCCGGCGTAACGCCGCGTCATGAACCTTTCCGCATTCGTCGGCGACGACGATCTCCGCAAACAGGAATCCCTCGAGGCGGCCGTGGCCGCATGGCAGGCCGGCGACGCGGGCTGCGCGCGCGAAGTCTGGTTCGGCGATGATGCGCGCTGGGAACAGATCGCGGAATCGTTCCAGACCCAGGATTTATTCGCCACCCGCAAGGCCATCCTCATCAAGAACTGGGACAAGCTGCACCCGTCCCATCGGGAAAACCTGGAGCCTATCCTCCGCAGCGAGAATCCCAACGTAGCCGTATTCCTCTCGGCGGAGAAGCTGGATGGCCGGGCAGCCTTGACCAAGGCCCTGAAGACCGCGGGTAGGCTGAATGAATTCAAGCTTCCCTATGAGGACAAGATTCCGCAGTGGCTGGCGCAGCGCGCCCGGGAAAAATACGGCCGGCGCCTGAATCTCCTGGATGCCCAGCTCTTGCTCGATATTGTCGGCAAGAGCCTGGCCGAGCTCGATCATGAGTTGGAGAAGCTGGATACCTTCCTGCCCAAAGGCAGCGCCATCAGCGCGGCCGATATCCAGGATCTGGTCAGCCCCACCAAGGTGGCCAGCATGTTCGAATTCCAGAAGACCATGGGATTGCGCAAGAAAGCGGATATGCTTCCGGCCCTGCGCAACCTCCTGGAAAATGAATTCAAGGACGCGCCTTTCGTGGTCGCGCAAATCCTTTTCGGGCATTTCGCCAAGCTAATGCGCATCCGAGCCTTACTTGATCAAGGCGCATCGGAATCGGAGGCGCTGGCCGGGATCAAACTGCCCCCATTCATACTGCAGAAGGAACGGTACGCGGAACAAGCCCGCAGCCGCTCGCTGGAATTGTGGAAAAAGCTGCTCTCCATGCTGGCCCATTTCGAGATAGACCTGAAACGGGGCCGCTATCCCAACCGCTTCGAAGTTGAAATCATGTTCGCGGCGATGGTTTAATATTATTTTCACACCAGCGCGTTCGTTTACGGACCCCGGGCAGAGCAAAGGATGGCCAGTTTGAGCGTCACCACCAAAAGAGTCAAGACGGGATGCGAAGGCCTCGATCAGATCCTGCGCGGCGGATTGCTGGAAGGCTCGGCCACCCTCATCGAAGGTTCCGCCGGCACCGGCAAGACCACCCTGGCCCTGCAATACATCATGCAGGGCGTGAAGGAAGGCCAGCATGGCCTGATTTTCACCTTCGAGCAATTCCCCGAACAATATTACGATTGCGCCGGCGAGTTGGGCTGGGACCTGCGCAAGCTCCAGGCCGATAAGAAGATCCACGTGGTGTTCACCACCCCGGAGGAATTCCTCGACGAATTGGACGATCCGGAAGGCAAGATGGCCAAGATCCTGACCGAGCACGATACCAAGCGCATCGTACTGGATTCCATCACCCATTTCGAAAAGCTTTCCAAGGATATCGGGCACCTGCGCTCCATCGAGACCGACATCGTCAATGGCGTGAAGCGCGAAGGCCTGACGGCGGTATTCCTCAAGGAGAACGCTAACGTGCTGGGCAAGTGGGACGTTTCCTCCAATAAGATGCCCTTCATCGTCGACACCTATATCCTGCTCCGCTACCTGGAAATCGATTCCGAGATCAAGCGTTGCCTGATGGTATTGAAGATGCGCGGCAGCGACCACGATAAGGACATCCGCGAATACGTGATCGATCAGGGCGGTCTCAAGGTAGGCCAAAGCTTCACCGGAGTCTCGGGCATTTTCCTGGGCACGGGCATACAGGCGCGGACGAAAAAGTAAGCGGAGAACCCGGCAAGAGCGGTGGGCGGAGTCAGGGGCGGTGGCTTCGAGATCGATATCGTCGGGCGTCGGGCATACGGGGCGAAGCGCCCCTAGGCGTCGGGCGGAAGAAAAAAAGGCCGGGCAGCTTTGCTGATCCCGGCCTTTTTTTACGCCCGACGCCAAACGCCCGACGCCCGACGATGTGTTGCCCGGACCCGTTACCCTCGTTTCCACCCGCGCGGGATCAGGTAAAGCTCTTCCTCATTTCTTCGCTGTCGCCGGCGCCAGCGCGCCCAATCCCAGCATGCCTTTGTACAGGTCCAGGAACTCTTCCACCCAGGCCGGGTCGATGCCTCCCAGCAGGCCGAGCAGCTCTTCCATGTTATAACGGTCGTTGTAGGGCCCGGTGACGGGTTGCCAGGCTGAGGGCGTAGCGGAGACCGGAACGGGAGGGCGGAAGCGCGTCGCTTCCGGGGCGCGTTTGTGGGCAAGGGAGATCTTCTGGGATTTAAGTACGCGCTGATAGAGGCGACGGCGCAGATCCAGCAGGCCCGCATCCGCTTTGCCGGCCTGGGAAGGTTGGGAGGATGCCTGGCTGAGCTTGGTCAGGCGATCGCGGTAGGACTGGTTCTCCAGGGAGGAAAGGCGTCCGCCATGCTTGGAGAGTACGTCCTCGGCGAGCTTGATGCGATCGTTGCGCCATTGCCTGCGCATGCGATCGGCGGGATTGGCCGGTAGAGCATCTTCCGGCGCGGACGCAGTTGCAGCGTCCATGGCGGTGGTTGCTTCCGTCACGCCGAAGGCCTGCAGTTCGGACTCCACCTTGGCGAAGCAGTATTCGGCCCCGCGCGCATTTCCGGCATCCGCGAAGCGCGCGCCCGAGGCGATCAGGTTCCCCAGATAGGCTTTGCGGAAGGCGGGCATGGCGGCTGCCGCCAGCGCCTGTTTCAGGCCTTCGCTACGGGACATTTCCGGGGATTCGGACATGCGCTACCTCTCAGGTCGCCATCGCGGCGGCGGCGGACTCCGCCGGCTCTCCGCGGCCTTCCTGGTTGCGCAGCACTTCCATCAGGATTTCCTGGGTCTTGAGGGCGTTCTCCACGAGGATTTCCGCCGAGCGTTCCTGGAAATCGGCCAGGGTACGACCCAGGTCGGCCAGCAGCGACTGGTAGCCGTCGCCCGCGGCGGCCTGCTTCTCCAGGCGATCGAGGATGGAAGAAAGTCCCGAGTTGAGCATGGCCACGCCGGCCTGCATTTCGGTCTGGTTGATTTGCGCGGTGTGCGCCAGCTCGGCGACGTCCTGTGAGCCCTGGTTCATTCGATCGGCCAGGTCGGAAACCTTGCCGGCGACTTCCAGGCCCAATTGCGACTGGGCTTCCAGCGTAGACGAGGCCTTGGCTTCCACCTCGCGCATGAGCTCGAGGGTGGTGGCCTTGAGGGATTCCAGGCCGTCGGCGAAAGCGGTGGCCGACTCGGCGCGGGCCATTTCCACGGCCTCGGCCGAAGCGCGGGCGGTGCGGGCCTGATCGGCAGCGGCGGTCTGCAGGGACTGGGACTGGGCGGCAAGGGCCGACTGGGCGGACTTGGCCTGGGCATCGACCCCGGCCATGGCTTTCTCCAGCAGGCGTTCCTGGGCCGCGGCCTGGGCGGCTTGCGCCGCCTGTAGCTTGGAGGTTACCTCGTGCAGCAGGCCGGCCTGCAGGGCCTGCAAGCGGGTCTCGGAATCGGACTGGGATGCCGAGGCGCGTTCGGCCCAAGCGGCCAAGAGCGATTCGGACTGGGCGGATTGGGATGCGGCCAGGGATTTGAGATCCTTGGCCAAGGCGTCGGCAAGCCGTTGCGACTGGGCGGCGCCTTCGCGTTGCGAGGAGAGCACGCTCTCCCCCAGGCCGCGGGCCGATTCGGTCTGGGCTTCGGCATGCTGGGTCCAGGCCAACAGCTTGGCTTCCAGGGCCGCCAGCGGGGCCTTGAGATTGCGATCGAGGCTGCCGGCCACCAGTTCGGCGCCCTGGGCCACCGACTTGCGCGAATCTTCGCCTACGGTTTGGGCCAGCTTCTCCAGGCGTACGCCTTGGGCGTCGGATTGCGAGGAAAAGCCCGTGAGCAGGGTCTTCATCGACTCCAAGGGAGCGGCGATGTTCTTGGCGATGCTGTCCCCGATGAGCGCGGAGCCTTTCTCCAGGGTTATGCGCGCGCCTTCATTGACTTCGGATTGCAGCTTGGACAACGCCTGGGCCTGGCCTTCGGTGAGCCGCGTGGCGATGGACTTGAGGTTGGCGTCGAGCGCGGCGGGAATGTCGCTCACGGCCTGTTGCAAACGGCCCAAGACTTCGCCCGTGGTTTCCCAATCTTCCTGGATGCGCTGCCAGTAAAGCACGGTCATCCATTGCCCGATGGCGTACAGGACGAACACCAGGGATCCGATGAGGACATTCATGCCCTGCTGCCACCAGACGATGGCGCCCGCCAGGGAGAAGAGTCCCAGGGCGATGCTGGATCCGATGAGCAGGGTTCCGAAATTCTTGCGCTTGAGCATGGACAGATCTCCCGGCGGCTAGGCCAGCGGTTGGTTTAGGGATGGGGCCGGATGCGCGCCCGCGGGGGCGGCCAAGGCCAAGGATTGTTGCAGGGGCGCGAGGCCGCGCAGGAACAGGTCCCACTTGGCTTCGTAATGCAGGAGCATGGTTTCGCACAGGGCTTCGGACAAATCCGCGAAGGCTTCCATGAAGCCCTCGAAGCCGCTGCGGTAGCGGGCGTGCTGCCAGGGCCAGGCCACGGCGCGGAAAAGCTCCTCTTCGCTGGCGAAGATGCGCTTTTCCCACTTGCCCGCGCGTTCGGTAAAGGTCTCCTGGGCCAGGTCGCCGAGGGTAAGCCGCAGCCGTTTGAAGATTTCCGCCTCGCCGCCGCGCAGTGCCGCTTCCAGGGCGGGCAGCAATTTGCTGCGATCGTCCCGCACCGATTCCTGGTGCCAGATGGCGGCCAATTCGCCTTGCAGGCGGAACATGTGTCCGCCCAGGAAGGAGACCTGGCGTTCGCAATCCGATGCCATGTCATGCAGCGATTGCAGGTAAAGCATCTTGGCGTCCTTGCGGGTGCCTTTGCCGGTTACCGCGAAGCCGCCTTCTACCGCGACGAACCATTGGTTGCGTTGCAGGAAAGGCCCCAGTTGCACCCAGGCCAGGCGCTTGCGCCAGCGCTCGCGGAATTCCAGGAACTTGAAAGCGGATTCCTCGCGGATGCTTTCGGAGCGTTCGCGCACCATGGCATAGGCGGAGGGACCGGCGGAAAGACCGTTGAAATCGGCGCCGGCGCGGGAGGCGGGAAGCGACTCCCGATCGAGCAAAGCGCGGATGAGGATGCTGTGGTTGGGATCGGCGAGGCGGGCCACGAATTCCAGCACCGCGCGGGAAGGTCCCGGGCTAACGACCGCGCGCGTTTTCGGAGCGGCCGCACCCTTCGCAGGGGCCGCCGCTTCGGCCGCGGAAGGCCAAGGCTTTCCGGTAAAGGCCTGGTAACATTGGGACAGTCGGTGGCTCAAGAGGTGTGCAAATATAGTGGATAATCAACGGCTTTCCTACGGCCCTCAGGGTGGCTTTCCCGGGCCTTCCCGGGCTCAAAAACCGCATCAATCGGAGAAGGATAGCTCCAGTTTCCCTTGCAATTTCAAGGGGAGCCCAGCGGGCTGCGCGGATTCGCGAAGCGCCGTATCGGCCGAGGCCCGGCCGGGATTTCCCAGGAAGCGCCCTTCCAGTTCGATATGCGCCGAAACCGGGCGGCCTTTGGCGAGATTGAACACGATATTGCCGCTGCCTATCAGCGCGGGGCCCGCGGTGGAAGCGGTATCCCCGAAATCCTCGGCCAGGAACGCCTGCAATTCCACCAGGCAGGTGGCCATTTCGCCTTCCGGGGTTTCCCGCACCGCCGAGAGGGTAAAACGCTTGAGGACCCGGGAGGCCGGATGGAATTTGTCCAGCAAGGGTTGGGTGATTTCCCAGCGGGCGCCTTGCCGCAGGGCCGCGTCGGGAAAAGCCGGCAGGGCATAGGCCAGCCACCGGCCGATGTTGAGCGGCGAGAATTCCACCGGCGGCTGGGCGGGCTCTTCGTCCAACCCCAGCAGTTGCCCGGTGGAGGACAGGGAGAGCTTGGCCCGGTATTTCTTGAGGCGACCATCCATGTAGGCATCCTCTTCAGGCCCCCGTTCCGCGGCGCGGAAATCCAGGGTGTCGACGGAGAGGGTGATTTCGATCTGGCCCTTGGCCGAATCGGTGACCGCCTTACCCGTGAATTCGGCCGTGGCGGCCGAAGCGTAAGGCGCCGATCCCCAACTGCCGTCCGCCTTGGCGCGCGTCTCCGCCGAGTACCGTATCTTGAACGTTACCCCAGGATCGAAGCGGTAGGCCGCCAGGCGGGATCGGAATTCACAGGAGGTGAGGACGAGGAAGGCCGGGATCAGGGCAAGGGGGATGGAAAAGCGTCGCACGCAGGGTAAAATAGGTATTTCACACCCGCTTCTCTTCCTTGTACCGCTTCAAAACGAACTCGAGGTAGCGGTACTCGAAGGTCGCCTGGGGAAACCGGGTCAGATTGGTTTCCAGGAAGTTGGCGGCCTTGGCGGCGCCGTCGGTGCCATCCGCTTTCAGGAAATACACCAGTACGTCTTCCAGGCTTTCCGCGGGGCCGGCGCCGGCCGGCACGCCGCGGTGGAAATAGTCCTCCGGGATCTTGTCCGCCAGGTAGGCCAGTTGCATGCGTTCTTTGCGTGAGGCGGCCTCGTTGAGGTACAGCTTACGGTCCACCGGCAGTACCGGGATGTCTACCAGGGCCTTGATCACCAGGGAATGCAGCATGCATTTGAAAGCCATGCCGTTGACTGAATTGAACTGGCGGTAGGTGCGGTCGTAGAGTTCGGCGGCCTGGGAATTCTTGCCTTCCAGGAAGGCCATTTGCGCGGTCAGGAAATCCTTTTCGGCCTTGAGTTCCCGGCCCACGTTGTCGCCCTCAGGCGCCGCCTGCACCATGAAATTGGCACGCGCCGGGTCGCGCACGCCCAGATAGTATTTCGCCAGTATCAGGCGCAGTGCGCAGATGATCTCGTCGCTTTCCTGGAAATAGGTCAATAGATGCTGGGCATTCTGCATGGGGGACGCTTGCCCCAGCCGCCGGAAAACCTCGGCCATGTCCGCGTAGAAATGCCCGAAGGTCTGCCGCCGCATATCCTCGGTCTCGATGATGAATCGGAATTCGTCGATCATGCGGGCGGCGCATTGTTCCGGATTCTCGCCGCCGTTGAGGCACTCGTATACGGCCTCGATGCGGGAATGCACCACCATCTCGTTGAAATCGGATTCGGGATAGTTGGCCGGCAACAGCTTGAGCTTGTCGTAACCCGAGGCGGCCTTGCCGAGATCGAAATAACATTGGGCCAGTTGGAACAACGCTTCGGGAATGACCTTGGGATCCTTGGAATTGCTGGCCGCCAAGGTCAGGTTCTGGATGGCGCCTTGATAATTCTTCAGCACCATGAAGCTCTCCCCCATCTTCATATGGGCTTCGTAGCTGATCCCCTTGTCGGGATAGGCTTCGATCACGTGCTTGTAGGCCGGGATGCTGTTGGTGATGAAGCCTTCCTCGAGATAGGCGTCCGCCACCACGGTGGGCTTGGCCGAGAGGGCGACGGCCTTCTTGTAGATGCGCAAATCGTCGATGGCCAGGCTCGAGTTCCAGGTGTAGAAACCGAATTTGCTGCTGCGTTCCACCTTCACCGGCAAGGTATAGAACTTGCGCACCAGCAACTGATCGTTCAGGAACAGTTGCAGGACATTGTCCTCCTTTTCGATGGTCACCTTGTAGACGATGCCGCCATTGAGCTTTACGGGCGCGGTATTGAAGGCGAAGCGGCCCGGCTTCCCGAACTCGATGTCCGCCGCGGCCGAACCCCACTCCCCCAGTGAGAAGCGGAAGCCGTCATCGGGAGTGGCCCCGAAAAGGAATACGTTGAAATCGTTGTTACTGCCGTTGAGGCCCTTTACGGTGAACTCGATGCGTAGATCCCCGAAGAATTCCTGATTGGCCACCGCGAAGGATTGCCCCGAGGAGAAGGCCTCCAGTCGGCCGCGCGCGACCTTCCAGGATTCGGACGGTACCCAGGCGCCGTTCATGCGATCGAAGGAAACGAACTTGAGCGAGGAGTCGGTCTTGTTGAAGACTTCCTCCTGTACCAGGCCCCAGGGGGCCTTCTTGTTCTCTTCCTGTAGGCTCACGAATCCGAAGACGATGCCGGTCAGGACCAAGAGGAAGCCGGCGCCCAGGTACAGGATGGGGTTGGCCTTGACGAAGCGCCAGGCGAGGTTGAGCGTGCTGGGCGGCTTGGCCATGATGGGCAGGCCGTTGCGGTACGAGTACAGATCCTTTAGCAGCATCTCGATGCTGGCGTAGCGATCCTTCGGCTCCTTGGCCATGCAGGTCTGCACGATGGCGGCGAAATCGGAATCGAGCCACGGGGACATGTACCGCAAGGGTACCGGCTCCGCCTTGATGGCGTTGAGCGCGGTCTGGTGCAGCGAGCGCGGATCCAGGTACGGGTTCTTGAAGGAGATGAGCTCGTAGATGATGATGCCCACCGAGCAGATGTCGGAGAGGATGCCTACGGATTGGCCTTGTGCCTGCTCCGGGGACATGTACGCGGGGGATCCGACCACTTCCCCGCTCAAGGTAAGGTCGACGTTCAGGTTGGGATCGACGGCCTTGGCCAGCCCGAAATCGATAACGATGGGCGTGGTGCCGCGCATCAGGATGTTGGTGGGCTTGAGATCGCGGTGGATGATGCCCTGGCGGTGGCAATAAGCGAGCGCCTCGCTTACCTGGTTGACGATCTCGACCACCTCGTTGAAGCTGGGCTTCTTCTCGTGCAGGAAAGCCAGCAAATCCATGCCCTGGATGTATTCCATCACCAGGAAGTAGACGCCGTTCTGCTCGCCTACCTCGAAAATGCGGATCACGTTGGGATGATTCATCTTCGCCACCGAGCGCGCTTCGGCCTGGAAGCGCTCGATGAAGCGTTGCTGCAGCACGGTGCCGAACAGCACCTTGATGGCCACCAATCGATCGAGATCGGGCTGATGGGCCTTGAACACGACCGCCATGCCCCCGCGGCCGAGTTCGGAAAGGATGACGTACTTGCCCAGGCGTCCGCCCACTTGCACCTGGAGCAGGGAGTTTGCGGTGGCCTGGGTCAGTGGATTGGTGCCCGTAAGGGGATTGGTTCCCGAAGTGGGGATCGATCCGGTGACCGGCATGGAACCGGTGATTGGGATGGATCCCGTAGGGGGATTGGAGCGGGGATTGATCGGCGGGGGACCGGGCGGCTGCGGATTCATGCGCCGCCGCCGGCGTCCGGATTTTCGTTGATGCGCTCCAGGGCCGAGGCGAGATCCTTAGGCAAGGGCGCATGGAAAGAGAGCTTGGGCCCGCGCGCGCTCTGGATTTCCAAATCCGCGGCGTGCAGAAACGTACGCTTCAACCCTAGGGTTTTGCGATAAGCGCGGTTACGCTCGAAGGAACCGTAACGCGGATCCCCCACCAGCGCGTGTCCACGACTGGCCAAATGTGCCCTGATCTGGTGCATTCTTCCGGTCTCAATAATAACACCCAGGAGCGCGAATTTCCCGAAATCTTTTACCGTCTTGTACCGCGTAACCGACCATTTTCCGTCCTCTTGCGACACTTCGGCTTTGGCTCCCCCTGAACGGCTATCCACCCGTTGCAACAGACCGGAAATCTCGCCATCGCGCGGATCCGGAACGCCCTCCACCAAGGCCAGATATTCCTTGGCGAAACCGCCGTCGCGAAGCGCTGCGGTCAAGCGACGCAGGCTTTCCCCGGTCTTAGCGATGACGAGAACGCCGGAAGTATCCTTGTCGAGACGGTGGACCAGGGAGGGCTGGAAGAGTTCGGTATCGTCCCGGCCCGACGCGAGATAGGCCCGCGCCTGCTCAATGACGGAATCCCCTACCCCGATTCCCGTGCCCGGATGCACCGCCAGGTTGGCAGGCTTGTCGAGCACCAGCAGATCCGCATCTTCGAAAAGGATGGGGATGCGCAGGACGGCGCGGGGAAGCGCGGGGCCGGCCACGGTGGTTTTTTCTCCCGACGCGGAGGGGACCGCGCCTTCCATCTCCTCGGGGCGCAATCCGTAGACTTGCAGGCGATCGCCCGCGTTCAGTACCTGGCTCCGTTTGATGGGCTTGCGGTCGACCTTGATCTCTTTACGGCGGAAAAGGGACTGCAACCGATCCAGGCCCATGGCGGCGAAGCGCCGCCGTAAATAGCGTTCAGCGCGTTGGCCCGCATCGTTGCGGCCGATTTCGAACTCAGCCAGCATCCGCTCGCTGCCCACCGGTCGCGGTAGCCGTCACTGCCTTCGCCGACGCGGAAGTCCCGGCCGCAACCCAGGGGGCCCAGGCTTCGGCCAGGCGGAAACCATCGGCCCCGGACGATACGATGCCGCCGGAATACCCTGCGCCTTCGCCCAAGGGGAAAAGCCCCGGAGTGGAAACCGATTCCAGGCTCGCGGGATTGCGCAGGATGCGCACCGGGGACGATGTACGCGACTCGGGCCCGATGATGAGGCCCTTTTCGATGAAGCCCGGCAGCTTGCGATCGAAATTGCGGAAGGATTCCTCCAGGGCCCGCGCGATCTTGGCGGGGAACAAGCCGCGCAGGTTGGCCCAGCGGAGCGGCTTGGGAAAGGAGCTGGCGGGAGGCGGGCCCTCGTCGACGCGGTTCTCCAGATAGGCTGCGATGGTCTGGGCGGGAAAGGTGAACCCGCCTCCCCCGAGGGCGAAGGCCTTGATCTCCATATCCCGGATGAAATCCAGTCCGGCCAGGGGGTTGGCCGCCGAGGCGGGATCCCAGGTGTCCAGATCCGCCGGTGTCACCGGCACCACCACGGCGGAGTTGGCGAAGGCGCCCGCGCGGTTGGAATAGCTCATCCCGTTGGTGAAAAGCGCCCCTTCGGCATCGGCGCAGGGGACGATCACGCCGCCCGGGCACATGCAAAAGGAGTAGGCGCTCATGGACTGATCTTCGGCGTTCCAGGTAAGGAAGTATTCCGCCGCGCCGGTCACGGATGCGTCGACGCGCTCGCCCAATTGGCGTCGGTTGACCATCTCTTGGGGATGTTCCACGCGCACGCCCACCGAGAAGGGTTTGCGCTCCATGACGACGCCCAAATCCGCCAAGGCGCGGTACATGGGCCGGGACGAATGGCCCGCCGCGAGCACCAGCGCGTCGCAAGCCTCGAACTTCCCGTCCACCGTAACGCCGGTAATACGTCCCTTGTCCGCTACGATGCCGGTTACCGGCGTATTGAACCGGAAGACGCAGCCGAGGGCCTGGGCGCGTTCGCGCCAGGCCTTGACGATGAACTGGAGCTTATCGGTCCCGATATGCGGATGGGAGAGATACAAGATGTCAGGGGGCGCGCCGCTGGCCACCAGTTCGGAGAGGAAAGCGTCGGTATAGGGATTGCGCGTGCGGCAGGTCAGCTTGCCGTCGGAAAAGGTGCCCGCACCTCCTTCCCCAAACAGAATGTTGGAATGGGCATGGAACACGTTGCCCTTGAGGAACCGGCGGATGTCCCCGAAGCGTTTGCCCACGTCGCTGCCCTGCTCATAGACGGTGACGGCGTAGCCCTTGCGCGCCAAGCCGATGGCGGCGCCCATGCCCGCCGGGCCGCTGCCGATCACGGCGACCCTGGGCCCGGAAGGAAGGAAGGGCGCGGCTTCACCTGCCACCGGGATGGTCCCGGTCGGGCGGGCCCCCGCGGGACTGACACGCGGGTGCTTCAGCTCGCCGTCGTAGCTGAACTCGACGGTATACCGCCATAGCGGCTGGTTGCGCTTGCGCGAGTCTAGGGACTTGCGCAGGATACGCACCGCGCTTACGCGCGATCGCTTGAGCCGCAAAAAGGCGGCGATGGCGGCGGGCAGTTCGGCCTCCGCCGAAGCGGCGGGCAATGCCAGCTCACGGAGAACGTAGGCTCGGGCCGTCCCGGAAAGGGGCGCTCCGGCGGGGATGATGGGTTTCCGGTCTTCCATGCTCAGTGGTGGTACGGGATATGCTTCTGGATGCAACGGGCGCGGTAAATCTGCTCCAAGGCGAGCGCGCGCGCCCATTCATGCGTGAACGTGAACCGGCTCAATTGCAGTTTGCGCGGTAGCTCCGCCTTCAGGTCTTCGGACACGCCGTGGGAAGATCCGATGATGAAGGTGCAGCGCTTGGCGGAACGATCCTCCATGCCAGCGAGCATCTTGCTGAAGCCAAGGGAATCCAGGGCCTCGCCCCGCTCATCCCACAGAATGCATTCGGAGAGCGCGCCGGCGGCGTCGCGCACGCGTTCGGCTTCCTTGGCCAGGCGCGCGGCCCCGTCCTTATCCTCGGCGTCCTTCACTTCCACGATCTCCACTTCGCCCAGTCGCTCCAGGCGCTTGCGGTAATCCTCCGCGAGGGCCTTAAGATGCGCGTTGGCCAGCTTGCCGACGCACAACAACCGGATCTTCATCAGTCAGCGTATTCGGGATGGGCCAGAATGAACTTGTCTAGATTGCCTACGGCCCGCTGCTTGACTTTCTGCTGCAAGCGGGGCATCCAGCCCAGCAGCATGCCAACCGGTCCCAGCGCCTGGGAGGCCCAACGCCAGAAGCTCCAGGTATCGTCGTGGGAAATGATAAGGCCGTCCCGGAAGCGGAACTTGGTATCGATTACGTTCTTGACCTTGCGGCCGGTGGCCGAAAAGGTATAAGTGGCCTCCCAATGCGCCTTGCCCTTATCCCCTTCCGCCGCGATGCCCGAAGCTTCGAGGCGCATATCCTTGCCGCCCTCGCAGAGCATATGCCACATGGCCTTGGCGCGTTTCCCCTGGATGCGGAAAATCTCGTCGCGGAAGGCGATGTCGGCGTGGTAGCAGGCATTCATCCCGGCCCAATCGCGGCGGGCGAAGGCGGAGAAGAAATTCTCGATTACTGCGGAAGGAGCGGGAGAGTCGGCCATGTGGGGGAAAGGTAAAAAGGAATAGGGGTCTAGGCGGCCTCATCATTGAAGTTCGCCCGCATGGAGGCGAAGAAATCGTCCAGGAATTCCTTCTTCTCTTCCTTGTCCTTCTTGCCCAAGGGACCGTCCCAGCGCTCTTTGGGGATTTCGAAAATGAAGCGCGAGGGGATTACGTCCCGGACCACGCGGTAATGCACCTTGGTGGCCGGCCAGGAAAGGAAGAGCCGCTGCTTGGCGCGCGTCATGGCCACGTAGAAGAGGCGGCGTTCCTCCTCGATGCCGGTGTCGGTATGGTTGGGCTTGGCGGGAAAGGCGTCATCATCCAGGCTCGGCAGGAATACCGTGTGGAACTCCAACCCCTTGGAAGCGTGCACCGTCATCAGCCGCAAGCCGGGCTTCTCCTCCGGATCCTCGTCGTTGGATGTGCCCAACGCCAGGGAGTTGAGTACTTCCGCGAGGCGGGCGTCCGGGTTACGTTGTTCTTCGCGCTGGAACAAGCGGAGGAATTCCTCCACACGACCGCGCTTGGGGCTGCCCTCCTCGAACGCTTCCACCACTTTTGCGTAGGTCAGCAGGTCGGAAAGGGGCGCGTAAAACCCGCCCTGTTTCGCCTCGGCAGCGGATTTCTCCAGCTTGGACACCAGCTCAAGCATGTCGATGCACCACGGGCTGCCCAGGGTATCGCAATGCCGTTTCAGGCACTCCAGCACGGGCATCTCTTCGCCGCGGGGCATCAGATCCAACATGTCCTTGGGCCAGCCGCGTTTCGGGAATCCCAACACCTTGCCCAGGGACAGCTCATCCTGGGGATTTGCCATGAGTTTGGCGTACGCCAAAACCGATTGGACCTCGGGCCGCTCCAGCAGGTTATTGGCGCCCTTGACCATGAAGGGCACGCCGGTGACGATGAACTGATCCATGTACTCGCGCAGCTGGATGTTGGTGCGCACCAGCACCGCCATCTGCTTCCAATCCAGGTGCTCAACGGAATTCAGTTCCTTGACCTTGGCGACCAGCCAATCCATCTCGCCCTTCTCGTCGTCGGCCACGTGATGATAGAGAGGCTCGCCTTCGCCGCGCGAGGTGAAAACCTCCTTGGGTCGGCGCAAGCTGTTCTTATGGATGACTGCGTTGGAAGCGGTGATGATGTTGCCGCTGGAGCGGTAGTTCTGCTGGAGCTTAACGAGGACGGCCCCGGGAAAATGCGACTCGAAATCCAGCAGGTTGCGCATCTCAGCGCCGCGCCATCCGTAAATGCTTTGATCGTCGTCCCCGACCACGAAGACGCTACCCCCGCTTTCCCCGTTACCCTTCTCCCCCACCAGCAGGCGCAGCAATTGCAATTGCGCGCCGTTGGTATCCTGGAATTCATCCACCAGAAAATGCTTCCAGCGCGACCGCACCTGCTCCCGCGCGGCGAGGTTGTTCGCCAACAACGCGATGGGCATGCGGATGAGGTCCTCGAAGTCGACAAGGTTGCCTTCGCGCTTGGATTTCTCGTAGCCCTTGTAGATGCGGGCCAAACGCGTACCGTACTCGGTATCGTCCGGACAATCTTCGGGGGTGCGGCCCTGCTCCTTGAGGGTGGAAAGCAGGGTGGCCAAATCCAGGGGATCGAATTTCTTGTTGCGGGCCCCGTGCTTTGAGGCCTGACCCACGATCAGGGACAGGCGCGAATGCATGTCCAGGATCCCGGGATCCTTCTGCAACCCGCACGCTTCCGCATTCTCCCGCACCAGGCGCAAGCCCAAAGAGTGGAAGGTGCTGATGGAAACGGCCGATGCGCCATTGCCGGCGTAGTCCTTGAGGCGTCCTTCCATCTCCCGCGCCGCGCGGTTGCTGAAGGTCAACGCCGCGATTTCGGAAGGCGGTACCCCCCCGGCGATGAGATGGATGATACGGGTGATGAGTACCCTGGTCTTGCCGGAACCTGCGCCGGCCAGAACCAGCACGGGGCCGGGAGGCGCCACGGCGGCGGAAGCCTGTTCGCCGTTGAGACCTGCGATAAGCTTGCGGGCGGCGGAAGTGAGATCGACGGAGGGAAGATCGGTGCGCGGCTTACGGGCGCGGGGCTTGGAAGACTTCATGCGCGGGGGAGAAGGTAGGAAATGAAGAAAGGTTTAAGGTCTAAGGTTTAAGGGGGGAGAAGAACGGGACCGGGCCTATGAGACCAATCCCCCTTAAACCTTAAACCTGAACGAAGAAACGACCGCAGGGAATCTTGGACTTATCGCCCTTCAGCCAACCGATTGATCAGGAACTCCGCGAAACCCAACCGGCGCATTCTTTCCTGCGTCTTGGGGATATCGTAGTTGACCCGCACGATTTCGACCGACATGGCTTCGGTGTCGCACAGGCACCAGGAGGCGGAGGGGATGCGATCCCGCGGTTGGCCGACGCTGCCTACGTTGACGAGGATGCGTTGGTTGGGGAGCAGCTTATGGGAAAGGGTTTCGGAAACCCAGAACGATTGCTCGTTCTCCATCACGACGATGGAAGGGATATGCGTGTGGCCCACGAAACAGATCTTCTCGCTGAAGAAGGAGAAGGCGTCGATGGCATCGTCGAAGCTGGTGATGTAATACCAGTCGACGGGTGAACGGGGGCTGGCGTGCACGAAGGTGAGCGGCGGTTCGTCGACGACGTACGGAAGCTTGTCGAGGAAATCCACCGAGGGCTTGTCGAGGTTTTCCTTGGTCCACTCGATTGCCTTGCGGGCGTAGAAGTTGAAATTCTCCGAGGACTCGCGTCCCAAGGCTACCGAATCGTGGTTGCCGAGCAAGGTGACGGAGCTGACGTTCTTGATGAGGTTGACGCACTCGTTGGGATTGGCGCCGTACCCGACGGCATCCCCCAGGCAAATCCTGCGGTCGACGCCCAGGGTTTCCATGGTTTCGAGGACTTTTTCCAGGGCTTCCAGATTGCTGTGGATGTCCGAGTAAATGCCGTATTTCACCTGGCGTCTACCCTTCCCGGAAGCCGGTTTTCCATAAGCCTATAGTTTAAAATAGTTTTCCTGAAAGATAAAGCCCCTTCGGCGCCTGCCTGTGCGCCCCGCCCCAGCTCCAATTCCTACCTCGGAATGCTCCCGACCGGCGTCGACGAGGCTGAAAGCGTCGTCAAAGAAAGGTTATAATCGGACGTGGCCCAGCCCCATCCCCAGAACGCCGAACCCGGCCCAGCAGCGGGCTTGCCCGCGGTTTTGGTCCACAATTTCACCTCCCTGGAATTTCCTACGGCCTTACCTAACGGGCGCGCGCTCGAATGCCGGAAGTCCATGTCACTCAAGGACATTTACCCTTTCAGCATCCTGGTCATTTCCCCCGAATCCCTCGAGCGCGGGGAGGATTACGATTTCCTGTTCCAGCATGTCGGCGTCATGCTGTGGGATCCTTTCGATACCATCGGTTCCGGTTCCGCGGGCGGCGAAGGCGGAGCGGCGACGGAGGACATTCCGCTTCCCCCGTGGGTAGACGTCCGGCTTTCGGCGAATCCCGGCCCCAAGGAATTGGGCCTGGCCTGCCACCATATGCTCCGTCTCCTGGAACTCAAGGAACAGTGCCTGGTGCTGCATAACACCAACGCGATTACCGAGGCCCGCAACCGTCAGCTCAACCAGGTCGGCATGGCGCTGATGGCGGAACGCAACCTGGATACCCTGCTCATCATGATCCTGGAAAAGGCCATGGAGCTGACGGGGAGCGATGCCGGGTGCCTTTACCTGGTGGAACCCGAAGACGGCAAGCGGGAAACCGAGAACGACTATTGGGCCAACAAGCGCATCCGCTTCAAGCTGACGCGCAATGGGTCGGTGCAATTCAACTTCGCCGAGATGACCATGCCACCCAGCAAATCCTCCATCAGCGGATTCACCATGCTGGAAGGCAAGCCCCTCAACATCCCGGACGTCTACGGCATTCCCAAGACCGCGGCCTTCCGCCACAACAGCGGATTCGACGTGAGCTCCGGCTACCGGACCCGCTCCATGCTGACCTTGCCCATGAAGGACAACCGCAACCGCGTGGTGGGAGCCATCCAGCTCATCAACAAATGCCGTAATAAGACCAGCCCCATCACTTCGTTGGAGGCCGCCGATAGCCAAGTGGTGCCTTACAAGCAGGAAGACCTGAACCTTTCCCTTTCCCTGGCCTCCCAGGCTTCGGTGGCATTGCTCAACGCGCAGTACGAGCGCGATATCCAGGCCCTGTTCGAAGGCTTCATCAACGCCAGCGTGATGGCCATTGAATCGCGCGACCCCACCACTTCGGGCCATAGCCATCGCGTAGCCGATGCTTGCGTCCGGCTCACGGATTGCGTGGCGCGCATTGACACGGGCAAGTACCGCGAGGTGCGCTTCACCGAGACCCAGGCGCGCGAGATGCGCTATGCCGCCTTGTTGCACGACTTCGGGAAGATCGGGGTGCGCGAGCATATCCTGACCAAGGCCAAGAAACTGTTCCCGGAGGAGATGGAAGGCATCCGGCTGCGATCGGAATACATCAAGCGTACCATCTCTTGGGAGATCGAAAAGGCCAAGGTCGCCTTGCTGCGCGCCGGAACGGAAAAGGATCCGGAAGCAGCGCTGCGCCGCCTGGAGGAAAAGGAGCGCAAGGATCTGGAAGGCGTGGAGTCCTTCTTTTCCACCATCGAGCGTGCCAATGAACCGGCGCGACTGGACGATGCGACCCTGGAGTACCTGCGCTCGGTGGGAGTGCGCACCTACGCCGACCCGACCGGATCGGCGATTGGGTACCTACGGGAAGATGAATTGAACCGGTTGCTCATCCCGCAAGGGACCTTGAGCGATGCGGAGCGCGACGAAATAAATTCCCACGTTTCCCATACCTGGAAATTCCTTTCCGCCATCCCCTGGACCCAGGACCTGCGCCAAGTGCCCCACATCGCCTTCTCGCATCACGAGAAGCTCGACGGCACCGGCTATCCCCGCAAGCTCAAAGGGGACGATATACCCCTGCCTTCCCAGATCATGACCATCTGCGATATCTTCGATGCCCTGGCCGCATCGGATAGGCCTTACAAAAAGGCCATGCCCACCGAGAAAGCCTTGGACATCATCGGATTCGAGGTGAAGGGCGGAAAAATCGACGCGGAATTGTTCCGGATCTTCGTGGATGCCCGGGTTTACCTGCCTCCAGCGGCCCCCTAGCCCCGTCGGGGTTTCCAAAAACGACCGATTGGTACTACCTTTACCCCGCCTCGGGTCAAGTTCCCATCGTCTAGAGGCCTAGGACAGCGCCCTTTCACGGCGCCGACAGGGGTTCGAATCCCCTTGGGAACGCCAAGCCCGACCCCTTTTCAACCGCTTCCTGGCTATTCTATGCGAATGTTTACCCCTCATGGGGGTATGCTCGCCCACCTATAAGGGGAACCCCGATTGGCGACCGGGTGGGTCCTGCCGCTATGATAAGGTATGGACTCCCACTGGGATACCGCCGCTGACCGGAAACGGGTATCTCTCCTAGCACTCGGCTTGGCGCTCGCGTCCATGACGATCGGTATTGGTTGCAAACCGCTCGGCACTGCGACCGCTGCCGTGGATCGCTCCCCGGTTTCCCTAAGCGGGGATTTCCGCCTGGGTCCTTTCCTCGCCGACGGCAAGGTAACCGCAACGCCATTGAACGCCGCCGGCAGGGCCGACCTGGATCCCGTCGTGACCGTGACTACGGATGACTCCGGCGACTTCGCGTTGATCGCGCCGGCGGGACCGATCGAATTGAAAGTGCATGGGGATTTTTTCGACCTGATGCTCGCCAAGCCGAGCGTGGGGGGCCTGGTGTTGCGCGGCATCACCATGGCCCCCGGGAATCGCGTACACGTGAACGTCCTGACGCACATGGCCGCGGGGCGCATCCTGAAGCTAATGGCCGGCGGCGCAACTTCGGCCGCGGCGGTTTCCCGCGCCGAAGCGGAATTGCGTTCGGAGCTGGGCATCCAAGTCACCGGGTCAGACGCCAAAACCGCCGCCGAGGATCTGGATCTTTTGGGCGGCCTCGATTCCCGCACCACCTATCTGGCCACGGTAACGGCCGTAATGGAAGCGGCCTGCCTGCCCGAGGCCCATGGCGCTCCGGATCGCATCGCCGCGCAACTGCAATACCTGTTGGATTCGGCGGCGGCGGACCTCACCGGGGACGGCGAACTCGGAAAGGCCCTGAAGGAAAAGCTCCGCGCCGCGCAAGCGTCCGTGGATCCGGCCCTGCCCGCCGCAGGACTGGCGGCCTGGGCCGCTGCGCACCACACGACGGCCGCATGGCAGGATCTGGGAACCCTGCTGGACGCCGATTTCGACGGCAAGCCCAACGCCGCGGATGAGGATGACGACGGCGATAAGGTTGCCGATGCGATCGATTGCGCGCCCCTGGATTCCACCCGATCCATGCTCAAGAATTTCTCGCAGGCATGCGTTGCCCCATTCCCTCCGCCGGCGGTGGTGGCCCTTTCCGGCGACAAGCAGGTAACGGTTTCCTGGGACACCGTTTCCGGCCCGGTAAAATACACGCTGCTCTGGTGCCTCTGCGACGCACTCTCGGAAGGGTCCGCCAAGGCGATCGAGGATGCGCGGCCGGGTATGGCGGTTACCGGGCTGGCCAACGGATCGGGATACCGTTTCGCGGTGCGCACGGCTTACGGCGGAGCCTCCTCGGCGCCATCGACCGCGGCCGCGGCGGTTCCCATGGCCATCCCCGCCGGGTTGAAAGCGATGGCGGGTACGGGGAAAATCCGCCTGGAATGGGAGGCGGCGGAAGGCGCGACCGCATACTCGCTCTACTTGCGCTCCGGCCCTACCGCGGGCAAAGGCGACCAACGTATCCCGAATGTTACCTCTCCCTTTACCTTGGACAAGGTATTGGACGGCACCCGTTACTCCTTCGCCTTGGCGGGTACCAACGGCCCCTCGGAAGGGGGATTGGGAACTGTCCTCTCGGCCGTGCCGCTTGCCGCTCCCGGGCATACGCAGGTGTCCAGTCTCGACCGCGCGGTAATCTTGGCCTGGGACGGCGTTCCCGGCGCGGGCACCTACACGGTTTTCTATCAAGAAGGGGATAGCGTGGGTCCGGCGTCCAAATCCCGGACCGGCAGAAACTCGCCGGACACCGTTCCCTCGCTGGTCAACGGTAAGCGGTATGCATTCCGAGTGCAAGCCTTGGCGGCGGAAGGCGCCTCCGACTCCGGCGCGACCATGGTATCGGTCCCCATGGCGGTTCCCGGCGGGCTTACCGCGACCGCAGGTACCGGTGAGGTTACGGTGGGCTGGAAGCCCGCCGACGGGGCCCAAGGTTATGTCGTGTATTACCGGCGGGGCACGGGGCCGGAAACGCGAACTTCGGCCCTGGGGCCGCCGGCGCGGTTCGAAGGCTTGGCGAACGGAGCCCCCTACCGGTTCCGTATCGGCGCCGTGAACGCATCCTCCGAATCGCTGCGGGCCGATTCGGTGTTCGCCACCCCGCTGGCCGCGCCGGAAAGCTTGTCCCTGGCCATCGAGGACGGCGGAGCCTCCTTGCGCTGGGCCCCGGTGCCGGGCGCCACCGGCTATTCGGTGTTCTACGCAGCCGGCACGGCAGTCGACACCGCCGCCGACCGCTCGCGGACCGATACGCCCTCGGCGCGCATCGATGGATTGAAGAACGATGCGACGTATGCCTTCGTCGTGCGCGCCGAAGCCACCGGGGCCGCTTCCACCGCAAGCCGAACCTTGCACGCCGTTCCCATGCCCGCCCCGGCGGGCTTCACCATGAGCGCCAAACCGGACACCTTGCTGCTCGTTTGGGATCTCCTGCCGGGAGCGTCCGGGTATGCGGTTTATTGCGGCACGCGCGGCCAGGTGGGCAAGGACTCACTGCGCTTCGGCAACGCCGTCGCGCCTTTCGCCGTTGCCGATCGGGACGATGGTATCGCGTACACCTGCGCCGTAGAAGCTTCCCGTAACGGGTTCCAAGGCCCGCTCTCCAGCCCCCGCACTGCCACCTTTCATTCCTCCACCTTGATGGTTGGCCAGGGCCCGGTATCCGACAGTTCGGCCTCCTACCTGTCGCTGGCCCTGGGGCGCGGCGGCAAGGCCTTTCTCGGTTTCGTCGACGTCGGCAAGAACGGCGAAGCCCACGATCGGTTGAAGGTCTCTGCCTTCGATGGCAAATCCTGGCAACTACTGCCCGCCCCCACCCCCGTGACACCCTATGCCTGTTGCGCCTTGCGTGTCGGCTCGGACGATACGCCCTACCTGGCTTTCGGGGATCTGGAGCAAGCGGGCCGGGCCGTCGTCAAATCCTATGCCGCCGGTGTCTGGACGGTCGCGGGATCGGGACCGGCCTCGGCCGCCAAGGCGGAATTCATGGCCTTGGCCCTGGACGCGGGCAATGCACCGTGGCTGGCATTCAACGACTCGGGGTCCGGCAATCGCGCCTCGGTGCGACGTCTGCAGGCCTCGGGCTGGGTCAGGGAGGGCGCGGCCGGATTTACCACCAACCCCGTGGGCGCGCTGAGCCTGGAAATCGGGGCGGACGGCATACCGCTGATTGGGGATGCGGGGCTGGGCCAGTCCCATCCCGACATCTTGTCCTACAAGGATCCGTCCTGGACGGAGCGCCCGGATCCCGGTCGACTCCTGGAGCAAGCCGCAACGGGTAGATTGGCCGTGGCGGCCGGACCCGATGGGGCTATCCTCCTGTTTCCGGATCGCGCGGCGGGATTCCGCGCCACGGCGGCCAAGTGGTCGCAGGACCGTTGGGAACCGCTGGGAAAGGCTGGATTCACCGAACAGGCGATCAGTACTTTCAGTCTCGCTGTCGATGCTTCCGGCGTTCCCTACCTGGCCTTCGGCGATGAGGCCCATGGCGGACGGCTTTCGGTGATGAAGTACGCCGATGGGGCATGGCGCAATGCCTGCAAGCCCGCCGTCTCGGCCGGATCGGTAAACAGCGTGTGTATCGCCGTCGGGGCCGACGGGAACGTAATGGTGGCCTATCGGGACGCCGGACTGGGAGGGAAAGCCTACGTACTTCGGTTAGTCCCCTAGATACGCCGTCGACCTGGCATTGGGCCAAGTCCGCACCATCCCGCAGGTTAGCCGCGAAGCGGCTGCGCTTCGTTCAGAATGCGCGGAGCCTGACCATTTTCTTACCGTGGAGTTATCGGAGAATCCGGTCTCCTGCCCGTAAGATCGCCATGATGCTTTCTTTGGATCGGCATCCGCATCCCCCCTCTTCGAGCACCCTCCTCCCGGTGATGGCGACCGCTTTGGCCCTCCTGGTCCTCATCTCGGCTCTCGCGGGCTGCCTGGGGACGGAAAAAACCGCCCAGAACGATACGCAGTACCGTATGCGCGGGGATTTCCGCAAAGGCCCGTTCACGTCCCATTCCCTGGTGCGCGTATCCATGCTCGATCGCCGCGGTGATCCCTCCGGCAAGAATTACGAAACCGCCACCGAGAACGATTCCGGCGACTTCCGTCTCACCTTGCCGGGCGGGGCGGCCGAGTTCTCCTGCACGGGCAAGTATTTCGACGAGATGACGGCGGCGGTATCCGCTTACGACTTGACCCTGAAGGCGATCGCGCCGGTTCCCGAAGACGGCAAGCGGCTGATCCATGTGAATGCCTTCACCCATCTTTCCACGGAGCGCATCAAGAAGCTGATGTCGCAAGGGCGCAAGGTTGCGGACGCGGTGACCGTGGCGGAAAAGGAACTGCGGCGCGAGTTGGGCATCGCCAACGGCGAAGGCTCCAGCCCGTTCGCGGGTGCCTCCCTGGATCTGCTCGGCGGCAACAACCCGCATACCCTGTTCCTGCTGACCTTGAGCGGGATCGTGGGAGAGGCCGCGGTGCAGAAGGGGGGCGGCTCTCCCGATCGCGCCGCCCGTATGATGCAAGCCGTGCTCGACTCCCTGGCCGAGGATTTTGGTCCGGATGGGTTGCTGGGCTATGCCAGCAAGGCGCAAGTGGCCGCGGCGGAGAAGGGTCTGGACCCGGCGCGCGTGCGGGCCGGATTGGAGGCCTGGGCCAAGCTGCACGGGGGCGCCGTGGTATTCCCGGACCTGTCCAAGCTGGTGGACACCGACAAGAACGGCAAGCCCAACGATCAGGATCCCGATGACGATGGCGATAAGGTCGCCGACGAACTGGACTGCGCTCCCCTGGATTCTTCGCGGCAGATGGTTTCAGCCGATGCGCAGCGTTGCGTCGCCGTGTATCCCCCCGCTTCCGTCATCGCCATCGCCGACGACCGGCAGGCCAAGCTGGTGTGGGACGAATTGCCCGGCGGCCCCAAGTACACTTTGCTGTACTCCCAGGGCGACAATTTCGACTCGGCCACGGCGCTCAAGATCGAAGACGCGCTTCCCGGGCAACTGGTGGGAGCCCTGACGAACGGCAAAGCCTACTGCTTCACCATCGGCGTTCGATACGGAGATCGATCCTCACCGCTTTCCCAGCCGGTCCGCATCGTTCCCGTCGGCATCGCATCGGGATTCTCGGCCGCACCGGGAACGGGCAAAGTGGTTCTGACCTGGGCCCCGGCCGAGGGCGCGGCCTCGTACAACCTTTACTTCCGGGCCGGGCCCGGGGTGGATAAGAACGACACCAAGGCAACGGGAGTCGCCTCGCCGTATACCCTGACGACCTTGAACAACGGCATCCATTACGCCTTCGCCCTGACTTCGGTGAGCGGCGGATCGGAATCACGCCTGGGCGACACCATCACGGCCACCCCCCTGGCCATCCCCATCCACGTGGCGGCAGCTTCGGGGACGGGCTGCATGGTGGTAACCTGGGACACCGCCGCGGGCGCGTCGACCTACAACGTGATCTACGGCAAAGGAGACACGGTC
>JAHFCH010000098.1:0-8322 GCA_023249635.1 Fibrobacterota bacterium
ACCCTGGCGGGCAGGGTCCATTTCACCGGGTTCGTGAGCGACGACGAAGTCAAGGAGCATTACCGCGGCGCCCGCGCCCTGGTCTTCCCGTCCTTTTACGAAGGATTCGGCCTGCCCATCCTGGAAGCCATGAGCTTTGGGATCCCGGTGATCTCCTCGAACCGCGCATCGATGCCCGAGGTCGGCGGCGATGCCGTCCGCTATTTCGATCCCGACGATGCCGACGGGTTCGTAGGGGCGATCGAGGATGTGTTGGAGAAGCGTTGGGCGCCGGACGCGGGCAAGTACCGCGCGCAGCTGGGCAAGTTCAGCTGGGAGAAAACCGGTACGCGCTACCGGGAACTTATCGCGGGCTTGGCCGCGCGTTAAGGTTCCCCCTTGAATTTGAGAATCGTCCCCTGATCACCTACCAGGTAGCAGGTGCCGTCCCCTTGGCAATCGATTCCGTTGAGGATGGTATCGAGATGGAGATTTTGGTACAGCAGGGTTCCCTTCCGGGAATTCCCGCGGAATAGGTACTGCCCGCCCAAGGCATAGAAGGCGCCTGGCTGCGCGGGCGAGTAGGCCCGGAATCGGGCATCGACATCTATGAAAAAATAGGATTGGAATCCCTGGGTCGAATCCGGTCGGGTAGAATATCCGATTATGGTGGCATCCAGCAGGAGGTTTTCCCGACCCGGCACGATCCGTATACCGTCGTTCAACAACCCGTCCCCGAGCGTTTGCCCCAACCATCGGGGCAGATTTTCGGACGCGACGGCGACCCAGGTATTCCCTCCGTCGAGCGTCTTGAAATTATTGCCCGTTCCGTAGGAAACGATGTAGGCGGTGGACGCATTCAGGACATAAACCTCGGCCAAGGTGGCATCCGAGTTGAGGCCGCCGATAATCCAATTTGCCCCGCCATCCTTCGTCCAGAGCGCAGTGCCCCGTTTTCCCACCGCGCACCCGATTTCGGCATTCAGGAAATGGACCGCCAGCAGGTCGCGCCCGCCGGCCCCGTCTAATCCAATCCAGGTCCGGCCCCCATCGACGGTCTTGAGTATGGTGCCTTTGTCCCCGACGATGAAACCCGTTTTCGCGTCCGGGAAATCCACCGCTTGGAGGTTTCCCCAGTTGGAAAACCTGTTAAGCGACATCCAGGATTTCCCGCCATCGAAAGTACGTACGATTTCCCCGCCCGCGCCGGCTGCGAATCCGGTATCCTTGGAGGGGAAGTCGGCGATCCGCAAGTTGAAGGTCGTGGTTGTTTGCCGATCGATCGGCCCGAGCGTTCCGCCCGCGGGCACTTTTACGATCACCCCCGCCGAGCCCACCAGGAAAAGGTTGCCTCCGGGAGCCGGGACGGCGCGCCGCAGCTCCGGATAAATCGCACCCGGGGTCCCGAGGGCCAATGCCCGCCAGCTATGGCCGCCATCCCGGCTTTGGTAAGCGGCTCCCCCGCTCATCCCGACCAGGGACCCGGAATCCCCGCGCAGGAGGCCCGATAAATCGCGGACAGGGGTTCCCTGGTTACCCCAAGGGGAAACCGGCGCCCAGGTATCACCCAAGTTACGGGAAGCCAGGAGCAATGTGTCGGTATTGGCGATGGCATGGCCGGAATCCGTGAAGGCGCATGCGACGAAATCCGATGTCGTGCCGCTGTTTTTCAGGGACCAGGTTTGCCCCCGGTCGGAGGATTTCAAGAGGGTGCCTGAATATCCGACCACCAAGGCGGTCCCGGAAGGATCGGTGCACACGCTCACCAAGGGGGATTGCCCGAAATACCGGGTGGTCCAGGTTTCCCCTCCATTCCTGGTCGTGAGCAGGATGCCGCTGTCCCCTACGGCAATCCCCCAATCCGCATCGAAGAATCGGACCGCGTAGAGCCCCTTGGAGCCTTCGTATTTCACCGAAAAGGTTTCCCCGGCATCAGCCGTGGAAACGATGGTACCCGATTCCCCGACCAGGTATCCGGTTTTCGCGTCTAGGAATTGCATGGCGTTGAGGGTTTGCGATTGCAGCTTGGGGTTGAGCCATTGCGGCGAAACCGCCGGGACCATGGGTGCCGTTCTCGAAGTGATGGGTTCGGGTAGGTCGATGTCGGGATCTACGGGATTGTTCTTCTTGTCGCATCCCGAGATCAGAGTCAGGACGGGAATCAGGCAGCAAATCGGGAATCGACGCGGGTATGCCATTTATCGGCCTTTACGGGGAGAGCGAACCGTGGATGGTGCAGGTGATCCCTAAGATAGCAAGCCTTGGGGCCAGACCCACCCGGGTCCGGATTTTCCTAAATTCCAGGCCCAGATGGCATACTTTTACCGTCCCTTCCGGGCCCCATGAGCCCGAAAATCTGCGTCATCACCGGCGGTTCCGGGTATATCGGCGGATTCCTCATCCGCGCCCTGCTGGAGCGGGGCCGATTCGACCGCATCTACAATTTCGATCTGCGCGAAAAGGCTTTCGACGACGCGCGCGTGGAATGCCGGAGGGTGGACGTACGGCGGCCGATCGTGGAATCGATCCCGGAATTCGACCGGGAGGGGAGCTGGATCTTCAATCTCGCCGCCCTTTGCCGCGAGCCGGGTTCCGAGCCGCGCGAGTATTTCGATACCAACGTCGGGGGCGCGGAAACGGTCACGGTCTGGGCCGAGGCCCTCGGATTCAGAAACCTTTATTTCACCAGCACCATGTCCTCTTACGGGCGCATGGATGCCCCTACCCCCGAAACCGCCCGCCAATACCCGGAGACCCCGTACGGCATCTCAAAGGCCATCGCGGAGAAAATCCATTCGGCCTGGATGGAGCGGGGCGCGGATCGCAGGCTGATCATATGCAGGCCCAGCGTCATTTTCGGGCCCGGCGACGTCGAGAACGTTCCCCGCATGATTCGCGCGATTAAAAAGGGCTATTTCGTATTCCCGGGGAGCCCGGATATCGTCAAGGGCTACGGTTACGTCTACGGGTTGATCGAAAGCGTGGAATTCGCCATCGCCAGGAACGAGCGGCTCATTGTCTACAATTACGCGGAGCGGGATTGCCTTCCCCTCCGGGGCATGGTAAAGGCCATTCAGGAGTCCCTGGGCAACAAGCCGGTAACATTCCGGGTACCCATGCCCGCGCTTATCGCGGTCGCGTACTGCGCTCAGGCCGCCTCCAGGCTTACGGGCAGAAAAAGCCCGATCCATCCCGTGCGCATCCGCAAAGTCGCTTTTCCTACGAACCTGAAGCCGCAATACCTCATCGAAAACGGCTTCACCTTCAACTTTCCGCTGGAAAAGGCCTTGGCCCATTGGAAGGGAAAGGCCCCGAATGATTTCTAGGCCGGGGCAAAATTGAAAAAGGCGTGGCTTGAAAGGGCCGCACTTGCCGCCATAATCATCGGCATCATCACGGGCCAGAAGGTATTGGACGGAGCCATCAACCTCCGCATCTATACCTTCGTGGTCATGGCCGTTTTCGTCTTCCGCCTCGAATACATCGCGGGCATCATTTCGAAGAACACGCGCTTGTGGCTTTTCCTGTTCCTTTTCCTGCTCGCTGGACTGGCGTCCATGCTGGAGGCCCTGAACCTGGAAATGGGCATCAAGCAGATCGTGCTCATCTCCACCTTCATGCTGGTTCCGCTTGCGATGACGGCTTTGATCATCAAGCGCCCGGAGAATATTTTCGTCTCCTCCTGGTGGCTCATCTTCGGCACCTTCATCGCCAACGTGAACGGGTATATCGATCCCTTTTACCGTTTCAGGGCCATGGGTTGGGTCACCAATTTCGGCAGGCCCCAATCCTTCTTCACCGAGTCCAACGAATACGGGCAATTCATGGTCATGGCCTGGGGATACCTGCTGGCCATGTCGACCTTGCGATCGGCCACACCGCGTATGCGGAAAATCGGCTTATGGTCCGGGTTGCTGATGTTCCCTGTCTTTCTCATCAACAACAGCCGCGGCAGCTACCTGGGATTCGCGCTGGAATGCCTGCTCGTCGGTTGGCTCCTGTTTAAGGACGGGTCCAGTCGGTACTTCCTGAAGGTCGCGTCGATCGGGACGGCGATCTTCGTCGGCGCCCTGCTTTTGACCTACTCGATCGCGAACATGGTGCCCACCGCATTTGGAACCACAGTCGCGGAACTGGTGATTGATCGGTTCGTGAACTTCGGCAACTCCGAGGATAAGACCACCCAAATGCGCGCCGACCAACAAAGGAGCGGCTATCAGGCCCTATTGGAACACCCCTGGACGGGAGCGGGGCTGGGTAACATCATGTATTACCTCAACGATCGCATCGAGCTCGAGAATAGCGGCGTGCAAAAAGGGCCGATGGCCACGACGGCGTTTTGGCTCACCGATTTACTCGGCGAGACCGGGATTTTCGGCACCCTTGCGATGGGATTGGTGATATTCGTGCTGATCCAGCAAGGCTATCGGAACCATGCCTATTTCCGGGGGAGCAGGCTCGAGTGCTTCGCGACCGGATGCTTCCTGAGCTTCCCCGGGATGATCCTGAACGGCGTGAGCTATCCGCCCATATACCTATCGTTCTTCTGGTTGAACGTGGGTCTCTCCGCCCAGCTCTCCTATCTGCGCGAAACCGGCGCCCGCTTCGATCGGGATCCCGGCCCACGGGGATTTTGCTAGATTTACGGCGCGGATCACCCCTGCGCGTTTTCGGCAAAAATTGGATGGCGCGCCTGCCAAGGCGGCCCCTGCGCGTGAAGGTGGAAAAAGCAAATCAAAAGCGGAGCTGACGACGTCGGAACGGGGAAACGCCAAACTTAAATTCATCGACAGGTGGTTGGGGATCCCCCTGGTCGCCTTGTTGGGCCTTTTCCGCAGGAAATCTTCGATGCCCTCCGGAGAGGTCCGGTCGATCGCCATCCTCGAAATCGCCGCCATCGGCGATACGCTCCTGCTTGCGCCGTTGATCCGGGATCTGCGTAACGGTTTCCCCGCGGCCCGGCTGACATTATTCGCCGCGGCGAATAATTTTCAAGCCGGAAAAATGCTCGAGGGGATCGATCAGCTCGTGAAAGTGGATATCAAGAATCCTCTCAACGCGATCCGGAGCATCCGCCAAAATGGACCCATCGATTTGCTTTTCGATTTCGGGCAATGGCCGCGATATAACTCGCTTTTGTCCCATTTTTCAGGCGCCCGATTCAAGCTCGGGTACAAGACCCGCGGGCAATATCGTCATTTCACTTATGATAAGGTCGTAGAGCATTCCGCGAAGGCGCATGAATTCGAGAATTACCGGTCCCTCGTGCGGGCCTCGGGAATAGCCGCGGAGTCCGCGCCTGTATTGCTGAGTTCCCCCAAGCAAGTCGCAGGGGGCCACATCGTGGTTCATATGTTCCCGGGTGGCACCACTCCATACCTCAAGGAATGGCCCGAGGAGAACTGGATCAAAATCATCGACCACCTGACCTCGCAAGGCGGCAAAGTCGTCCTGACCGGGGTGGGAGTCGATAAGGAAAGGGCGGAAGCCGTCCGTTCCGGGTGCCGAAACCAAGAACTCGTTGAAGTAGGCGCCGGGAGACTTTCCCTGGTGGAATGCAGCGATTTGATCTTAGGGGCCAGCCTGGTCATCAGCGTGAATACGGGCATAATGCACCTTGCAGCCATGCTGGAGCGCAACCTGATTGCACTCAACGGACCGACCTCGGCCAAGCGATGGGGACCGCTCAACAAGAATGCAATAGCCATCCAAGCCCCCATCCCTTGTTCCCCGTGCCTGAACCTGGGGTTCGAATACGGGTGCGACCAGAATCTCTGTATGCAAAGCATCGGCGCGGATAAGGTGCTCGAGGCGATTTCGACTTTTAAGAATCGGATTTAGCGTTTAAAAACGGGAATCGGAGTGAAGATATGCGAATAGGGGAAAGAAATCTCGGGCTCGTCGCATCGGCGGTCTTCAATTCGCAAAACTACAAAGTTCTGAAAAACATGTTTGCCAGGTATGAAGATTTTCCAGAAGCGTTCCGCATGTATGTTCTCGGCAAAGGCAAGTACCCGTATAAAATCGCCGTGAAGTCCCCTATCGGTACCGTACGGCCCACTCTCTTCCATTACCAGGACATGCTTACAGCGAATGAGATATTCTGCCGCGAGGATTATCCTGCCTCCGGAGACATCAAGGTGGTAGTGGATATTGGATCGAATATCGGGCTGAGCGCGCTTTTCTTCCTGACCCGCAGCGCGGATACCAGATGTTACCTCTTCGAGCCGGTTCCCGCCAATCTGGTCAAGCTGGAAATGAACCTGAAGGAATACGGAAGCCGCATCCAAATCAATAAGGTCGCGGTCGCGGACAAAGCGGGAACGTTCGATTTCGGAGTCGAGGAGTCAGGACGCTTCGGCGGCTTGCTGGTAGACTCCGGCAAAAAGATTAAAGTAGAATGCCGTCAGGTGAACGATATCTTGGAAGAAATCCTAGGCAAGGAAGATGCCATCGATGTCCTGAAGATCGATACCGAAGGTTCGGAGGTGAGCACCATCCGGGCCATTCGGGAACCATTCCTGGACAAGATTAAGCGAATCTACTTCGAATCCGATCTGGAGTTCCGTTCGAAGCCGACGCCTCTCTGGGAGAGCCGTTTCCGCATGAAGAAGATCGGAACCGTATTCCATCTTCACAACAAGAAGCATTTCGGATAAACCTACCAGGGCGCGCGCGCTCGGTGTCCACCGAAAAGGGAATCAATCATGGGATCCGTCGAATCGATGCAATGGGTTAGGAATTCCTTGGGCGAGGGCGCCGCGGTCTTGGCGGGCTTCCTTGCAAAGGACGCGAACGTCGAATCAATCACCCACATCGGACAGATCCTTTCGGATTGCTTCCGCTCCGGAAACAAGGCCCTGGTTTGCGGGAATGGGGGCTCTGCATGCGATGCCATCCATCTGGCCGAGGAATTCACGGGCCGTTACCGTAAGGACAGGAAGCCGTTACCGGTCATCCCCCTCACCGACTCCGCCCATCTGACTTGCGTCGCCAACGATTACGGCTTTGAAGAGGTGTTCGCTCGCGGGGTGCTGGCCTACGGCAAACCAGGAGACGTATTGGTCGCCATCAGCACTTCCGGAAATTCGAAAAACGTAATCAGGGCGGTTGAGGAGGCCGTGCGGTTGGGGATGAAACTCGTTCTGCTGCTGGGACGGGACGGCGGGGCCTTGAAGGGAAAAGGGGACGCGGAAATCCGGGTGGAGGCGGTGAACACCGATCGCATCCAGGAAGTCCATATGACCGTGCTCCATATCGTGATCGAAATCGTCGAGAGGGAACTTTTCCCTGAAAATTATTCCGGGTAGGGATGGGATGGACAACAAAGTGACCGGGGCCGAGCCCCGCGCGTTCGAAGAGCTTCCCCTGGGGATAACCCTGGAAAACTCGCTGGCTTCGTTCTCCGAAAAAACCGTATTGGTATTGGGTGATGTTTTCCTGGACGAATACCTGTTCGGGGATACGAACCGCATTTCCCCGGAAGCGCCGGTACCGATCTTGAAAATCAGGGACTCCCACCTGACATTGGGAGGCGCGGCCAATACCGCAGCCAATATCGCTTCGCTGGGGGGCAAGGCGATCCTCATCGGATTGATCGGTGAGGACACCGGGGGTACGGAATTCCGGACTTTGTGCGCCCACCAGGGACTGGAATTCCACGCGGTTTCGGATGATCGACCTACCATCAGGAAAACCCGGGTCATGGGCCAACGCCAACAGCTGTTGCGGTTGGATCGTGAACAGACCCATTCGGTGCTCGCCGAGGCGGAAGGCCGTATTTTGGGACTCTTTCTCGAGAACCTCGGGGCCGCGGACATCGTTGTCCTATCCGATTACGCCAAAGGGTTTTTCACGGAGTCGGCTTGCCGGTTCATCATCGAAGAAACGCACGCAGCCGGCAAGGAAGTCGTCGTTGATCCGCGGCCCGAACACGGCAAATTCTATACGGGGTGCGATTACCTGACCCCGAATTGGAAAGAGGCCCAAGGACTCATGGGGCTCCCGGAAAAGGAAATGGACGGGACCTCGAAAAATTCCATAGGCGCGGCCCTCTCCGTCGGCATCCGGGGAAATATCCTGATGACCTTGGGTCCCAAGGGAATGGCGTATTTCGGGAAGGACGGGAAGAACTTCGAGATACCGACGGAGGCAAGGGAAGTGTTTGATGTAAGCGGGGCCGGGGATACCGTAGTGGCCATGTTCGCGCTGGCATTGGCTTCCGGTTGCTCCATAGAGAACGCGGTCATCCTGGCGAACCGGGCCGCGGGCGTGGTTGTCGGAAAGGTGGGCACCTCCACGGTGACGAGGGAAGAGGTCATTGGAACCGGCGCGGGAATGAAC
>JAHFCH010000098.1:8332-24054 GCA_023249635.1 Fibrobacterota bacterium
CCGGCTCGTTTCGAGGAACGATCTGGCGCCCCTCGCGAAACACCTACGCACCCTGGGACGCAAGATCGTAACCTTGAACGGTTCGTTCGACTTGATGCATGCGGGGCATCTCCGGATCATTTCCGAAGCCAAGAAGCAGGGGGATGTCCTGATCCTGGGCCTGAACAGCGATGCATCCGTGAGACGCTATAAGGGCGCCGGCAGACCGGTCATTTCCGAGCAACAACGGGCGGCAATGCTCATCGCCTTGAGGGATATCGACTTCGTCCATATTTTCGACGAAGATGTCCCGATGCCGTTCCTCGAGCAAATCGGGCCGGATGTCCATGTGAACGGTTCGGACTACGGATCCGAGTGCATTGAAGCGGAAACGGTGAAGAGTCTGGGCGGCAGAATCCACATCGTGGAAAAGATCCCCGGGCTTTCGACCTCCCAGATCCTTTCCTCGATCCAAGAAGGCCCGGGGGAGCATGAATAAATCGAACCCCATTTTGCCATCCTCCTGTCCAAAGGGGTAAACAACCAAATGATTCGAAACATATCGAAAGATTTCGGAATGCAGGCGTTGATTTGCCTGGCTCTTTTGATTGTCGCTTACACCTTGATGTATCAAGTCGCTTGGCAATGGGGAGTGATAGATAATTTTTTCCTCGTCGAAAGGCTCATGGATCCCCACTATATCGTGCGGGATTTTTACACCAACAGCCTCGTCGGGTATTCGCCGCGTTATTTCGTTGCCCGCTTTTTTTATTATGGTGGCAAGCTACCCGGCTGTAGTTATGAGCAGTTCGTGGCTTGGTCCAATATCGCCCGGTTGATCTTCGTCGAATACGGCATCTATTATTTGGCCAGAAAATTATCCAAATCCACCTGGGTAGCCATTGTCGCAGTGGCCCTGGGGATCCTCTCGCAACATCTTGCGCCACCTGTTCCCGGTTGGTTTTTCCAGAAACCGGATTTGACCGGCCAGAGTCTATCGCTGCCGTTCGCGCTTTTTTCCTTGGGATTTTTTGTCGCCGAAAGCTTTGGCGCATCCGCGCTGTGCGCGATCATCACCATCCTGATCCACCCGTTAATGGGCCTATTCCTCTTCCCGGTATTTTTCCTACAAAGGATTTCCGGTATTGAAAGAATCACCGATTCCGTGGCGGCGCTGAAAAATCTTGTGCCGATGAAAATGTGGTGGATGTCGTTGCCTGTTCTCGTTTTCGGCCTGAACTCCATCATCTTCAAAGGGGCCGGCGGAGATGCCGGGGGGCTTTCGGCACAAGAGTACATCGATATTGTCATCAAGTTCCGTCATCCACATCATCACCTGGCAAGTTCATTCGGCATCCGCACGTGGATTTGCGATCTGATATTCTTAGCCACGCTGGGATTGGCCGCATTTAGCGCGAGGAAATATTGTTCTTCCCATAAGTTCATCTATCTGCTTGTCGCCTACTATTTCCTTATTTGCTTTTGCGGTTGGTTTTTCATCGAAATATACCCCATGAAATCCATGGCCATGGTGGGTCCTTATCGTTCTTTCACCTATTATTACCCCTTCTTCGTCATAATGATTTCCATCGTGCTTGTCCACTCGTGGAAACAAAAACGTGTGATTATTCCCATTCTATTCGTGCTCAGCTTCGCGATGTGCCCCTTCAACGCGCGGTACAGTTTTTTAACGCTTTTGCTCGGCCTGGTTTTAAGCCATCCATTTACCAGGTACGCTTGGGCGGATCGACTGGAAGAAAAAATTCATGGTGTGGCTTCCAGGTATTCGCAAACAATCATTCTCATCGCCCTACTGCTTTCGGCGGGATTCGCCGTTTCCTCCCTTATGCGGTTCAAAATCAGTATTCCGGATCTTAGCGCTCCGGAAAACCTCATTTATAAGTGGGTCCAGGAGCACACGGAGCAGGATGCGATCATCTGGCCGGAAGATTCGGTAGATGATCTGGTAGACCAGAAATTGCGTCTCTTCAGCCGTCGCGCAATCGTGGTCGGATCGGATTTTCCGTTTCTGGAAAAATTCATCAAGCCGTGGTACGAAAGATACCTCGATATCAAAGGGAATGTGCTCAACCCGCCAAAGCCGAAGCTGTCCCTACTGAGTGCGGACGAAATACACGGAACCTGCCTGAAATATCATGTCGATTATTTGCTTTCCAATACCCGGTTGGCGGAAAGCCCTTTCTATTCCATGCAAAATCAATCGGAAAATAAAAATGTACCCGTATATTTATACCACGTCCGCTGAAAAAGAGTAGCGAAGATGGAAAGCAACGAGGCCGATTTTTTCGAGAAAGGACCCTGGAGCGGGGTAACGCTTGATATCGTGGTGCCTTTCTACAATGAAGAATCGAATATCCATAAAACCCATCAATCCAACAAACGCCTTGAGAACCTGTTTCACGTGCGAAATTACGTTTACGTGGATAATGGATCTAAGGATAAAACCAGATCCCTCCTCGAAGATCTCGCGAGAAGCGATGCTAAGGTTAAAGTGGTCGTCGTGGAAACCAATACCGGCTACGGCGATGGAATGAAGGCGGGCCTGCTGGCCGCATCGGCGGATTACATACTAACCAATCATGCCGATATGCAATTCGACTCTTATACTTTTTTCACGCAAAATCTGCCTGTTATCAAGGCCGTAAGCAAGCCTTGTTCCGTGTTTCCATACCGCACCAATCGCCCCTTGAGCGATCGGGCGTTCTCCTTTTTCCTGAGGTCGATTCTCTCCGGCTTTCAATTCAAGAGGATTTACGATTTCAATGGGCAACCGAAACTTTTTCCGCGGGTGCTTCCGAATGAACTCATCAGAAATTTCCCGAAGGATTTCTCCTTTGATTTCGCAGTTTATTCGTGTTTCCATTCCTCAAGTTCACTTAGGCTACCGGTTTTCCAAAAGGATAGGTTATCGGGCGTGTCTTCATGGAACATAAACTATTTCGCCCGTTTCCGGCAGATTCGGAATTGGCTATTGATGGGGTTCAGGATTTCCTTCCAAGGTAAGTATTCAGCTCTTCGGGAGTTCCAAAGGAATGGTACCCGGTCGCCTTAAAGCACTTGAAGAGGCGCCCTTTCCTCAACAGTCTTGCGATCACCAGGGAGATATAATATTCATTGGTATCGACCAGGCCACCCTGCAATGACAAACCCGCCTCATCAAAAAATTCCCTGGCTTTGCTGAAAAAGTAAGCGCCGATTACGGCCTTATCGCTGATCATTTTCTTTTCGGCGATTTCATCCACCCGATCACCCACGGTCTTGATGAAACTATATCGGGGCGTGTTCGCGGTGAAATAGGCGAGCGCACCGGAATATTCCGGATTTTCCTGGATCAGGTTAGCCGCGATAAAATCCACGTAGTCATTCGATTGGAACCAAAGATCGCAATCAAGGATCACCAGGCCGCCTTCGGAATCCACTTGATCCCTGGCGAACATGCATGTTTCCGCCGCTCCCCGGGTCTTATCGGGGATGATGATAACCGACATTCTCTTATCCGCTGACCTCAGCAAATCGGCCAATCCAAAATGATCCTGATGCTCTTGGCGTATCACGGAGAAGATATCGGCTATTTCACATTCCCTACCGGTTTTGTCATTGACGAAAGACTTCAGGGCCTTTTGAAACATGGGCAGGCGATCGACCGGTATAAGCGGCTTAGGCGTTGCGTAACCCGCGTCCTGAAAGCGTTGCCCCAGCCCCGCGAGAGGCATCAGAATTTGAAGCGTTCTCATCCTATGTTTCCCTCAATACTGCCCTATGAATTCATCGAAGAGTTTCACCGCGACCGCATAGAAGGCGGGCAATATATGGGGTGTAAGCTTGGCGCGATACGGCAAGAGGCGGGTGTAGTGGACCGCTTCATGGAAAAGCAAAGATCTGTATTCCGACCCGGACAAGGTCTGCTTGGCCTTGGCATCCAAGAACTTATGCAGTTCCCGGTAGCGGAACGACCTTTCATCGGAGAATTGGATGGCATTATCCTTCATTTCGACGCTTCGCAATTGAACGAGGAATTCGTATCCCGAATTCAATGATTGGTTGAGCTTGGCAAAATCAACCATCCGGCTGGAGATGTGATTTTCATTGTTGGGGTCAAGGATCAGGAATCCATTCCCGGTGATCACGATATTTTCAATCGTCAAATCCCCGTGGATTTGCGATTCGCGATAGTCGGCGAGATCATCCATGATAGACTTGTCGTTTAGGATCTTATTGACGGATGCGGAAAGGCCACGATAGGATTGGCCATTGACAAGAACGAATTCTTGGCCGTTCATTTTTTCAAGACCCTTATCCGCAGCCGTAACTTCGCCGACTTTTTTGATGACTTTTTCTTCAATGTACGCCACCACATTGTCCCTGCTCCGGCAGGGTGTTGCCGGGAGATAAATTTCCTTATTCAAAAAATCGATGATCTCATCGAGGTATTTCCGGCTTTTTTCGACGGGATTTTGGTGGATGAAATTCAGAAACGGTACGGCAGTGGAATCAAAGGAAAGGTCGTAAAAATAGAGGTTCTTCGCGGTCCCCTGCGAGAGTATCCTGGGGAATTGCGGAAATACCTGAACGGCCGCTAACCAATCGTGCTGGGCCTTCAGTTTCTCCGCATGCGCCTGGTTGCAAACTTTGCGCACGAACTTAGTCTGGCCCTGTCCCGTTGCCGCAAGAAAAGTAATGGCGTTGGAACCGCCATTGAAGGTTTTAAGCAGCTTGATGTCTCCGGAGAGCTCAAACAAGTTCACCTTTTTGAATAAATCGGTCCCTGAAAAATACTGGTCGAGAAAATCGCTGAAACCGGATGCCAAGTTGATCTGCCTTTGGACTTTATTCAGGCGTGGATCCGATTCATTGATCTCGGCATAACGGGGGCTGTTCTTGTTTACCAGGAGCTGCACAAGGTATATCGCGATAAGGGCGCACAATTGCAGGGAAATTATGAGGTAGGAAACAGAGATGATTTGGTTGCTGTTGGGCAGGGGATTTCCGTCGAACGCCAAGAGGTTTTGCAAAGATTCCCGGAAATTATTCGTAAAAGCCACATTTATTGTAAGGGATGAAATGATTTGCGTCAGGGCGGAAACTATCAGGTTTAAATGGAAATTGTCATTGATGGAGCGGAATAACGTAATTGTCCCCGCGATATAACAGCTCCACATTGCTGCCGCTATCAATATGTACCGTGAGAAGACGGTACTGCGGAAAATCAGGTGCATGCCATGAATCGTCGACCAGATCCTGAAGCGAAGCTGGTTTTTAAGATGTTCGTTGAATTGCGAAGTGAATTTATGCCCGAGTACCAGGAGGGGTTTGATTTCATAGAATAGCGTCAAGAGGCAGATGGTCAAGATAACACCGAATATGAGCAAGGAAAGAGGCAGCTTGATAAGGTTTTGCAACGACGCGAAATATTGGTCCGGCAGATTCCCGTAATTGAATATCATCGGGCTGACCAAAAGCCCGATGCCTAGGGAAGAAAGAATCAGACAATCGAAGATCCTTTCGACCGCGATGACAAAAAGGGCGGTGCCACGGCCAATCTTGAGTTTTTTACCCAAAAAATCACCGCGGATGATTTCTCCGAGCTTGAAGGGAAGGATGGTATTGAAAAAATAGCCGGCGAAGAAGGCATTGGTGATGGTAAAGCGAAGCTGTCTATTCTTCATTTCCCGGGGCAGGATGATTTTGAAAAGGATCCTGTTATTTGATATTCGCAAAAGGTGCCCGCAAACGAAAAGCAGGAAGGCCACTACAGCGGTACCGGGAGCTCGGGAGGTATGGGAAAGGAAAACACGCGCGAGGTCTGGAAAATGACTGTGGTTTAGGTAAAATCCAATCGCAGCGAGGAAAAGTAAAACGAGGATTTTTTTCATAGTATGGGAATCACTTGCACACCCGCTGCCCGGGCGGATTGTATTCCGTGGTCCGAATCTTCAAAGGCCAAACATTCCGAGGCATCGGTACCAAGCCAGTCAATCGCCTTAAGATAAACGTCCGGCGCCGGTTTGGACCGGGCTACGTCTTCCCGAAAGAAACACATTTCGAACAACGCCTTCTTTTCGAAATGTTCCAGAATGGCTTCGCCATTCTCCCGGGATGCGGTTGATACGAGAACGATCCTGCACGATTTCTTTTGCATCTCCAAAAAGGAAATCAGCGGGTGATTGGGAATGACCAAGGAAAAAAAACCGGGATAGAGTCTAGCTTTGTCCTGCTTGATTTTTTCTTGGGCCGCCAGCGGGAGATCCGGTGCGATGGCTTTAATCAAGTCGTTGAAACCCAGGCCAAAATTCGTTCGGTAGGATTTTTCGGAAAAAACCACATGGGAATTATCAAAGGCTTCCCGGTATGCCGCTATATTGGCTTCAAGGGTGTTGAATAACGTCCCGTCCAAATCAACCAACAACGAGCGAATTGTGGCGCCAACGCGGGAATCAGCGGCGTTCGACGGCATATTGATAAACGGTTTCCAATCCCCGCTCCATGGGGCAAGTGGCTTTCCAGGCGAACTCTTCGAAGGTTTTTTGCGTATTGGCTACGGCCGATTTAAATACTTCTTTGGAAATCCGCGAGCTGTTCAAAGGATGGGGCCCGGTATATAAATCCGTATACATATCCCAGAAGCTTTCCGGTTTTCCTTCGGTAGGGGAAATTTTTTTGCCCGATATTTCGCATATCAACTTGTAGATCTGAGGAACGCTGTATCCTATTCCGGATCCGATGTTAAAGATATCCGCCTTATATTTTTTCGGCGCATTCATCATTATCTGCAATAAAGCGAGGCAATCATCAACATATACGTAGTCCCGTTTTACATCCGACATATTGTAAATCTTCGGGGCGCGATCCGCCGCCAACTCCCGTGCAAGGTAGCTGGTGAACGGCGGCGATTGGCGTTTGAAATCCTGGTGCGCCCCGTATAGGTTGAAGAAGCGGGCGATGATGATATCCATCCCGTAATTCTTGCTAAATGCACCGCAGATACTTTCGGCGAATTTCTTGCTTTGCGCATAAACCAAATCCGGATTTACTTCTTCCTTTTCCGATAGGAAATCGGACGTATTATTTTCGTACACCGCCGAAGTGGAGGAGAAGATCACCCTTCGCACACCCATCCGCCGCGAGATTTCGAGGACATTCCCTACCGCGGCCGTATTGATTTCAAAGGCTTCCTGGGGATTGGTCTGGCACACGGGGAGAGCCGAAATCCCGGCCAAATGGAATACGGTGTCGACGTCCTCAAAATGCCGCTCAAGATTATTAAAAACGGAATTTTTCTTCGCGGTGGAACGAATGTCCTGGACCACCAATTGACCGAAGGTTTCGTTATCCACGACTAGATTATCGAGGTGCCCAAAGCTCATATTATCGATGAGTACGACTTGGTGCCCTTGCTTGTGCAATTGGTGACCAAGTTGGGAGCCGACGAAGCCGGCCCCCCCGGTGATCACGATTTTGGTTTTCTTCATGACGGCAATTTCTCCGGTCCTTGGTAGGAAGACAATCGTCAAACTTAGGTATTTTTCGACCTCAATATGGCCGGATTTTCACCAGCTGCACTTCCGCACCTTTCCGATTGCGGCAACCACGGTGGAAAGTGCCACGGCCGGTTTCATGGTTGGCGGGAAGGCACGGCACCTCAAGCAGGGGGGCGCCGAAGCCGACTTGAAATTACCGGTGCGATTCCGATCTCATCCCGCCGCCGGTGACGGGTTTTCCGCCGCAAAGGGTGCACGCGGACAGCTTGCGGATTCCGGAGGGAACGGTTTGGAGCCGGATGCAAAGATTTCAAACCATCACAAACATCACGCGGAGAGTAGCCCGCGTATGATGTCGCGCATTTGCCCCGCCCCGGTCTCCCAGGTCGGCAAGGCGGCCGGGCGGTCTCCAGGTTTGTGCCGGCGCATCGCCACCACGATACCCTCCATGATACCCTCCAAGTTGGGCTGCACGTAAACGGCATCCGGTCCTGCCGCCTCGCGGATCTCGGGGACATCGCTGCATACCACGCGGGTGCCGCAGGCCCTGGCCTCGAGCGGAGGCATGCCGTAACCTTCGTACAACGACGGGAAGACGAAGGCCTCGGCCGAGGTATACAGCGCGGGTAGATCCCCGTCCGGGACGAAACCGAGAGGGATCAAATGCGCTTCCTGCGCCTCACTGATCGAGGCCCGCAACTGATCATCCTTCCAACCTTTTCCGCCCACCAACACCAACTTGAAACCGGGAAGCGCGTCTTGTTCCTTGAGCTTCAGGAATGCCTTGATCAACAGCGCCAGGTTTTTCCGGGGCTCCCATGTCGCCACGGCGAGCAAGTACGGCGCAGAGATTCCGCAGCGACGCAAGACCTCTCCGCATTCGGAGTCGGATGCGGGACGGAAATGATCGCTGACCGCGGGCAGGATGACGGCGTCGGTCTTGCGCGCGAAGGCTTCGAAAATCCGATCCGCGGTGCCCTGGGATATCGTCGTCACCCGATCGGCGCGGCGTAGGTCGGACGCATAGAAGAGTTGGTGCGCGATGCGGTGGGTGCCGACCATGGAGTCGGGCACGAGCCGGAAATTCAGATCGTACGCAGTGACGAAGGTACGCACTCGTTTGGGCAACCGCGGAAGCAAGGTGCCGGAGCCCCAGAATAGATCAAGCCCATCCTTGCGGGCCATCGCGCCGCAGCGCCACTTGAGCCACACGATCGCCTTGAAACGTTTTGAGAGGAAGAAACCATCCACGCGCAACCGCCAGCGATCCGAAACCTGCGGCATCACCAGAGGAAGGTGGCTGTAGACGATGAAGTGGGCTTCGGGCAACAACCGATCCAGGCGCTCGCAAAGGGAGGCCACGTACCTCCCGACCCCGGTCCTCGGGCCTTGGAAGGCCCGCCCGTCGATGCCGATCACCAATCGGCCAGGAGCCTTCATGCCGCTCTCGGGACGGGAAAAGGCTGAAACGGCTCAATCTGCTCGGGGCGCGGCGCTTTTTTCAAGGATTTCCTAAATTAACCCTTCGGCCATTCGAAGCGGGGCGCGTAAATATAGCGTCTGAAATTTAACGATCCCAAGGGTAAATCAGGTCCAATCGGTGAAAATTTCGGTCATCACGCCCACCTATAACGCCGAGAAGACCCTTGAGCGGACCATCGCGAGCGTTCTCGGCCAAGGTTATCCCGACTTGGAGTATATCGTCGTCGACGGCCTATCCAATGACGGCACCCTGGCGATCGTGGAGAAACACAAGGGCCGGATTTCCCGCTGGGTTTCGGAACGGGATAAGGGCATTTACGACGCCATGAACAAAGGCGTGAAAATGGCCCAAGGCGAATGGATCGGCATCCTCAACGGGGACGACGTCTACACCGACGGCGTCCTGCATGCCGTGGCCGAACTTGCCCGTAAGCACCCGGATGCCGAAGTCCTGTACGGGGATATCCGCATGGTGTTCGCCGACCGGCCCGCCTATTTCTTCAAATCCAAGAATCCGCTGCGGCAATCGCATTTCTGGAAAATGCCCATCTGGCATCCCACCATGTTCGTGCGCAAGGACGTATACGAAAGGCTGGGCGGCTTCCTCGATACCTATCGCATCGCATCCGATTACGAACTGGTCTTACGGTTGTTCCGCGCGAAGGCGCGCTTCCAATACTCCGGCAGCCAATGGGTGGAAATGGCTGGGGGCGGGGCCAGCGACGTGAGCTGGCTCAAGGGGAAGCACGAATTGAGGGCTATCGCCGAAAGCCACGGGGTCTTTACCGGCCGGCTGAAACTGCTTTTCTTCCTTGATCTGTACAGGGTCCGCTTGTCCGGGTTCATGCAGTCGGTACCGCTCCTGAAAACCCTCCAATTGGGATATCGCAAAGCCAAGTCAAAATTGGAGCCGGGATTTTGAAATCGAAAATGAGTGAGGTCGGAATGGTCAATGTGAATCCCGGGGCGCAAAGTGCATCGGAGGCGGATACCGTGAATTTCCGCGACATGTTCGCCGTATTGCTCAGGAGGAAATTCACTTGTTTGATCGTCGGCGCGCTGGTCATGTCCTGGGCCGTAAAGAATGCCCTGACCACGCCCCCGACCTTCGTCTCGGTTTCCAAAATCGTATGCAAGACCTCGGAAGGTTCCGACGCCGGACTCTCCCAGCTGGCCGCCATGGCGGGTCTCAATCTCAACCGGCCCGGCACAAGCAATCCCGCGGTCTACTTCGAGGATATCCTGACTGATGACGAGTTCCTGGAGGCCATGCTCGACCGCAAATGGAGGCTGAAAGGCGATTCCCTTACCATGGCGGAGATTTGGAAGATGCAACCCGAAAAGGGGAAGCGCGACGATTGGGAATACGTGTTCAGGAAGCGGCAGGTTACCATGCTGCGCAATAGCGGCATCCTCCGGCTTAAGCGCAATAAGAACGCGGTCTTCGAAATCATCACCCAATTCAACGACCCGGTCGTGGCCTATGATGTGAACCGGTACACCATCGATTGGCTGAACCTTTACCTGCTTAAGGCCTTCCGGACTCAGGCGAGGGAAAACCGCATGTTCATCGAGGAGCGCATCCGCGAGGTCTCCGCGGAATTGGAGCAGACGGAAAACTCCTTGGCGGAGTTCCGGGAGCGGAACCTAGGAGTGGCCGCCCCGAAAATCATGATGCAGATGGGCCGGCTGACGCGTACCCTGAGCGTGAACCAGGAAATCTTCCTGCAATTGCGCAAGCAGGTCGAGCTTGCGAAGATCGAGGAGTTGAAAGATCAACCCCTCATCGAAGTCATCTCCAAGCCGGTCATCGCCGTGGATAGGACCAAGCCCAGGAGGAAGCAGATCGTCATGCTGGGCGCTTTCCTCGGAGCCATCCTCGGGGTGGGTTCGGCTTTCTTCCACCACTGGTTCGCCCGCATGCTTGCCAAGCCCGCCACCCGTCCCTGATTCCGCTGACCGGCTTTCCGCTCCAAGCAACCCAGCCGTATCACCGTCCGGAACGAAGCCAGGCCTGCCCGCGGCGGAAGGATTTTCAGCCTGAGGCGGAAATATGCACCAATGTACGTGCAAATGGCCGGGTTTATGCGACTTGCAACGAATTGCCAAGGGCCGGAAATGCCCAAAAAAGCCTGAAAAGCCAGGAAATTTTGCTACCTTAACCCATCCGGTCTAGGTCGATTGGAGTAGACGGTTTGGTCGCAAAGATGAGGTGTTCCCGGTGAACTTCCATACATGGAAAGGGTATTCGATTTCCGACTATACCCTGGGAACGGTCCAGCTCGGCCAGGAGTACGGGGTCGCCAATATCGCGGGCCGCCCTTCGCGCGCCTTGGCCGGAGAAATCCTCGCCATAGCGGGCGAGGCAGGCATCAATTGCTTCGACACGGCCCAGCACTACGGGGATAGCGAAGCCATCCTGGGGGACCATTTTTCTTCCGCCCAAGGCCCTTATCCACATATCGTCACCAAGCTCAATCCCGCTCTCGATCCGGGCCGTCCGGGCGCCATCGCCGACGCGGTGCGGGGATCCCTGGATCGGCTGCGCGCAAAAAAGCTCTGGTGCCTGATGATCCACAACGTGGAATGGTTGCGCCTATGGGATACCGGCGCATTCCGCGACCTCATCGATCTCAAGGCCCGCGGCGCCATCGCGCACCTGGGGGCATCCGTGTACACGGCGGAGCAGGCCGAAGCCGCACTGCTCAACCCGGATATCGAAGTCGTGCAGGTCCCGTGCAACGCCTGGGATCAATCCATGCGCGCCCGCGGGATTTTCGATCTGGCCCGGGAAAAGGGCAAGCTCTGTTTCATCCGCAGCATCTACCTGCAGGGCCTGCTCACGCTTCCGCCAGACAAGGTAGGGCAAAGCCTGCCCGCCGCTCGAGCGGCCAGCGAACGCTGGATCGGCCTGGCGCGGGAAGCCGGCATGGACGCTCTGGAGCTCGCGAGCCGGTTCGCCCTCTCCCTTGGGTTTCCGGTCGTCATCGGCGCCGAGACGCCCGCCCAGGTGCGCCGCAACCGCGAGCTGTTGGATATGCCCGCCCTCGATCCCGCACAGGCCGAAGCCATCGCCGCCGAAATGGGCGCCCTGGTTTCCGAAGACATCCTGAATCCCGCCAAGTGGGCCCGCAAATGAACGCCGCCTCGCCCACCGCGATGAAAACCGTCGCCATCATCCAGGCCCGCATGGGTTCGAGCCGCCTGCCGGGAAAGGTTCTCGAGACCATCGCCGGCAAACCCATGCTGCAATGGGTCATCGAACGCACCCAGGCCGCGCGCAAGGTGGACCAGGTGGTACTGGCCACCACCATCGAGACTTCCGACGATAAGGTGGCCGCCTTCGCCGCCAGTCTCGGGATTGGCGTGGTCCGCGGCAGCGTCGACGATGTGCTCGATCGCTACTACCAGTCCGCGAAGCGATTCGCGCCCGACCTCATCGTGCGCATCACCGCCGACTGCCCGATGATCGATCCGCAGATTATCGACCGCGCCATAGCGCGGTTCCAAGAAGGCGGATACGACTACGTAAGCACCGCCGATCCGGTCCCGACCTTTCCCGACGGCCTGGACGTGTCGGTAACCTCCATGGCCATCCTGGAACGCGTATGGAAGGAAGCCGCCCTCAAGTCGGAGCGCGAGCACGTTTTCCCATACGTTTACAAGAACCCCGATAAGTTCCGCCTGGGCACGGTTATCCACGATATCGATCTATCCGCCATGCGCTGGACCGTGGACGAAGCGGTCGATCTGGAATTCGTGCGCACGGTCTACGCCGAACTCGGCGCCAGGATTTTCGTGATGGGGGACGTACTCGATCTCTTGCGCCGAAAGCCGGAACTCGCGGACGTGAATTCCGGGATCATCCGCAATGAAGGTTATCTGAAATCGCTCACCCAGGATAGGGAGGCCGCCATGTCCAAGGGCAAAGGTCAGGAATTGTACAAGAAGGCGAAAGAACTCATTCCCGGCGGGACGCAGCTGCTTTCCAAGCGCCCGGAGATGTTCCTGCCCGATCAATGGCCCAGCTACTACTCCAAGGCCAAGGGCTGCGAGGTGTGGGATCTGGACGGCGTCAAGTATACGGACATGAGCTACTCGGCCATCGGCGCCTGCGTACTCGGCTATGCCGATCCGGACGTGGACGCGGCCGTGATCCAGGCCGTGAACAACGGCAACGTGAGCACCCTCAATTGCCCAGAGGAGGTGGAGCTGGCGGAAACCCTGCTGGTGGCGCATCCCTGGGCGCAAAAGGTGCGCTACGCCCGCACGGGCGGCGAGGCCATGACCGTGGCGGTGCGCATCGGCCGGGCCCACAGCGGCAAGGACAAGGTCGCCTTCTGCGGCTACCATGGCTGGCATGACTGGTACCTGGCCGCGAACCTGGCCCAAGACGACAAGCTGGACGGCCACCTGATCCCGGGCCTGGAACCCAAGGGCGTGCCGCGCGGCCTGCTGGGAACGGCGCTGCCGTTCTCGTACAACAAGATCGCCGAGCTGGAGAAAATAGTCGCCGACCACGGTAAGGAAATCGGCGTCATCGTCATGGAGCCCATCCGCAATTTCCGGCCGGCGGACGGCTTCCTGGAAAAGGTCCGTGAAATAGCGACGCGCATCGGCGCCGTGCTCATCTTCGACGAGGTCACCACCGGATGGCGCATGACCGACGGCGGAGCGCACCTGCTCCTCGGCGTGAATCCGGACATCGCCGTGTTCGGCAAGGCCATCAGCAACGGCTATCCCATGGCGGCCGTGATCGGCGTCGGCAGGGTGATGCAGTCCGTCCAGTCCACCTTCATCAGCAGCACCTATTGGACCGACCGCATCGGGCCCACCGCCACCCTTGCCACGATCAAGAAAATCGCGGGCCATAAGGTGATGGCGCGCCTCGCGGTCCTGGGCGAAAAGGTGCAGCAGGGCTGGGCGGCCATCGCCGCCAAGAACGCCCTGAAGGTGGAAATCGGGGGCATGCCCCAGATCAGCCATTTCTCCTTCCTGTACGACAACGGCCAAGCCATGAAGACCCTGTTCGTGAAGCTCATGCTGGAGAAGGGGTACCTGGCCACCACGGCCTATTACGCCATGTACGCGCATAGCGACGATGCCATCGCCAAGTACCTGGAAGCGTCCGACGATGCCTTCCGCAAAATCGCCATGGCGCAGCGCGAAGGAACCGTGGAGAAGCTGATCGATGGCCCAGTGGCCCATTCCGGATTCCGGAGGCTCACTTGAAGATCGTCCTCGCGGGCAGCGGCGGGCTGCTCGGCGGTAATTTCCTCCTGACCGCGTTGCAGGACGGGCATGATGTGGTGGCCATTTACCATCGCAGCCCAATCCTCTCCAACGACTGCCTTACGGTCAGGGCCGATCTTTCCGACAAGGAAAGCGTGCTGCGGATCATCGGGGAACATAAGCCCGACTGGGTGGTGAATTGCGTCGCGCTCACCGACATCGATTATTGCCAAAAGCACCCGCAGCAATCCGACCTGATCAATGTGAAGGTGCCGGCCTACATGGCCGAGGCCTGCGCGGGCGTGGGGGCGGGCTTCGTGTACATCTCCTCCGATGCGATCTTCGACGGAAAGCGGGGCGGCTACGCGGAGGCTGACGTGCCCGCCCCGGTAAACGAGTACGCCAAGGGCAAATGGCAAGGCGAGAAGGCTTCCGCCGAGCTCAATCCGCGTTCGCTCATCCTGCGCACCAACATTTTCGGCTGGAACACCAAGCAGAAGGTCAACCTGGCCGAATGGATCGTGAACACCCTGGATTCGGGCAAGTCCTTGAAGGGTTTCACGGACACCATTTTCAATCCGCTGCTGGTGAACGATCTCAGCCGCGTCATCCTGGCGATGATCTCCAAGAACCTGACCGGCATGTACCACTTGGGCGCGGCCGACGCGTGCAGCAAACACGATTTCGCCCTCAAAATCGCCGCGGCCTTCGGCCTGGACGCCTCCCTGATCGAGGAGGCGCTGCTGCACGAAGTGAATTTCCAGACGCCCCGTCCCCTCAACACCACCTTGAAGGTGGGCAAGGCCGAGGCGGCGCTGGGCTTCAAGATGCCCGGCATCGATCAGAGCATCGGTTCCTTCAAGCGCCTGCGCGGCGAACCCTTCTACGCGCGGCTAAGGGAACTTTCGGTAGGAGCGACGAATGCATAGGATCAAGATGGGCAAACATTGGGTCGGCGAAGACGATCCGGTCTACTTCATTGCCGATATCTCAGCCAACCACGACGGCGACCTCGGCCGGGCCAAAGAGCTCATCCACCTTAGCGCCGAGGCGGGCGCGCATGCGGCCAAGTTCCAGAACTTCCGCGCCGAGAAGATCGTGAGCAAGCATGGGTTCGATTCCATGGGCTCGCAGATGTCCCACCAATCCAAGTGGAAGAAATCGGTGTTCGAGGTCTATAAGGGCGCATCCATCCCCTTCGAATGGACCCCCGTCCTGAAGGCGGAATGCGACAAGGTCGGTATCGATTATTTCTCCTCGCCCTACGACTTCGAGGCCGTGGACATGCTGGATCCCTACGTGGAGATCTACAAGATCGGTTCCGGGGACATCACCTGGCCGCAGATCCTGGAGAAAATGGCCTCCAAGCACAAGCCGCTGCTCCTGGCTACGGGCGCATCCACCCTTGCCGACGTGCAGCGCGCCGTGGACACGGTGCTCAAGATCAATCCCGATTTGGTGCTGATGCAGTGCAACACCAACTACACCGGCTCGCTGGAGAACTTCAAGTACATCCAGCTCAACGTTCTC
>JAHFCH010000284.1 GCA_023249635.1 Fibrobacterota bacterium
CGTGTTGACGGGCATGGAATCGAGCGCCACGGCGGATACGGCCACCACGTGGGTGGTGAATAGGCCTCCGGTGAGCGAATCCCACGCGGGCCACAGGCTATGGCTGTCGGCGGCGCCGTGGAATCCCACCACCCCGTGCTTGGCCGCCCAGGTGAGCAGCACCTGGCGATCGGTGGGCGTGAACAAGTTGCCCATGGCGGTGTTATTGTTCAGGATCAGTACGTCATGGGTGGCGAGGGCCGTAACCAGCGCGTGACCGTCGTCGGTGGTACCGTTGGCGCCCGCCGCCGTGCCCAGGATATCCACGGTGAAACCATCCGGCGGCAGTATCAGCCCGGGTCCCAAGTTGGCCGCGGCCGGATTCTTGAGTATGGTCGCCAAGCGCGGCGAACCCGATCCGATTGCGGCATGCACATAACCCGAAGTACCGCACATCTGGTAAATGAGCACGCGCACCGGCGCCGCCCGGCAAACGGATGCCGCTATCGCCAACACCCCTAACAACGCGATCCTGACTGGCGCGAAACGCTTCCCCACGGAATCCCCCAGACTTGCTTGGTTCACCTGCCCACCCAACCTATGCGGATGCGCGGGCTAGCGAAGCTTGAATATCGGGGGCCTGTTTTCAAAAGTAAACACGGACCCGAATGGGCCAAGCCCCAAAACCCAAACGCGGGGTACTGTTTGAGGGGAGACTAAAGGTGGTAGGTATTTTTGCATCACCCATAGCGGATTTTATACAAATCATTGCCGCAACTATACCGGCCTTCGGCGGCGGGTACGGCTAGCTTCAGAAGGCGAGACGGCGATCATGTCCGACCGATGAATCGGCTGAGGGGAGGGGTGCCCCTTCGATCGGCGCTCGCATCATCTCAGGGAGTGTGGGGATTATGAAAAAACAAGCGAACCTTTCCATTGCCGGCATCGCGCTGGCATGCGCGCTGACAGCCAGCGCCGCGCCCGTCCGGGTGCTCATTTTCAACCCCTGCGGACCGGGAGGGTACATCCATCCCATCAGCCAGCAGACGCCGTTGATCAAGAAGATGCTACTGAGTCCGGCGACCGCCAATCTGCAGAATCCCGTGATCCCGCCGGACGGTTTCATCGTCGACTCGGTGGGTTCGGCGATCAAGAACGGAACCACGGATGACGGCCATGCCCTGGTATTGGCGCTGGCCACCCATGATGTGGTGGTTTGCATCAACAATACCCAGTTCAGCGGCCTGTTCACGACGGCCGACCGCGCAACCTTCCTCGCCTGGGCCAAGGGCAAGGGTCACGGCGTAGTCGCCTTGCACGGAGCCACCGACGATAACGATACCTGGCCGGACAAGGTCACGTTCTTCGGAGGCAAGTTCACGACGCATACCACCGCGCCGGTAGATGTCCTCAACGACAGCCTGCCCGCGAATACGGGCGACGAAGGCTTCAAAGCCATCAACGCCGGCATTTCCAAGGTTACCAAGGTTACGGACGAATGGTACAGCTTCCAGAGCGCCCCGCGTACCCTCGCCGGCATCCATGTCCTCTCCACCCTGGACGAAAAGACCTATACCCCGGACAGCCGTATGGGAGACCATCCCGTGAGCTGGTACCGCAATCCCGCTGACGGCGGCCGTCTCTATTACACCGCCGCCGGCCATGACTGGGTGTATTTCCGCGATACCTACTGGCTGCGCCGCCAGCTTTACAACGGTATCCTGTGGGCTTCCGGATGGACCTCGGGGGTTTCCATCGAGACCAAGCCGCGCACCGGTTCCGCCGGCAATATCGCGCAAGCTTCCCGTGCTTCCCTGACCGCGCAGGTGACTCGCGAGGGAGCGCACAGCGTGGAAGTCTGCGATCTCCAGGGCCATAAGGTATTCGCGCAGAGAGGCATGGGCGCCCGCATGTACGCCGTGAACGGTTTGCGGCCGAACACGGTATATGCCGTGCTGGTTACCACGCCCAATGAGAAAATCCGCCAGCTCGTGACCACGCGCTAAGCGCGCCCCGGTAAGCATTCCATGCCCGACGGACCGTTGTCCGCCGGGCTTTTTCAGGAGTAAGCATGATCAGGATGGCATTCAATCTTTTCCTCGTTTCCGCGCTTTCCGCCGCCATGGCGACCGCCGCCGACAGCGAGGATTCCAATACCCGTTTCGCGCCCATTTCCATAACCGGACAAATCGACGTCGGGCAAATCATCGATGGCGAGACGGGATGGCACGAATCCGCCAGCCTCAACGGCGTCCGGCTCAAAGGCGATTTCTTCCAACGCACAGGCGTGTGGATCACCCAGGCCGCCACCGTGAACGATCACCTGGCCCTCAAGATGGGCGTGGGCGGCCTGTTCTGGTACGCGCTCCCCACCGGAGGCGATCCCAGCAGCAAGCTGACCCAGTTCGGACCGGGCATCTCCCAGGCCCAGGCCACCTATGCCTTCGGCGATTTCGAAAAACCCACCCTCAGCCTGCAGATGGGCTTCTTCCCCTACAAGTACAACCCGGATTCGAAGGATCTGGGCGAATACCTGCTGCGTTCGGGCGCCTATCCCAACTACGTGGTTTCGGGCGGCTGGAACATGATCTCCAGCGCGGCCTACATGATCGAAGGCTTCCGTCTTAAGCTGTCCCTCCTGGACGGGCGCTTCGTCTCGGATTTCATTCTGCCCATGGAGCATGACGTTCCGCCCATGTTCGATATCTCCCCCACCTACGTAGCCACGTTCAAGGCCGCGCCTGGATTGGAAATCGGCGCCGGCATGGATTGCAACCATTGCATCGCCATCCATCCCAGCCATGAATCGCCCCACGTGAAGGCGAACCAGCAAATCAAGAAGGTCAGCTTCGATACGGCTTCGAGTTCCTACGTCTACGAGTACGACTCCACCAAGTACTATACCTTCCAAGGCATCAAACTCATGGGGCGCGCCTCCATCGACCCCAAGGCCTGGATCGGCGAAGGCATCTTCGGCGCCGAGGACTTGAAGCTTTACGGCGAACTCGCGGTGCTGGGCGTACAGAACTACCCCTACATGTACGAGAAGATGACGGAACGCATGCCGATGTTGGTGGGCTTCAACGTTCCCACCTTCAAGCTGCTGGACGTGCTTTCCGTGGAGGTGGAATACTACAAGACCCGTTTCCCAACCAGCCTCTATCAGCCCATCGCGAACCAGTTGCCCACCCTCGATTTGCCCCAGGGCACCGCGGATCTGGCCGCCTATGATCGCGCCAACCGCGACGATTGGAAATGGGCAGTCTACGCCAAACGCGAGATTACCCGCGGCATCCAGATCTACGCCCAAGCGGCCTGCGACCATTTCCGTTCCATCGCCTACAATTCCGGACCCCAACCGACCTTCGTTCCCATCACCAACCGCAACGGCAAGGACTACTACTACCTCGTCCGCCTGCAATTCGGGATCTAGGGGCGAAGGAGATGTCCAATATGCTTAGAAGGATATTGCCGACGCTGCTCGCGGCCGCCCTATCGGGGGCCACCGGGATCAGCGCGGAAGAGAACTCCGGCGTAGCGGCCCTGCCCTTGTCCATGACCACTCAGGTGGACGCGGGCCAAGTGGTGAAGGGCCACGTGAACGATCTGAAGGTGGAGGACCAATTCCTGCAGCGCACTTCGGTGTGGCTGACCCAGGAAGTGGTCATCGAAAAGCGATTGAGCGTCAAGGCGGGCGTGGGCGGCGTATTCTGGTACGCCCTTCCCGGCGGCGAAATCAACGGCGATGCGGCCCATAAGAATCTGACCCGTTTCGGACCCGGCATATCCCAAGTGCAAGCCGTTTACGCTTTCGGCGACACCGAAAAACCGACCGCGAGCCTGCAGATGGGGCTTTTCCCCTACAAGTACAATCCCGACGCCATGGACCTGGGCGAGTACCTGTTGCGCTCCGGTGCCTACCCCAACTACCTCGCCACGGGCGGATGGAACATCGTTTCCAAAGCCGCATATATGATGCAGGGACTGCGCTTGAACATTCCCCTGTGGGATGGCCGCTTCCGTTCGGATTTCCTTTTGCCGATGGAACGCGACTTCGCGCCCATGGGCGATCTCTCCCCCACTTATGTCGGAACCCTGGACGTGATCCCGGGCCTGGAAATCGGCGCGGGCGCGGATTGCCATCATTGCATCGCCATCAAGCCCAGCCTCACCTCGCCCAAGAAGGGTTTCAACCCCAACGACGCCAGCGGTAACCCGGGCAATGCCTACGTGGTTCCCAATCCCGACGTGGCCGGGCGGGACACCATGCCCTACGTGCGCGATACCACCCGCTTCTATACCTTTCAGGGGCTGAAGCTGATGGGCCGCATCTCTCTCGACCCCAAGGCCTGGTTCGGCGGCGCAGGCATGCTGGGCAGCGACGATCTGAAGATCTTCGGGGAAGTGGCCGTGCTGGGCTGGAAGAATTATCCCTTCTACTACGAGAAGCGCAGCGAACGCATGCCGTATATGTTCGGCTTCAATCTGCCTACCTTCCGCCTGCTCGATGTGCTGTCCTTCCAGATGGAGCATTTCGGATCGAAGTTCCCCAATAGCGAATATGATCTGTACTACTTCCAGCTCCCGATCGTGAACGGCGTGGACAGTACCGGCGTGCAAAAGCAGAATCCCAACCAGTTCGACATGAAGAACACGGTGATCCGGCGCGACGATTGGAAATGGTCGGTATACGCCAAGCGCGAGCTTACCCGCGGCATCCGCATCTACGCCCAGGTGGCGAACGACCATCTGCGCGTACCGGCCTTCAATCTGCAGCCTTCCTGGACCCAGATCACCGACCGCAACGGCAAGGACTGGTATTACCTGATGCGCCTGGAAATGGGCATCTAAGCCTGGCGTACGGCCCGGTACGTTATCGGTACGAAAAAGCGACGTGCACGGATTTTATACAAAAGATCGCGGTCCGCGTACCTGATGGCCTGAGGCCGCGCTCGTACCTTAGGTAACGTCGCGGATACGGGTAGGCCATGGGGATCGGTTCACGCCGATCGGCCGCCGCATCCGGACAGGGCGCGGGGTTGGCCGTGGGGTTTCCGCTCTTTAAACATTAATCATCGCGTCCCGCCGTACCGGCCGGCACTATCGGACGCCCGAAAGGATCCAGCATGAGTATGCATGCCAAGGGCCGCGTTTTGGGGATCGCGACCACTCTCTTAATCCTCGCCATCGCTTCCGTCTCCGCGCAGACGGGAATCCTGTACCGCGTCAAATGCGGCAACGAAGGCTTCGTCGACAAATCCGGGCATATCTGGGAAGGCGACGCCCATTACGAAGGTGGCCAGACCTTCTCCGCCGATTCCGCCATCATGAACACGGATATCCCGTACCTGTACCAGAGCGAGCGCTGGAACGACGCCGTCGGCGGAAACCTCAAGTACACCTTTCCGGTAATGACAGGCAATTACAAAGTGGTGTTGCATTTCGCCGAAATCTGGAATGGCGCCTTCACCGTAGGCCAGCGCGTGTTCGACGTGCAGATCAACGGGACCGCCGTAGTCCAGGACCTGGACGTATTCGCCCAAGCGGGTGCCGATACCCCGCTGATCCTGGATTACCTGTCCGCCGCCGTGGACGGAAAGATCACGGTGGAATTCATCAACAAGGCGGGCAACGCCAAGATCGCCGGCATCGAGGTGCTTCCGCAGGATCCGCCCCGCGCCATCGCCCCCCCCTACCGCATCCATTGCGGCGGCGAGGATTTCATCGACCCGCAGGGGAACCACTGGGAAGGCGATAGCCATTTCAGCTACGGAAACAATTTTGTTTCCGCCAACCCGGTTGCGGGCACGGACAAATCCTTCCTGTACCAGACGGAGCGCTGGAATCCCGGAGACCAAGGCGACCTCGCCTATAGCTTCGACGTGGCTCCGGGCGAGTACACGGTGCGCCTGCATTTCGCCGAAATATTCTTTACCTCGGCCGGGCAGCGCGTGTTCGACGTGGATATCAACGGGACCAACGTGATCCAGAGCCTGGACCTGGCCGCGGATCCCGGTCCCAATACGGCGGTGGCCAAGGAGTTCACGGCGGTGGCCCAGGAAGGCAAAATCACCGTTAGCCTGAAGAACCAGATCGAGCACGCCAAGATCGCGGGTATCGAAATCCTTTCCGGGGCCAGCACCC
>JAHFCH010000099.1 GCA_023249635.1 Fibrobacterota bacterium
CGCTTCGTGCGGGAAATCCTGAAACCCTTTCCGGGCGCGCGCGTATTGGATATCGGATGCGGGACCGCGGAGTTGCTCGGCTTCCTGCCCCGGGAAATCGAATATACGGGATATGACATGAGCCCGGCCTATATCGAAGCCGCGCAGGCCCGCTTCGGGGACCGCGGCACGTTCCTCTGCGAACCGGTGCGTTCCGGCACGGGCGATTCGGCTCCCTACGGGGAGGAGCAATACGATATCGCCCTGGCCTTTGGGGTGCTGCATCATCTCGATGACGCGGAAGGCAAGCAGCTTTTCGCGAGCGCGCGCAGCGCCTTGAAGCCGACGGGAAGGGTCGTCACCATCGATCCGGCCTTCGTTCCCGGGCAAAGCGCCGCGGCCCGGTATTTCGTCTCGCGGGATCGGGGCCGCAACGTCCGGACTCCCGAAGGCTTTGCGGCCCTCGCCGCCGGAAGTTTCGCGCGCGTCGATTCCGTACACTGGCATGGCGCCCTGCGTATCCCCTATGACCATGCCGTAGTGGCGGCTGTTCCATGAGCGCGCCCGGTTTTGAAATCCTGCCCTGGGACACGTCATTCTTCGGATTCCCGACGGCGCGCATCAACTTGGCGCGCATCGACGCCGATTCCCTTTCGGCCGTGCTTACCGCGCTGAGGCAAGCCGGCGCCAGGCTGGCGTATTGGTCATCGGATCCCGCCGATGTGGCCGGCAACGCCGTAGCGCAATCGGCAGGCGGCTTCCTTGCCGATGAGAAGATCACTTATGCGGCCCGCGCGCCTTTTACCAAGCCCGCGCCACCGGCCGCAGGTGGACTGGGTACCATTCCGGTTACCCTGGCCGGGACGGAGGCGGACCGGAAGGCCCTGGAAGTCCTCGCCATCGAGGCGGGGAAGTATTCGCGGTTCCGCGTCGATCCGGATTTCCCCCGACCCCTGTTCGAGTCGCTGTACCGGGAGTGGATGCGGAAATCCCTGGACGGGACCATGGCCGACGCGGTTTTGATCGCCGGGACCAACGCGGCGCCTCAGGGAATGCTTAGCCTAAGCGCTGGCGACGGCGGCGGTAAGATCGGCCTGGTGGCGGTTGCTCCGGCCCGCCAGGGGACCGGCCTGGGGACCACTCTGATGCGGGCCGCGGAGGCATGGTTCGCGGAACGCGGCTGCGCCGGCGCCACGGTAGTGACCCAGGCCATGAACGCGGGGGCTTGCAGGTTGTACGAGAAGTGCGGGTATTCGGTCGCGCGCCGGGAACTGATCCGGCATTTCTGGATTCCGCAGTAACTTAGGGGTTACCCTGCGAAGAATCCGCGGATGGCGCCGATCACGCGATCCTGGTCTTCGGCGGAAAGATCGTAAAACAGCGGAAGGCGCAGGATACGCCCGCTCATATCCTCGGTTACCGGAAGCATGCCTTCCCGGTAACCCATCGACAAACCCATGGGCGAGGTGTGTAAGGGTACGTAATGGAATACCGCCATGATGTTCCGTTGCCGCAGGTGTTCCATCAGGGCGTCCCGGGTGCTCACGTCCTGCAGCAGGATATAGAACATGTGCCCGTTATGGCGCGAATGCGCGGGGATGAAGGGTAGCCGCAGGTCCCCGGCCTTTTCCAACGCCCGCAGGCCTTCTTGGTAATAGCGCCAGCCTGCCAAGCGGCGGCGCGTGATTTCCCCGGCCTGTTCGAATTGCGCGTACAGGAATGCGGTAATCAATTCCGAGGGCAGAAAGCTCGAACCCGTATCCACCCAAGTGTATTTGTCGGTAAGCCCGCGGAAGAACTGGCTGCGGTTGGTGCCCTTCTCCCAGATGATTTCCGCCCTTTCGATGAGCGTGGGATCGTTGATCCCCAAGGCCCCGCCTTCGCCGGAGATGAAATTCTTGGTCTCGTGGAAGCTGAAGGCGCTCAGATCGCCGAAGCTCCCCAGCGGCTTGTCATTGTAATAGGCGCAAATGGCATGCGCCGCGTCCTCGATCAACGTGATCCTGCCTCTGGCGCCCTTTCCGCCCGTTTCGCATAAGGCGGTGAACTCGTCCATCTCGCAACCCACGCCGGCGTAGTGCACCACGCAAACCGCTTTGGTGGCAGGGGTGATGCGCTCCGCTACCGAGGCCGGATCGATGTTGAGGGTATCGGGCGCGATATCGGCGAAAACCAGTTTCGCGCCGCGCAGGTGGAACGCGTTCGCGGTGGACACGAAGGTAAAGGAAGGAATGATGACCTCGTCGCCCGGCCCTACGCCCGAAAGGATGGCGGCCATCTCCAGGGCCCCGGTACAGGAAGCGGTCATCAAGGCCTTGGCGCAACCGGTCTGCGTTTCCAGCCAGGCTTGGCATTTTTTCGTGAACACGCCGTTGCCGGCCAGATGCCCGCTGAGCACGGCCTGGGATATGTTGTAAAGCTCCTTGCCCGCGATGAAAGGCTTGTTGAAGGGGATGGGGGCGGGCGCGGACGGTTCCAGGCCCATGTCAGCCTGCGGTGGGGGCGAGAGGAAAGCCGCCGGCGGCGGCTTCGATCACGTAAGGAGGTTTCGCCAACGAACGCAAGTGCATGCGCGCCAGATACTCGCCGATGACGCCGAGGGCGAAGAGCTGGGCCCCGGAAAAGATGGAGATGATGGAGGCGAGGAAAGGGAATCCCGGGACGCTTTCCCCGTGGACGAAGTACCGGATGACCACGAAAGCCAGGATGAGCAGTCCGAAGAGGGTGAAGACGAAACCCATCCAGCTCGCCAGCCGCAAAGGCACGGTGCTGAAGCCTGTCATCATGTTCATGGCATGGTTGAACAGCTTGCCCAGGGTATAGTTGGAAACGCCCGCGCTGCGTTTGTCGTGTCGCACGGTCACGGACGAGAAACGGTTGGTGCCCCAGGTGAGCAGGACGTCGATGGAAAGGTAGGGTGTGTGGAATCGCTCGAACGCGACCCGCAGGCGCGTACGGAAAACGCGGAAGGCGCTCACCTTGCGGGCCGTTCCCGCACCCATGGCTTCCTGCAAAACCAGCTTGGTCACCACCGAGGCCATGTCGCGCAGGAATCCATGGCGCTCATTATCGGGGGTGCCGTACACGACGTCGAAACCCTGATCGAGTTTGGCGAGCAGCGCCGGGATCTCTTCGGGGGGATTCTGCAAATCATCATCGATGGTGACGGCGATTTCCCGGTTGGCCGCGCGGATGCCGCATAGGAGAGCGTTATGCTGGCCGAAATTGCGGCTCAGCTTCAGGGTTTTCACGCGTTTATCCTTCGCCGCCAACTCCCGGATGTACTCCCAGGAGCCGTCCCCGCCGCCGTCCTCCACGAGGATGATTTCGTATTCCCTGCCCATCGCGCCCAAGCAATCGGTAAGCCTCCGATACAGATCGGGCAGGCACTCCAGGCTCTTGTAAATCGGGACGATTACGGATAAACCGGGCGAAAGTTCCACCGGGTGATTATAGGGTTTTGCCCCCGCCGGGAGCCATAAAATCCGGCCGGAAAGGGCCGGGCGCAGCCTAAGGGCGCGGGGGAGGGACAGGCGAAAGCTTGTTCCGTAGCAGGTATAGACCGTCACGCGCGAAAGCGACATCCCAAGCGGGGGAATGGGTCAGGGAATCGAGATCCCGTTCCAGACGATCCTTTTCGACGTGGAATTCCGGCGTGAAGCCGCGATCGATCAGGATATAGTCGTAGGTCTCCGCGGGGCGTTTGCGATAGGTCCAGTCCGAAACATCCTTTCGCGCCGCGAAGCGGGCCATGAAAGGCGCGCTTACCAGTACCGCCGCATCCCCGGGCACCTGGGAAGCGATGTCGTGCACATCGCGCACGCGGGCGAAGTCGGGGGCGGGAACGGAGAGGTTCGGGCGCCAAATGGGATAGGAAAGGAGCGCCGTGACCGCGCAGGCCATCAGGATTCTCCCGAGCCGCACTTCGGGGGGATTGGCCGCCAATATCAGGCCGCCGAAGCAGAGGAACGCGACCGGATAATTGTAATGCGTTGTCATGGATTCGAAGATCCAACTGGTGAAGGCGGCGTAGAAGACCATCAACGGCAGGGGAAGCAGCAGATAGCGTTTGGGCAAAACCAGCATCAAGGGGAGGAAGGGCAAGCCCACGTGGAAGAAATAGAAGAGCGTATCGCGGCGGAACCACATCGCCATGATCTCCGCGAGGGAATGCGGCATAAAGCTTTCCAGGTTGTTGCCTTCGGGGGCGAAATGCCGGAGGATCACGAACCAATAGAGGCCCATCATGGCCGAGCAAAGCAGCCCGGGAAGCAGGATCCATTTCCAGGAGCGGCGCTCTACCACCGCGACCAGCAGCATACCGCCGATCGCGAGCGTGAATACCTCTTTGCTGTATGCGAGGAAGGCGGCGTAAAGGAGGAAGCGGGCAAGCCGCTTTTCGCGGAAAGCGTCCAGGGCGAGGACCAGGATGGGCGCGGCGAGGTATTCCAGGTGGAAGCCGTTGAAGAACTGGGAGGCGAGGGGCGGGCTGAGCAGCAAGGCAGCGGCACCCCAACCCGCGATGTCCGGATTCCCGCGGAAGCGGCGTACCGCCAGCATCGCCGCGAAAACCATGCATAGGCATTTTCCCGCCTTCAATCCCCATTCCCCCGCCAGGGCCTGTATGGGAATCCACAGCAGGCCGGTATAATCGGCGTGGGTGCCGAAGAAATTCATGTTATTGATGGAATACCAGGGATTGCCCCGGGCCATGTTCCACAAGGCGCAGGAGTAGGAAGCGTGATCGATATCGCCCGGGTCCCGCAATTGCAGGAATTGCCACAGCCCCAAGGCCAGCAGCGCGATCGCAAGCACGGGAAATACGGTCTTGGCAAGGCGCCGCGCAAAGGGCTTTTCCCAAGTCGCATAGAGCAGAAAAAAGCCGCCCAGCACGATTACGCCTGCGGCCAGGTAGGAAAGCGAAATGTGACGTTGGAAATAATACAGAAAGCAGGCCACCGGCGTGAGCGTGGCCGGGGTAAGGTAGGCTTTCGGGTTTTGCATAGGCATGGGACTATCCGGTCAGAACTCGACCCGGATTTCCCCAGCCGGCTCTCCGCGCCGGGTATCGATGCGCGGCCATAGGGCCGACCGCATGGCGGCGGCGGTGGCTTCCGAGATCAATCCGGCCACCCGTAACGCGCGCGTCAACACCGGCCAGCGTGGCGCCGCGGAGCCATCGATCACCTTGAGGGCGAAGCCTAGCCCCAGTCCCGGGATGGCGGCGCAATGCAATCCATTGGCCCCGCCTTTGGTGATGATGGCCGCCGGGAAAGGGCCGCTATGCCCCTCGGCCGGGAACGGACGCATGTCCGGCTCGCCGGTATGCCCGTGGGGATTTTCCGCCATGGCCCGGAACAGGCGTTCCACCGGTCCCCTTGTTCCCGCCGCGCGACCGAGGCGCGCAAATCCCAGGGCCATGTTGTAAACCGGCAGCGAGAGGGTGGGAGCCGAGCAGCCATCCACGGCCGTGGGGCAATCGCCGGCGTCTACGCCGCAATACTCGCAGATCACGTCGCGCATGCGGCGTTGCCAGGGATGCTCCGCATCGAGGTAGGCATCGGTGGGCAATTTCAGATGGCGGCAGGCCGTGAGCATGCCCGCATGCTTACCGGAACATTGATCCGCCAGGCCGTCGCCGCAGCGCAAGGCTTCCGGACCCAGTCCGCTTTTGGCCAATACGATGCGGGCCCGCTCGGCGTGGACCGGAGCTCCGTTGTGGGAGCCGCAGATGAGGGCCAGATCGGCGGCGTCAAGGCCGACGGCATCGGCGGCGCCGCATTCGACCATGGCCAACGCTTGCATCGGCTTGGCGGAAGAACGGAAGAAGGCTTTGGAATGCGGATCGCCCAGGGACCAGAGGCATTTTCCCGCCGCGTCCACAAGGCAGGCGAACCCGGAGTGCACCAGATCCGATTCCCCGTTACGGGTAACGGTCGCCACGCAAGCCGCTCCGTCCTGGAGGCGATGTCCACTGTCCTCGGCGGGGCCGGTCATTTCCATCGGCGCTGCGTCGCGGCGGTCGGGGACCGCCGCTTTCTCCCTTCCCCTGCATGATACGATCCGCAACGGATCTTTCCCAGGGGGAGGCGGGGGCGCGCGCCTATTGGATCAAAAGGGTATCCTTGCCGGCGGTTTTTTCCACATGGCACCGGCAGTCCTGGGTCCCCAGGGTCATGCGCGCCTCCCCGGTTTTGCCGTCCTTGGCGGCCACCACTCTCACTTCCAAGGTCTTCGAGCCCGCCGGGATATCCTTCAGATTGTTGTCCGAAAACACGATGACCTGGCCCTTCGCCGCGCCCGGCCAATGCGTCGTGTCGCGCGCCAGCTCCTTGCCGTCCGCTATCTTGAAGACGTGGACCTGGGCCGAATCGACCGGGCCATTCGCATCGCGGATGACGATGGTGAAACTGCGGAAGTCGTCGGTGCAGGCGCATTGCTGCCCCATTACGCATCCCGTCCCTCCCAATCCCGAAACGCATCCGGCCACCAATGCCCATCCTATCCATGCTTTTGCCATTCCCAGGCTCCTTTCCCTTACGGGCTCTTACCCCGGCATAAGAACGATCCGTGCGGCCGGAACTGCCCCTGGGTCCGGGCCTGTGCCCTCCCAAAAACGGATTTTCTAGTTTACCGCTTCCCGGCTACGGCACGCCGGTGAAGGGGAGGGTCCATGTCCATAACCTATCGCGCATTAACCTTGGACGCCATGGGGGCGCCCCTGCGAGTGACCCAGGAAACCCTGCCGGCCTTGCGGCCCGGCGAAGCCGCCGTGCGAATACGTGCCGCGGCCCTCAATCACCGTGACCTGTGGATACAGAAAGGGCAGTATGCCGGCCTGAAATTCCCCCTGGTGCCGGGTTCCGACGGTGCGGGCACGGTGGAGAATGTCGGGCCCGGCGTGGACGAGTGGTGGTTGGGGCGGAAAGTGATCCTCGATCCCAGCCTGGATTGGGGCGCTTCGGAACAGGCGCAGGGTAAGGAATTCCGCATCCTCGGCCTGCCCGACGCGGGCACCTTCGCCGAGTTCGTACGCGTGCCGGCGTCCAGCCTGGCCCCCATGCCCGAACATCTTTCCTACGAAGAAGCGGCGGCGTTACCCTTGGCCGGCGTCACCGCCTACCGGGCCCTGTTCACCCGGGGACAGGTTGCGGCGGGGGACAAGGTTCTGCTTACCGGCATAGGCGGGGGCGTGGCCCTGTTCCTGCTCAAGTTCGCCCTGGCCGCGGGAGCCCGCGTGCATGTAACTTCCGGCTCGGCGGAGAAGCTGAAACGCGCGGCCGAGCTGGGCGCGGCGGGCGGCGTGGAATATACGCGGACTGATTGGGCCGAGGCCCTGCAGGCGCAGGCCGGCCTTTTCGATTGCGTGGTCGATTCGGCGGGAGGCCCCGCCTTTCCCAAGCTCTGCGATCTCACCCGCTCCGGAGGCCGTCTGGTATTCTTCGGCGCCACCGCGGGCAATCCCCCCGAACTGCCGCTGCGAAAGGTGTTCTGGCGCCAGCTCAACCTGCTGGGCTCAACCATGGGTTCACCGGCCGATTTCGCGGCCATGGCTGCGTTCGTATCGGAAAAGAAAATCGTCCCCGTCATCGACGGCGTGTACGCGTTCGATCAGGCCGATGAGGCGCTGCGGCGGATGGACAACGGGGGGCAGTTCGGGAAGCTGGTGGTGCGGATAGCGGCGGATTGAAGGGGGGGAAGAGAGGTTTAAGGTCTAAGGTTTAAGGTCTAAGGTTTAAGGGGGGATTGGATTCCGTTCTTACCTGGTGTTATCCCCTTAGACCTTAAACCCTTCCAACCGCGGCCGGAGGTGGTTCTTCAGGGCGCGACCAGCTCTTCCGGCGCAATCTCATACCCTTCTTGCCGCAACACGAAACCGATCGCCGCATCCCGGTCCACGCGGCCGCGGGTCAGTTCCATCATGGCGTAAAGTCCCGTGCGGGAAACCGGATACAGGGTGCGTCGGAAGGCGACGATGGCGGGTTTGCCATGCCATCCCTTGCGCGCTGTTGTCGGATTACCGTCCATGACCCGTAACTCCCCGGTGACCCGCTAAACTAATTGAACCCTCGGACGCGGACAAGGACCGTCGTCACGTTTTGGACGGATTAGGTTACGGGGGGTAAAGTGGAGGTCGGGGAGATACCCGGCCGAGGAATCAATCGAGGGGTTTCTTTTTACCGTTGGTGTCGACGTAGAACCATTGCTCGCCGATGCGTACCCGCGCCATGCCCTTGAAGAAATTATAAGCCTCATCGAATTCCGGCGGAATGGCGAGGGCGCCATGCATATCGATATAGCCCCATTTATCCCCGACCCGGACCACGGCATGGTTTTCGGCGAACCAGGAGACATATTCGAACTGGGGCTTTATTACGTATCTGCCCTTTTTATCGATGAAGCCCCACCTGCCACCTTTGACGCCGCCGGCAGGCCCGATACGCCCGCCCATGTTCACGCGGGCCACCCCTTCGGCGAAAGGATAGGCGAAGTCGAAGGCGGGCCGGATTACGTTGATGCCGGTCCGATCGATGTAGCCCCACTTGGTCGCGAGGCCAAGCAAAGTCGGCACTTTGACGGCCGCCAACTCCTCGCTGAAGGATCCGCCCATCAGGAAGCGCGGCTTGATGACGATTTCACCATGCGGATCCATGTAGCCCCAACGGGGTTTGGCGATGGCCTCGGTACGCGGCATGTCGAGATCCGGATCGTCGAAGGCATGGCCCGCGTCCATCTTGATGGAGGCGAGCCCCAGGTAGAAATGCCCGGCCTCGTCGTACCGGGGCGGGATGACGAAGGAGTAGCTGCGATCGACGAAGCCCCATTTACCGTCGACGAGGGTGCGCGCGCGGCCTTCGGAAAAGAGCAGATGATCGCGATGGCTGGCCGGGATGAGCATGTGGCCGGCCGCATCCATATGCCGCCAGTCGCCGCCCAGGAATTTCACGCGCGCCACGCCTTGTTGGAAATCCTCGGCTTCATGCCAGCGCGGTTTCACCACCAGCTTGCCCTGCTTATCGATGAAGCCGAACTTACCGTGGGGATACGCGCCTATGAGAACGCGGGCGCGGCCTTCCAGGAACGGAAAGGCCTTGTCGTAGCTGGAGGGAATGGCGGGACGGCCATCAGCGTCCATATAACCCCAGCCGCCTTGCGCCGACAGTTTTACCGCGGCCAATCCTTCCGAGAAGGATTCGGCGGAAGGGCAACCGGGATGGCGGGGTTTGCCGTGGCGATCGATATGCGTCCAGGATCCGTCGGCGAGGCGCACGCGGGCCAAGCCTTCGCGGAAGGGATCGGCCTGCGCGTACTGCGGCTCGATAACGGTGCGGCCTTCGGTGTCGAGGTAGCCGGCCTTGCCGTCCTTCCACACCACGGCGAGCCCTTCGGAGAATTCGCCGACCTTGTCGAAGAGGGGAGGGATGACGAGGGATCCGGAACGATCGATGTAGCCCCAACCGGAGCTGCCGTTGGTTTCCGAAGCTTCGGGCCGTACGGCGGCGAAGTCTTCATGGAAATCCATGGCTTCTTGGAAGCGCGGCGGAATGGCGATCTCGCCGCTCTCACCGATATAACCCCAGGCTTTGCTGGTGGGACCGGGAACGGCCACGGCTGCGAGGCCTTGGGAAAAGCGGGAGGCGAGGGCGTAGCGGGGCGGTATGACGGCATGATTATGCTCGTCGCAGTAACCCCACTTGCCTTCTTTCTTGAACGGTTTGAGCATGGCGTCCGCGGCCCCGTACGGTCAGGGCTTCCGGTCTGATCATAGGACTATCCCTTCAGGACCTGCAATGGGTTTCCGGGGGATTTCGGGGCAAAGGCGGAAAACCCAAATACCCCCGCCCAATCTGGCGTTCCAGCGCGTTTTCACGCGGGGTGGACCGGACGCGCGGCTAGGCGGTATCATGGATGCATGACCGGAACCGTATTGCTTGTTGAAGATGAAGACCAGGTAAAGCGCCTGGTGACCAAGGTATTGGAAATGCGCGGGTACACGGTGCTTTCCGCCGATTCCAGCGCCCATGCGCTCACGCTCAGTGACGGGCATGCGGGGCATATCGATCTGCTCCTCGCCGATGTCGAATTGGACAAGCATATGAACGGGCAGGAGTTGGCCAAGCTGTTGCGCCGGACCCGACCAGCCATGCGGGTGCTGTATACCTCGGGCTATGCCCTGGAGAACTGCGTCGAACACGGCGGAGCCAAGATAAAGAAGGAAATCCAGGAGCTGATGGCTGCGTTCCTGCCGAAGCCGTTCACTCCGAGCGGGTTGATGGAGAAGGTAAGCAGCACGCTGACCGATATGCCGGTGCAGGGGATATCCGCCAAGCTTTGATTCCGCTCCCTCGGAGCGGTCCTGGTTCTACAGCTTCGACTGCGTATTCCCGGGCACGATCACCCGGATGCGCCCCAGCGCGGTGCGGACGATGCGCGGCTTGACGATGTCTTTGGGCATGCGCGGGCGGGCGGTCGCTACCGAGCGCAGACATTCATACTGCAGATGATAGAGGAAATCGGATACGAGCTGGCTTTGCTCGAAAGCCAGGCTTTCGATGCGCTCCCCGGTCGCTACGGCTTCGGGCGGATCCGATTCCAGGGTCTTGAACACCTTGGAGAAGGCCTCGTGCAATTCCATTTGGCGGAACCACATGGCCTTGATGGCGGGATTGAACTTCTCCAGCAGGGTATCGTATTCCTCCAGCTTGGAGAGCCACAGCTGGTTGCGCTGATCCACGAAGAGCTTGCGCATGCGGTTCAGCTCGAATTGGTCCTGCGCCGAATCGGCGATGTAGGCCGGCAAGAGATCGGTTTTCCACAATGCGAATTCCCCGGACACCGTGGTCAGCCATTCCATATATCCGCCCAAGGGCCCTTTGATGTCCTTGCGGGCATTGTCGAGCACCTTGGATTTGAACAGCCGTCGCGAAAAGGCATAGGTGAAAAGCGCGGCCGCGAACCCGCCGATCAGGCTGCCGAAAACGCCGCCTATCAGGGCGGACGCCAAAAACAGGGTCCCCCCCGGCTCGGCGAATAGGCTGAGGAAATGCGGTTCAATCATCACGAGGGTTTGATTTTACTTTAACTTTGGTGCGGAAAGCTAGGGGGGAATAAGGCGTTAAGAGTGCGTTTTCCGGCGGATTTGGCGGGATTCGGGGATTGGAGGCGGGGGAGGAAAGGTTTAAGGTCTAAGGTTTAAGGTGGGATGGGTTGCGTTTCCTTAAACCTTAAACCTGAGATTTCTACTCCGGTTTCTCAACCGACCAACAGATTGTACCCCATCGCCTCATCGGAACTCTTAGGCAGACGGATGGTGAAGCAAGTCCCACGGGCCTCTTGGCTGTCCACTTCGATGATCCCCTTATGCTCCTTGATGAGCCCGTAGCTGATGGAAAGCCCAAGGCCCGTTCCCATGGACTTGGTGCTGAAGAAGGGTTCGAAGATGCGGGAAAGGTTTTCCTGGGAGATGCCGACCCCGGAGTCGCGCACGGTAGCCACCACGTTTCCGTCCTGCAGGCTGGTGGTCAGCTCCAGCACGCGCGGTTCCTGTTCCATGGCGTGGATGGCGTTCATCATCAGGTTGATGAAGACCTGCTTCAACTGATTGCGGTTGCCGAGGATGCGGGTGCCCGCGCCTTCCAGGCTGAGCTTGACCTCGACCTGGTTGGAGATCAATTGATGATGCAGCAGGGCCAGCACGTCCTTGATGGTATCGTCGAGGGTAATGGGGGAGAAGGAGGATTCCCGCTTCCCCTGGCGCGAGAAATCCAGCAGGTTACGCACGATATCGCGAATGCGCAGCACTTCCTCGGTCACCAGGTTCAGCTCTTCCTTGACCTTGGACTTGTTGCCGCCGGGCTTCTTGTCCTCGGCCATCATCTGGATCATCTGGATGCGGCCTAGCATGATTTGCAGGGGATTGTTGATCTCGTGCGCCACGCCGCCGGCCAATTGGCCCAGGGCCGCCATCTTGCCGGAGTGGACCAATTGCCATTGCAGGGCGGTAAGGTTGCGGTTGGCCGCCAGCAGGGAATCGTAGAGCTCGATATTCTCGGCCACCACGCGGGCCTGGGACGCCACCGCCGACAGCAGGCCTTGCAGGGTGGGGATGCGGCCGATATCGTCGTCGGATAGCCGCAGCATCAGGTAGGCGCCGCCTTCTTCGTTGGGCGAAAGCGAGAGCAAGGCCAGGCCGGCGGAACCGAGGGCCTTGGCCACGTGGGGATAAGCCGTCTGGTAGAAGTCGCCCGCTTCCAGGCGCACGTGTTCCTTATGGGCCAGGCGCAGCAACTTGCGGGTTTCGGCGTGGTCCCGGAAAGCGGCCCCATCGATGGCCGGCGGTTCGGCCGCGCCCGTCGTGTCGACCGCGGCCGCATCGCCGGAAGTCAGCAGAAAGCCCGGGTCGAGTTTGAGCTCACGGGCGATCAGCTTTTGGAATTCACGCAGGAAGGCGGGCAGGCTGCCGGCGGCCTCCGTGCCTTCTTCACGACCGCGGGCGCCGGGGGCGGTGCCTTGACGAAGGATCTCGCCTTTGAGGGCGTTGATGGAGGTGAGCAGCTTAAGCTCATTGAGTTTGGCTTCCATGCGCTGCCGGTGCAGGCAGTTCATGATGGCGATGGAAGCGTGGCTGGACAGCACCCAGATGAGGTTGGTCGTTTCGGGAGTCACCTCTTCCTGCTTGATGGTGCAGGCGATCCAGATGAAACCATGGTTGCTGTCGTTGTCGGTGAGGGGTATAACCGCGAAGTCGCCGTTGGCGCCGCCGTCGGTGGCACGCTCCTCGAAGCTGGGTATCAGGCATACGCGGCGTTCCCGGAGGATCCACTTGATGATGCCTTCCTCGAAATGCTGGGCCAGGATCTGCTGCAGTTGCGGCGTGAAATTGCTGGACAGCATGGGTGACGTGCCCAGGGAACCGTCGGTGGAACCGTAGCGATCGCCGCCTACGAAAACCGCGCAGCCCCGCGAGGGCAATATTTCGCTGAGCAGGAACAGCAAATGGTGCAGAATGTCCTTGAGATCCTGCGAGCTGGAAATGACCCGGCACAGGTCGAGGATCTTCTGCAGCTCGGTCAGCGAGGATTTATACTGCTCCTTCTCGAGCTTGGCGCGATTGAGCGAGGCGCTGGCGGTGCGGATGCGGCGCCGGGCCTGGGAATAGCGGCGGGCCAGGTCGCGTGCGAGTCCGGAGATCTCTTCGGAGTCGAAGGCCATTTCGGCCACGTCGCGGCCCTCGGCCAGTCCGGCCTTGAGCAGTTCGATATCCCGGATCAAATCGTTCACAGCGAATGTCTCATTCTCACGCCGCTTCCATCATAAATGAGCTGGCCTTGTCGTACTCGGCGTAGAGGCCGCCGCGGAAGCCTTCCAGACTTTCCGGGGTGAGAGACAGGATCTTACGGGCCATCTCCAGTACCGGAGCGGGTATGGTCTCGATGCCTTTGGAACCGCTCTTGCCCAGGTTGCATTTGGCCGAGAGGTAATCGCCCAGGTATACCAGCAGGGAAAGTTCCGGATTGCGCGGGCATAGCTCGGGATGCTGATGGTAGCGGATGGCCTCCACCAGGATTACCGGCAGGTTCCAACGCTCGGCCAGCCAGGCTCCGACCTCGGCATGGGCCACGCCCAGCACTTCCTTTTCGGCGGCTTCGCATTCCATGCCGCCCTCGAAGATCAGGGTCTGGATTTCGGCGAATTCCTTGGGCAGGTATTGGTTGAGCACCACCTTGCCGATATCGTGGAGCAGCCCAGCCACGAAGGCCTCGCCCGCCAGGCGATAGCAGGTCTCGCGCGCCAGCATGCGCGTGCACGCGCCTACCGAAACCGAATGCTGCCAGAACTGGCTGTTGTCGAAATACTTGTTGTTCTCGCCCTTGAACGAGCCGAGCACGGAAAAGCTCAGGGCCATCTCCTTCACGCTTTCGAAGCCCAGCACCACCAGCGCGAGCTTTACGGTCGAGATCTGGCGCGGGAAGGCGTAGAAGCTGGAATTGGCGAGCTTGAGAATCTTGGCGGTGAGAACCTGGTCGCGCATGATCAGGTTGGAAAGGGCGGAAGCGGAAGTCTTGGGATTATCCACCAGCTCCAACATCTTGGCGATGACGGTAGGCAGGGTGGGCAAGGAAATCAGGGAGTCGGTGATCCGCTTTACGCGTTTGGCTTGATCGACGGACATGGGGCGCGTCAGGCGTTGATTTTCTGGAGAAGCTTGGCCTTGAGCTTGAGCATGGCTTTGGAATGGATCTGCGAAACGCGGGACTCGGTAAGGTTGAGCACTTCCCCGATTTCCTTCAGGGTAAGCTCTTCGTAATGGTACAAGGCGACTACCAGCTTCTCCTTTTCGGGAAGTTGGGCGATGGTCTCCTTCAGGATCTTCTTGACCTCTTGGTAGCCCAATTCCTTGAGGGGATTGGTACCTTGCGGATCCTCGATGGTATCGATGAGGCTCAGGGACTTGTTCTCGTCGCCGCGCTCGGGGAGGGCTTCCTCCAACGAAAGGATCGTGGCCGGGGCCACATCGCTGAGCATTTCCTCGAATTCGGTGGGGGAAAGGTTGAGGTGGGCCGCGACTTCGTCGTCGTAAGGCATCCGGCCGAGATCGTTCTCGAGCTTGGCGTAGGCCTTCTGGAGCATCTTGTTCTTTTGGCGCACGGAACGGGGGACCCAGTCCAAGGACCGCAGTTCATCCAGGATGGCGCCGCGGATCTTGTGGGTGGCGAAGGTCTCGAATTTGAGGCCGCGCTCGGGCTCGAACATCTCCACTGCCTTCACCAGGCCCATGATACCGGCGCCGACCAGATCGCCGAACTCCACCGAGGCCGGCAGGTTCATGGCTACGCGCTGGGCGATGTACTTCACCAGGCTGGCGTATTCGACCAGGAGCTTATCCTTGGCGGCTTTGCTGCCTGTGGCCCGGAACTCGGTCCACAGTTCATTCAAGTCGGGCATTAGGCCGCGCTCTCGGTATCGGCCGTGGCCGGTTTAGGTTTTTCCGGCGCGACCTTCACCGGGGTCCGGCCGTCGGCTTCGAGCAGCTCTCCGGGATCCGGTTTGAGGAAGTGGTAAAGCATGCCCCCATCTTTGCGGGTGACGCGCGATTCCATCGCCGATGCGGCTATGGATTTCACCATGGTGTCCGATAGAATGAGGATGAAAATCCAGCCGAAGAGCAGAGTGAGGAATCCCTTGCCCAAGGCAAAGGCTATTTGAGTCCCGTCGATGGTCGGGGCCAACAGTAACGAAAATCCGATGACGGCCAGGACCAAGGTCATGAGCACGGCACGTGTTATCGCTTTGGCGATGGACAAGGCGTCCATTCAAGTTCCTCCAAATCCGCGTATAAGTTTATTATGGACCCCGCCATCGCGAATTGACAAGAGGGGCGGGTCCCGGCGCGTCGCCATTTGAGTTTTTTCATGCTCCCTGGGCCGATATGGCCTATGCGGCCGCCATCGGCGAGGGAACGCGGTCGCTGGCGGCGGCGTTGGCGGCGGAAGCGGCGGCAGGAATACAGGCCGCACGGGCGGCTTCGGCGATGGCCCCGGCGATCAGATCCGGCCTCGCGAGCAGGATATGATCCGGGATGACCTGGCCGTTGCACAGGTACGCCACCGGCGCCTCGGCGCGGCGCGCGAGGTTGTAAACCGAGCCCAAAGTGAGACATTCGTCCAGCTTGGTGAAGATGAGGTTGGAGGCGCCGAGATCGCGGTACAGCCCGTACTGGTGCCACAGCTCGCGCATGCGCGTGGTGCCCGCCAGCACCAGGTGGATCTCGTCCGGGGCCAGGCAATGCAACAGGCCCTGCAGGTCGCGCCACATTTCCTTCTGGCCGTGGCTGCGGCCGGCGGTGTCAACCAGGATCAAATCGCAATCGGCGAATTCGCGCTGGGCCCGGGCCACATCCTCGGGGCTGAACACGGCGCGCACGGGGATTCCCGCGGTGCGGCCGAAGATTTCCAGTTGCTCATTGGCTCCCATGCGGAAGCTGTCCGCCGAGATGATGCCGACCTTTTTGCCCTGTTGCAGCTTGGCCAGGGCCGCCAGCTTAGCCAGGGTGGTGGTCTTGCCTACGCCCGTGGGGCCTACCAGCGCCACCGTGGTGGGCCGGCCGGTACGCAGGCGGATGCCGCCGGATACGCGCACGCGTTCGGCGAGGCTGCGGGCGAGGAAGTCGGACTCCCTTTCGCCGGAGGCCGCGGGGATTTCAATCTGGGTGGCGGAACGGAAGCCCGCGTAGGCGGCGCCTACGGCTTCCGCGGCAAGGGCCGGATCCATCTCCATTTCGACGAGGCTTTCCTGCAGACCCTGGAATTCGAGATTCGGGATCCAGGCGGTAGCGGGAGACATGGCGGAATGACCGAAACCCTTGGCTTCGGGGGCGTGGGCCTGCGACTGCAACGCTGCGTTGCGCGCGGCGGCCGATTCCATCATGGCTTTGATTTCGTCCTTGAGGCCCTTCAATTCCCGGGCCGGCATTTCGGAGCGTTCCTGCATGGCCTTGAGCTCGCTGCGGAGCATTTCGATCAGCTTGGTGTCGGCATCGGCTTCCAGGGCGGCGCGGGAGTTAGGCTCGTCGCTCCGGAGTTGCTGACGCAACTCCACGCTCCTCGCATCATTCGCGGCGCGGCGTTCCGAGGAGGGCGGGGCGGAGATGGGGGAGACGCGGCGATCGCCGGCGGCGGCTTCGCCTTCTCCCGTACGGAGGCGCTTGAGCATGTCCACGCTCTTGGACTTGGCGACGGGGGCTTCCTCTTCAACCTTGCGCAGGGAGCCCTTCCAATCGTACTGGGAGACGGGAGGGACGCGGCCCGCGAGGGGACGTCCCCCGGAGGTGAACCGGTCGTTTCGACCGGCGCGTTCGGTGGATCCTTCGCGCTGGGCCTGGCGATCCGAAGTGATGGCGACGGGCCGGGCGGGTTCCGCGCCGTTGCGGTTGGTGATGGGCTCTTCCAGCGCGGCGGTCACTTCGAAGCAACCTTGGGTCTTGTTCCCCACCTTGCGCGAGGCGCGGCGGGACTTGAGGATCACGGCGTCGGGGCCCATCTCATCCTTTACCAGGGTGAGGGCTTCCTGCATCGTGTCGGCTTGGAACGTTTTCATCTTCATGGTGAAATCCTAGCGGAAAAGCGGTTCGGGAAAGCGAGGGCGGGCGGTATAGAGGGTGCGTATGTGCGCGATATCGTCGGGCGCCGGGCGTCAGGCGTCGGGCGTAAATGCGAGGAGACGCGGCGGATTGTATTCCCATTTACGCCCGACGCCCGACGCCTAGGGGCGGCGTAGCCGGCCCGTACGCCCGACGAGCAGAGGACAGACCAACAACAGTCCTTCATTCGCCATCCCCCAGCACAACCGTCCCGGTCGCTTTCACGTTGACCCCGCTGGCGATCTCGCTGTACGAGATGAGGGCCAGGTTGGGGAAGGAACCTTCCATGATCTTGCGCAATTGGAAGCGGATGCCCGGCGAGCACAAGAGCACGGGCTGCATATTCTGGGCCACCATGCGCTCGACCAGCGAGGTGAGGCGGCCCACCATGCGGCCGACGAGCTCGGGCCGGATGACAAGGCGGGGACCGCGCTCGGTATTCTGCACCGAGGCTTCCAGCATCTGTTCCAGCTTGGGCTCGAGGCTGATGACATGGATGCAATCGTTGGCATCCTTATAGGCTTTGCAAATCTGCCGCGACAGGGCCTGGCGGCATTGCTCGGTGAGGAAGGCTTCGGATTTGGAAACCTTGGCGGCGTTGGCGAGGGATTCGAGCACCGTGCCCAGGTCGCGGATGGAGACCTTCTCGTTAAGCAGGTTGATGAGCACCCGTTGCACTTCGCCGATGCCCAGGATGCCCGGGATGAGTTCTTCCACTACGGTGGCGTTGGTGGCCTTGGTATTGTCCACCAGCGACTTCACATCCTGGCGGGTGAGGATTTCGCCGGCGTGGTTGCGGATGAGCTCGGTGAGATGGGTGGCGATGACGGCGGGCAGTTCCACCACGGTATAGCCGGCGATGTCGGCGGCTTCCTTTTGGGAGCTGGTAATCCAGATGGCGGGCAGCCCGAAGGCGGGTTCCACGGTGGGTATGCCCTGGATCTTCTGGCTGGTGCCGCCGGGATCCATGGCCAGGAAGCAACCGGTCATCAGTTCTCCGCCGCCCACTTCGATGCCCTTGATCTTGGTCACGTACTGGTTGGCCTTGAGCTGGATATTGTCGCGGATGCGGATGGGCGGCACGATGACGCCGATCTCGGTGGCGCATTGGCGGCGCAGCATGGTGATGCGCTCCAGCAAATCGCCTCCTTGGTTCACGTCCACCAGGGAGATGAGGCCGTAGCCGATTTCCAGTTCCATCTGGTCGACCTGCAGGTACGATTCGATCTTGTCAGAAGCGGTGGTTTCCTTCTCCTCGGTCTTCTTTTCCTTGGCCACGGCTTCTTCCGCCGTCTTGACGGCCTTCTTGCGGCCGACGAAAAAGGAGATGGCGCCGATGGTTACCGAGAGCAGGAGGAAGGGAATGGTGGGCATGCCCGGGATCAGGGCGGTAAGGCCCATGAAGCCGGCGCCCGTGTACATGGCCTTGGTGCTCTGGGAGAGCTGCGCCATTACTTCGTCCCCCAGGTTCTGCTTGGAGGCGGCGCGGGCGACGATGATGCCGGAGGCGGTGGAGATCATGAGCGCGGGCATCTGGGTCACCAGGCCGTCGCCGATGGTCAGGATGGTGAAGCGCTTGAGCGAATCAGCGAAGGATAGGTCCTGGATGGTCATACCGACGATGAAGCCGCCGATGATATTGACCACGGTGATGATGATGCCGGCGAGGGCATCGCCGCGCACGAACTTGCTTGCGCCGTCCATGGCCCCGTAAAAGTCGGCTTCGCGCCCGATGTTACGGCGGCGGTCCTTGGCCTCGGCCTCGGTGATGATGCCGGCGTTCAGATCCGCGTCCACGGCCATCTGCTTACCGGGCATGGCGTCCAAGGTGAAGCGGGCGGCCACTTCGGCGATACGGCCCGCGCCTTTGGTGATTACCACGAACTGGATGATGACCAGGATGATGAAGATGATGGTTCCCACCACCATGTTTCCCTTGGTCACGAAGGTGCCGAAGGTATTGATGACCCCGCCGGCCTCGCCTTCGGTGAGGATGAGGCGGGTGGTGGCCACGTTCAGCCCCAACCGGAACAAGGTGATTATCAGCAGCATCCCCGGGAACACCGAGAAATCGAGCACGTTGTCGATGTACATGGAGATGAGCATGATGATGATGGCCAGGGAGATCATCACCGTCAGGAAAATGTCGAGGATGAAGGGGGGCAAGGGGATGATCATCATGGCGACGACGCCGATGAGGACGAAGGCGATAAGAATGTCCTTATGGGCCGCTAGCAGCCCGCCGACTTTCTTTGTTTCCGCTGCCAATTCCATGAGATTGTTCGCTCCGATTTCCCTGTTTCCGCCCGGACTCGCGCTTTGCGCGAGTCCGCTCCGCTCACGTCGTCCCTGGGCCTTTCAGGCCCTAGGGTCCGTCGGGCTTCGCCCGCCGAACCCTTCGCGGGCTCCGCCCGCGGGGTCGATTAAAGTTCCAACTCGAACCTGCCGATGATGATAAGTTCGGCCTTCCCTAACAAAGCAAACCCCGGGCCGGTTTTTTGGGGGACTGGCGGGCTTGGGTTATTTGCGGGGAAGGGGCGGGCGAGACCTCAAGAAAGTTTAGCGCGATCCTTAAACCGGTTTGTTTTAGGGGTATGCCCCGGATGGGTCAGGGAAGGGTTAGGCGGCGCGGGTGCCCTTGAGGCTGTAAACATAGGCCAAAATTTCCGCCACCGCGGCAAAGAATTCCTCGGGAATCTCCTCCCCGGCCTCCGCGATATCGTACATGCTGCGCGCCAGGGGCTTGTCTTCCACGATGGGGATATCATTCTTTTTGGCCACATCCCGGATGCGTTCGGCGATCAGGCGCTTTCCCTTGGCCACCACCACCGGGGCCCGGTCGACGCCCTGGTTATAGCGGATGGCGATGGCGAGGAAGGTGGGGTTGGTGATGACCACGGTGGCCTTGGGCAGCTCCTTCATCATGAAATTGCGGTGCATCTGCTGGCGCAGGGCCTTGATCTTACCCTTAACGTGCGGGTCGCCTTCCGAAGAGCGCGCTTCGTCCTTGACTTCGCTTTTCGACATCTTCAATTCGTTGTGCACCTTCCGCTTCTGGTACACCAGATCGAATATGCCGATGATCAGCAGCACCGCTGTCGCCTTGAGGATGACCTCTACGCTCACGCTGAACAAGAGGTGGGTGAATTGCATGAGGTTCATATCGGCCAGCATCAGGTATTCCGTGTAATGCGACACGGCCACCTTGTAACCGACCAGTCCTACGACGAACATCTTGGCCACGCTCTTGCCGATTTCCACGAAAGAAGAGGGGGAAAGCAGCTTCGCGAACCCGCTGAATCCGAAGACCTTGCCGAAATGCGGTCCGAGAGGTTCCCAACTCCATAGGAACCCGGCCTGGGAGATGCTGCTCGCCAAGGAGACGGCGGTAATGCCTACCACCACCGGCATCAGCAAGAGTACGATGCCGATCAGTCCCTGGCGGCCGATATCGAATACCTTTCCCGGGATGGATTCGAAATCCCCGATGGCCATGAAGCTCTCCACCATCGCATGGCGCATGCCGCCCACCAACTTGTCGGAGCACATCCAAATCAGGCAGGTTCCGGCCATCAGCACGAGCGCGGATTGGAAATCCTGGCTCTTGCCGATCATCCCCTTATTGCGGGCTTCGGAAACCTTTTTCCCTGTAGGGTCTTCGGTTTTTCCGTCGTCTTCGGCGGACATCTCAGGCGTTTCCCATCATGCGCATCAGCCCGATCCAATATTGCTGCAGATAGGCCTGTTGCTTCAGGAAGGCCTGCCACATCATCGGCAGCGCGAAAATCAGGGTCAGCATTCCCAGGCCCAGTTTCATGGGCATACCCACCATCCAGACGTTCATCTGGGGCATGATGCGCGCGATGATGGCCAGCGCGATGGATGAAACGAACAGGGTGGATACCACGGGTGCGGCCACCTTCATTCCCAATACGAAGGAGTCCATGGTGAGCCAGGCAAATGCCGAAACCAGTCCGGTGGTGGCCATATGCGCGCCCGTCAGGGGGATGATGCGGAAGGATTCAGCCATGGCCTGCAGGTAGAAGATATGCCCGCCCGTTACCAACAGCATCAGGATGAATAGGATGAAGATAAGGTGAGCCATCGCCGTGTCTTCTTCCTGCGCCACCGGGTTCATGATCTGCGTCATGTTGAAGCCCGTTTCGGAATCGATCCAGGATCCCGCGAAGCGGAGCCCCGCGAATATAAATGTGGCCGCGAAACCCATCACCGCCCCTATGTAGATCTCTTTCAGCGCCATGAACACGTAGCTGACGACGTTGGAGGGTATGGCGATGGATGCGGCGGGTATGACCGGAAACAGGATGATGCTCAGGAAGAAGGAGAGCCCGGCCTTGAAGCGGGTCGGGACCTCTTCGGTGCTCAGGATGGGCAGCAGGAATACCATGACGCTGACGCGGATCAAGACCAGCAGCCAGATTTCGATCTGGGCCACGGTAAAGTCCTGGATGGCGGGGATGCCGTCGAGGGCGGAGGTGGGGGGGAGGTGGGAGATCATTTCCTGAGGAGGTTTAAGGTCTAAGGTTTAAGGGGGGATCGCTGGCGTATCGCATTTTTTACTGATCCCCCTTAAACCTCAAACCTTCGACCTTAAACCTTTCTTCCTCAGTCATCGCAGCAGCGTGGGAATCATCTCCAACAATTCATTGAAGAACCCTTTGAACAACTGCAGCATCCAGGGCAGGAAAATCAGGAGCGCCGCGCCCATGGCCACGAGCTTGGGGATGAAGGTCAGGGTCATTTCCGAGATCTGGGTGGCCGCCTGGAAGATGCTGACGACAAGGCCTACCACGAGGGACAGGACCAGCATGGGGCCGCTCAGAATCAGCACCATCATGAGCGTCTTGCGGCCCAAGTCTATGATGATCATTTCGCTCATGGCGCGCCTCTAATGACTCAGCGGAAGCTCATCACCAACTGCTGGATGACCAGGTTCCAGCCGTCGACGAGTACGAAAAGGATGAGTTTGAAAGGGGTGGAAATCATGACCGGCGGGAGCATCATCATGCCCATGGACATGAGCACGGAAGAGACCACCATGTCGATGACCAGGAACGGGATGTAGATGAGGAACCCGATGATGAAGGACGAGCGTAGCTCGCTGATGCAGAAGGCGGGAATGAGGGTGATGTTGCTCAGCTCGGCCACGTTCTTCGGAGTCGGGGACCGGCTGATGCGGACCATCAGGGCCAGATCCTTCTCGTTGACCTGCTTGAGCATGAACTCCCGCATGGGAGCCATGCCTTTTTCGATAGCCACCTTGTAGTCCATCTTTTCGGCCAGGTAGGGTTGCAGGGCCTCGTCGTTGACGCGGTTGAAGGTGGGACCCATGATGAAGAACGTAAGGAACAGGGAAAGGCCCATCAGCATCTGGTTGGGCGGGGCATTCTGGGTGCCCAGGGCCTGCTTCAGAAAGGTCAGTACCACCACCACGCGGGTGAAGCAGGTCATCATGATGAGAATGGACGGCGCCAGGCTCAGGACGGTGAGCATGGCGACGAGCTGCAGAGTGACGGCTACATCGGCAGGGCCCTTGGCTTTGTCGAAGCCGACCGAAAGCTTGGGGAGGACTTGGGAGGTCGCGGGGTGGGAAGCCAAGAGTACAACTAGAACGGGCAGTGAATAGAGCAGCAGGGTGCGGGTAGAAATACAGCGTCGGGCGTCGGGCGTCGGGCGTCGGGCGAAAATGCGCGCCTTGGGACTCCGCAGAGCCTCCTCTGCGGCCCAAATCGCGCTTTCGCCCGCTTCTTCCTTTGTCTTTACGCCCGACGCCCGACGCCCGACGCCAAACGCTATGCCTCTCGGAGGGCATGTATTTCCGATCTCAGCCCCATTTTCAAACGAAGATCTTTTAAAGATCCCTTCACAAACTTCCGATATACCCGATAGCCCCTGTCTCATCCCTGCGCCTCGTCCAGCAGATCGGAAACCTTTTTCGGCTTCTTGAAGCGATCCAGCAGCTTGTTCAGGTTGTCGGAGAAGACCGCGGAATTGCTTTCGCCCCCGCGGGCCTTGCGCAACTCGTCCATCGGTTCCTTGAGCATGGTGAGCAGGCTGATGTTCTCCTTGGTCACGCCCAGGATGCCCACATCGTCGTTGAATCGGATGGCGATGACCTTTTGCTGCGGGCCCAGATGGCAGGTTTCCAGGATCTCGATCAGGTCCCCGCCTTTGCCGGCGCGCGAAAGCAGTTTCCCCTGCATACGCTTAAGGCCGCGGATGGTCAGCACCGCCAGCAGGAGGACGAAGGCCAGTCCCAAGAGGATTTGCATGGCGAGGGTGCCCATGGCCACGCCTTCATGGGGCGGCGGGGTGTTCTTGGGGACGGTCTTGGGCTGTTCCGGGCCAGATTCCATTTCCTTCTGGAGCTTGCGGAATTTATCCTCCATGGCCGGCGTGGCCGCGGGAGCATCTTCGTCGACCGCGTCGGAGGCCTGGACCCCTTTGGCGGGGGATGCCGCAGCCGGGGCGGCGTACAGGGATTTGGAGGGAGAGGCGGAAACGCAGAGCGCCGCGATGAAAAACGCGGATACGAGCAAGGCCGGGAAGCGCATCATTTAAGCTGCTTGATCCTCTCCTCGGGCGAGACCAGGGAGATGATGCGGATGCCGAAATACTCGTCCACCACCACCACTTCCCCTTTCGCCACGACTTTGTCGTTCACCAGCAGATCCACCGGCTCT
>JAHFCH010000285.1 GCA_023249635.1 Fibrobacterota bacterium
TACCGCTACGACGCCTATGCCAACCGCGCGGGCAAGATGCCGCCGCATTTCGACGGCACCTGGTTCGTCACCGACTTCAACAATTACGGGAACATCGGGCAGACCATGGACACCATGTCCCTGAACGCTACGGCGACTCCGGGCAAGTTCGGGCGCGTGTGGGCCAATTGGAAACTCTCGCGTCCCACCGAGATGCAGGTGGGACCGGACGGATCGTTCTACGCCATGAATTATTCGGGCTACTTCAACACCGTGAACACCACGGCCATCGTGCGCATCGCGTACACGGGCACCTGTACGCCGCCGGTGGATCAGTCCATCGCGGTACGGGATAGGGTGGAGCAGGGCGGGGATTTGTTCGAGGTGCAGGGTTCGCGCCTGCGCGTGCTGGCTTCGGAAACGGCACAGGTAACGGTGCGCGATATGCAGGGACGTCTGGTACTGAGGCGCGGGTTGGAGGGGATGCAGGAGTTGGATCTTGCGGGCGCCCTGGGCGGACGCGGTGGCGTATACGCGGTGTCCGTGAAGATCGGGGAGCGGATGCTCAACCGGAAGGTGCTCGTCGCGGGGATGTAGTTCCGCGCGCGGGATGGATAGTCGGAAAAGCAAGGCGGGCCGGAAGGTCCGCCTTGCGCGTTAATATGCGCGTTTATATGCGTAAAGGGAAGCGCTTGCGGCCGGGGTGGAATGTGCTGTTCAGGGCAGATTGCGTACCAGGGCCCGGCCACGCGTCCATACGACCAGATATAGGCCGGGGGCAAGCTTCGCTTGCGGCCGGAAAAGCCCGGGCCCCAGGCGCGTGAGGCCGATGGGGCGACCCCGGAGGTCTAGCAGGCGGATATCCCCGAAGCCGGCCTGGCCGGCGGTTGCGGGCGCTCCCGGGCAAATCAGCAGTCCTCCCGTAAGGCGGAAGCTGGGACCGGAGCCTCCCGCCTGCGGCGTATGCCGGATGGCCGCGGGAGCATCCCAATACGCGGCATCCGCCTGGACTTCCGGCAGCCGGCACGCAGTAACGGGGCGGTTACCCTGGGAGCATATCCAATCCTTCAGCAATCGCAGCCCGGCGGAATCGGGTTGGAAGGTGGCCAAGGTGGGCATCTGCTCGGTCGGGTTGAACCCGAAATCCTGGCGTACCAGCATGCGCTTGAGCACGTAGGAGCTTTCCGGCCAGCCCTTGTAGATGAAGCGCGGGAAACCGTCGCCCCCTTGATGCGTCAGCTTGTCGAGGTAGGCCCCGTTGTCGCCGTTCGGCCCTTGATCGATGGAGGTTTCCGCATGGAAATAATCGAAGATATGGTCTCCCGGGGAGGGACCGTTGCCATGGCAATGGGAGCAATTGGAGGCGAAGTACGAGCGGGCCCTTACCTCTTGGGAGGCGGCCGTATCGGCGAGACCGCGCCAACGGAAGGCGTTAGGCTTGCCGGCAACCGGGTTGGCGGAGAGCACTCCGGCATCGGCCAGGGCTTGTAGCTGGTTCACTGCCGCATTGGCGGCGGAGGGCCGGTTCAATTGGGGCGTGATGAAGCCGAGAATGCCGCGGTTGAAATGGCAGGTATTGCATTGGTGCTTGGAGGGAAAGGTCCAACGTTTGCCGCGCAGCAGCCCGCCCATGCGCACGTTGATCACCAGGTTCTCGCCCAAATCCTGATCCACCAGATACGCCTCGCTTTGGTCGCGGGCCCAACGGTAGCTGATGCCGTGCCAGGGATGGTTGCCGGTGGCATCGCTCGCGGCATGCAGCACCAGGAAACGCGTCTCCGCCAAAATGCGGCTGGCACTGTCGCCATAAATGGTATCGACCGCGAAGTTCTTGATGAACACGGTGCCTTCGGGATAAACGTAGGCATCGGTATCCGTGGGAACGATGGTCTGGCCCGGAGGCGGGGAGAGGAAGCGATCCTTGGCCGCGCCATCGCTCCATAGCGGGCTATTGATGCGGAAGGCATGGATACCTATGGCGATGGCACGAGGGCGGGCGGTGAAGTCGGTGTAGAGGCCGGTGTGGGACAGCAGGGCGGGGGCGGGATGAGCGGGGGAGCCGTCGAAGTCGCGGATGGCCGCGGAGAGGGCCGCGGGGGCGGGGTCGGCGGCCCATAGTCCCAGGGCCGCCAGCACGGGTATTGCGAATCGGAATCCCATCGTAACCGTACCTCCCGTGAACCCGCTTTTACGGGCCACCGTAACCTTGATCATAACCCCGGCTGATTCACATTTGTGAATAAAAAATCCCAACCGCCCCGGTCTTGCCGCCCCGGGGGAGCGGGCTCCGGCTATCCTATGGAAGCGCGTGGGAGAGTTCCCCGGAGGCGAGGATGATTTCCAGATCGAAGTTGGGTATGGCGGCGGGTGCGCTGGCATGTCTATACGTTCCCGCGCGGGCGCAGGCCCCTACCGAAGTCCCCTGGCAAAGCCTGTTCGACGGCAAAGGCCTGGACCAATGGGCTTACGTCAAGGAGAACTGGCACGTCGACAGCGGCATGATCATCGGCAAGTCGAAATCGACCTACAACAACTTCTGCCATTCGACCAAGAAGTACTCCGACTTCTCGCTCGCCATGCGGGCGCGGCTCTGGGAAACCTCCACCGAGTACATCAACAGCGGCATCCAATACCGTTCCGTGTACATCGATTCGTCCAAGCACTCGCTTAAGGGCTACCAGATGGATATCGGGGATGGCTATAACGGGTCCATGTACCCGGAAGGCGGCTATCCTGCCGGGGCCGCCAGCGTTAGCCCTTCCCAGGCCTGCCGAACCGAGGCCATGGCCAAGCAGAACCAATGGTGCCAGTACGTCATCACCGCCAACGGCAACAAGATCCGCCACGAGATGAACGGCATCCTGTGCGCCGAGTATACGGGTACGGTGATGGAAGGCCTGATCGGGATGCAATTGCATTTCACCACCATCGTGATGGAAGTCGATTACAAGGACATCTTCATCCGGCCCCTGAACAATTCCTTCACGATACCGGCGGCCCAGCAGGTGATGCTGAACGCGGATTATACCGCGGCCTCCGCCACCGGCATCGCCCGGTCGCGCAAGGCCACCTTGGCCTATCCGCCGCGGCTGGCGGGAAATGTCCTTACCCTTTCCCCGCTTTTCCGCGGCGCCGACGGTGCCGTGCGTGTTACCCTGTCGGACCTTTCCGGCCGGGCCGAATTTTCCCGCTCCATCATTGCCGACGGCGAACTTCCCCTCGCGATCGGATTGCCCAATTTTGGGGCGGGAAAACACATTCTCCGGGTAGGCGAGGGTCCGACTTCCTACCGCGGAGTCGTCCGTACCGGCGACTGAGCCCCATCCCCAAGTGGGCTGCTTGGCGCCGGTCGGACGAACCTTTATCGCTCCCGCCTCCTGATCGAAATCGATGCAATGAAAAAGCCCCCGTTCCTGGGAACGAGGGCTTTCTCTATCGCGGCTGCGGAACCGTGGGCGGCCGCATTACGCGGCTTGGCCGGCTCGGGTAAAGGAGACTCAGTCCTTGGCGAACTTCACGACCTGGTCGCCTTCGGGCGAACGCACCGTGAGGAAATAGACGCCGGGCTGCTTGATCTCGTCGAGGGAAACCGGGGCGGCTCCCTGGGCCGACTTGGAGACCAAGGGTCGGCCGCGCAGGTCGCGGACTACCAGGTCGAAGCGGGAGGTGGTGCCGACCACCACCGCGAAGCCCGCGGTCTTGGAGAAGGAGACCTTGGGGGCCAGGTTGGCTTCGCCGCGGCGATCGACGGTGCTTACGGCGCAGTCGCCGGTATACTCGACGCGCACGATGCCGGTGTTGGCTTCCACGTTGCGCCACACGCCGCCGTAGTTGCTCACGTAGAGGGCGCCGTCCGGTCCCTGCTGCATATCGAGGGGGCCGTGCAAGGCAACGCCCGGCAAGGCTTCTTCGGCCGTGATGGCCTTACCGGCCGCGTCCAACGAGAAGACGGTGATCTTCTGGTTGGCTCCGTTGAAGTCGGTGACCATCCAATGCTTGTCGAAATGGGGCGGCAGCTTGATGGAGGATTTCAGGGCTCCGTCGAAGCGGACCAGGGGTCCGGTGATGGCGCAGGATTTGTGGTAGGCGTAGATGGGCGCCACGGCGGCAGGCAGATTGGTCATACCCGGGGTATAGCCGTTCCAGTTGGTCTCGGCGGGGATTACCGGCGCGGCGGCGTTCATGCCCGACTTGGTCATATGGTCGCCGGCCCAGAACGGGTAGCCGTAATTTCCGGGGGCCTGGGCCAAGTCGTATTCCTCGGTCTTCTCGGTGGCGCCGGTGGCGTTCATGACCTTGCCATCCATGTCGGTGCCGTCCGGTCCCACGTCGCCCCACAGCAGCCAGCGCTTCACGGGCTCCAGGGTGATGGTGTAGGGATTGCGGTTGCCCATGATGTAAATCTCGGGCTTGGTGAGGGCGGTGCCGGAGGCGAAGAGGTTGCCGGCGGGAATGCTGTACTTGCCGTCCGCGGTGGGATGGATGCGCAGGATCTTGCCGCGCAGATCGTTGGTGTTGGCCGAGCTCCACACCGGGAAGTCGCCGTTGTAATAATCGTTGCCGACGGAAATCCACAGGTCGCCATAGGCGTCGAATTGGATGGCGCCACCGGGATGCTTGGAGCCTCCGTGGATGGGAACGCGCAGCACGACGACTTCATTCGCCGGGTCCAGCTTATCGTTGGCAGCGTTCAAGGTGAAGCGGGAGACGCGCCACTCCTTCACGGTGGCCCCGATGGAGGAGTAGTACATGAAGATGTTGTGGTTGGTCTTGAAGGCGGGGTCGAGGGCTATGCCCAGGAGGCCGTCCGACGAGTTGCCCTGATCGACGGTCAAGGTGAGCGTGCCCAGGGTTTTCACGGTCGAGGTCTTGGAGTCGAACTTGCGCAGGTTGCCCATGCGCTCGGTGAAATACACGTCGACCTTGCCCTTGGCGTCTTCGCCAGGGGCGGCGAGAAGATCGAAAGCCATCTTCATGGGCTCCTCGATCTTATCCGTAGCGCGCGTGACGATGGGTACGACTTTCAAATCGGCCGCGACGACGTCCTTGCAACCCGGATAGGTGAAGGCGGCGTTGGCGATTCCCGTCCCGCAAGCCGCGGCGGAAATCAGGATCGCGAGTTTATGCATCGATGTCATGGTATTGACCCCTGGTTGTATCTGGCTACGCACCCGGTTCCCCACCCGGATTGCACCCCTATAAGGTAAATCCGCAGGCAGCATTATCCATGCGGAAACGCGGAGCCACACAGGGTTATTATCGGTAATTCCTGGGGTCGAGGAAAGGAAAAGTAGTGTCCGCGTAAGGGAGTTCCGGTACCGGTTCACTGGACGCAAGTTTCGGCGACTTTTCGAATAGATAGTGGGAAACCAACCACTCCTCGCCTCCCCGGAATTTCCAAAGTTCCTCGCAAGACATGAAGAAGATGCGCCAGTACTCCAGCCACTTGCGGGCCTGGTCTTTTCCGTAGGTGTCGGCCAGTATCGGCAAGGCGCGTTCGACGTTGCCATCGAGGTTGTCCAACCAGGCCCGCGCGGTGCGGCCGTAATGCGTTCCCGCCACGCGCCAATGCCGCGCCAGGTGGAGATCGCGCTGGAAGTGCAGCAGCAGATCATCGGAAGGCATGATGCCGCCGGTGAAGAAATGACGCCCCATGAAATCGTCCTCGCCGGTGGTCTCGAAAGCGTAGGCGAATTCCTTGTGGGTGAAGATATGCACGAAAAGCGCGCCGCCCGGGCGCAGCCATTCCGCCACCTTGCCCAGCAAGCGTTCGTAATTCTTCATGTGCTCGAACATCTCCACCGAGACCACGCGGTCGAAGCGCATGTCGGTAGCGAACACGTTCATGTCGGCGGTGATGATTTCCAGATTGGCGATGCCGCGCCGGTTGCACTCCGATTTGATCCATTCGCGCTGACTGCGTGAGTTGGAAACGCCCGTGATGCGGCTACGCGGATAGCGTTCCGCCATCCACAGCGAAAGCGATCCCCATCCGCATCCCAATTCCAGGATGTCTTGACAGTCGCGCAGGCGGGCCCGGTCGCAGGTCTTCGCCAGCATGGCGTCTTCCGAAGCGTCGAGGGTTTCGGTGCCGGCC
>JAHFCH010000100.1 GCA_023249635.1 Fibrobacterota bacterium
GCGCTAAGCGACTTCAGGTTTGGGGTTCTGACTCTTCTTCTCCGATTCGCGCCATATTTCGCAATTCCTAATTTGTGCCCCAACCATGCCCGGTCTTCCGCCTCCGCCGCATCCCATCACCTCGGCCGCCAGCATATGGAGGCTGCATTGGCTGCTGTTCCGCCGTCCGCGATTCGGGTTTCGATATCTCCGTCTGCTCTCGGTCATCTTGCGGACCTATTTCCTGCCTCAATGGGGCGCCGCGAAACGCCGCAGGGTTATGCTTGATCTCGAGCTGGATCACGCTATCCCTTATGACCAGACTTGGATGGACTGCTATCTGGGGTTCGTGCGCTTATGGCAGGGCAGCCTGGGCTGGATGCATCGCCGCTTCGGTGACGATGCCCTTCCCGAGATGATGGCTTTCCTCGACGGCATGGAGACCCTTTTCCTGGAGGCGCGCAAGGTATTCGCCCGCCTCGATTCCACCCTGGGCTCCCGACCCGGCCCGCTGCCCGCTTTCGAGTCGATTGCCCTGCACGCGGTGGATCGAAATTCCTTCTGCTTTCCATCCCTGCACGTGATGATCGTGCGTTTCAACTCCCTACGCCTGGCGGAAGCGGTTCGCCGCCTGGCGGGCATGGAGGCTGGCCCGGGCGGGGAACACGCCGCCGAGCTGACCTTCCTGGAAAGGCGCGCGGAGCGCATCACGGAATCCATCTTGCACGTGAAGCAGCATAGCATCAGCGACATCCCGGCCGCCCTGTTCCTGCTGTACCATCTGGGCGGCACCGGCGGGATTCCCATGGGGGACAAGGCCGGGGATGCGCGTTTCCTGGACGCCTTGTTCGCGGGCGACGTCCACGGGCAGCGCTCCCGGGCCTACATGGCGGCCCTCTACGCGCGACTGCACGCGGCTACCGCGGCCGGAACCGGGGCGCATGACGCCCTGGTGGGATTCCTGGAAGGGTACGAAGCGGAAATCGGGAAGTTGCTGGCGGGGTTGCCGGCAGTTGCTCCCTAGCGGAACATCTTCCAGGCGGTCTTGCCCTGGGAGGTAGTGGCGGTGACCACGCGGATGCCGGTGGATTTGATCCCCGACAGGTCATAGCTGGCGTAGCCTTCGCCGCGGAATGCCGCCAAGCTGCGGCCCGCGAGGTCTTTCACCTCCAGGATGTGGTGGCCAGGCACCTGAAAGGAAACCCGGGCTCCGTCGACGCGTAGCATCGATCCCGGCGCCGCGATATGCGTCAAGGCCACCGTTTTCGGTCCCAGGTCGACGTCCGGCCTGCATGTCCCCTTATAAGTAACGCGCACGATACCCGTCTTCGAGGTCCAATCGCGGTAGCCCGCGTAGTTGACGAAATAGAAGGCGCCGTCCGGTCCCGTCTGGAAATCCAGGATGCGATCGAGCTTTATGTCCGCGAACAGGGCATCGCGCGTGGTGACTTTCCCGCCCGCGTCGAGCCCCAGGGCCGTGACCGCGAAATGGCTGAAGTCGCTTACCATCCACAATCCGTTCATATGCGGGGGCATGCGCACGGCGGAAGGCGCGCTGTGGCCGTAATAGTAGTAGACGGGTCCGGTAATGGAGCAGGACTGGTTGTAGGCGTTGGTGGCCGGAATGGCCGCCGGCAGCTCTTTGAGGCCGGTGTTGTCCGATTCGTTGTTCACGGGCTTATCGGTGGTTCCGCCCGCGCGCAGGGAAACCTGGTTGCCTGCCCAGAAGGGGTATCCGTAGAAGCCGGGCTGGGTGGCGAAGTTGTGCTCCTCGGTAGCGCCCTTGCCGTCTGGGCCCACATCTCCCCAAGCCACGCCGTTGCGGCCGTTGTCGATCGCGATGGTGTAGGGGTTGCGGGCGCCCATGATGTAAATCTCCGGCTTGGTCTTGTCGCTGGCCTGGAACAAGTTGCCGGCGGGGATGGTGTACCCGCCGTCGGCGGTGGGCTTGATGCGCAGGATTTTGCCGCGCAGGTCGTTGGTATTTCCCGACGGGGTGGCGCTGTTGTTCTCGCCGGTGGTGATCCACAGGTTCCCGTCCTTATCGAAGGCCATGGCGCCGCCGGGGTGCTGGCTGCCCGACTTCTGCGGGATCTTGATGACGATCTTCTCGCTGGCCATATCCAGGACGTCGCCGTTTAGCGTAAACCGGGAGACGTGCCAATCCCCCATGCCGTTGGCCACGGCCACGGAGCTGATGTTCAGGTAAACCCAATGGTTGGCCTTGAAACCGGGATCCAAGGCGATACCGAGCAGGCCGTCGCTCCCGCCCGAGAATACCTTGGTGAAATTCGCGTACTTGGAAAAGTCGGCCAGGTTGATGGTGGCTTTTTTCACCGGATCGTACTTGCGCAGCAGCCCCTGGCGTTGCGTGAAGAAGACGGAAACGTTTCCCGAAGCGTCCATGTCGAAGGCCATCTTCATGGGCTCGATGGTGGTTTCGTCGGTGGCGTTGGAGTTCAGGATCTCCGTAGTGAAATCCGTGGCGGACAGATCGGCGCAGCCGGCGTAGGTGAGGGCGGCCGCGGCCGGACGGGCGCCTGCCAGGGCACCCAGGGCGAGGACGGCGGTGGTGTAACGGGCAAGTTCCGAAACGCGCATGTGACCCCCTAAGTTGAGCCGGCGGGCCGATCCGAGGGCCGCGGCTTGTGCCTATAGGATAGCCCAGGGCGGGCCGAACACGACGCCTTTCCACCTCGCGCTGGGGGCAAAACCACCCTGGGGTTTGGGGGACTTGGGCGCGCGGTCCCGCCCGTAGCGCCGCCGTAACGGGAAATTGCGTTGGAGTATTTGGAGGCGGTAATCCGGGAGCCGGGCACCGCTATGCCGGGAGGCCGGCGCGCGCGGTCAACCGTCGAGGACTATGCGGCGGCCGTGGGTTTGCTTCCGCTTTTTACGGGTGGCCCTATCGCTGTATCCCATGGCCCCGTTATTCCCCCGGTACCTGCTCTTGGTAGGGTCCTGCGCGCATTGGATGGAGAAATCGATCATGGAACGGAACACTTCGAGCAGGGTGTCCTGGGGACGGCCGGGAAGGTTTTCCAGCCCGCGGCGGTCGGATTCGCAGAGGAAACGATGGATGGATTCCAGCGTGGACAGGCACCAGGCGGCGGGCTGTTCCTTGATTTCGAAAATGGATTCGCCCGCGGGGGCGAAGGAGATACGCGGCAGGGCGCGTACGTTCAAGGAAAGGGTCATCATCTTCTTGGCGCATTGCCAAGTGCCGTCGATGAGGAATACCGTGAGGCGCTTTCCCGCCTCCGCCGAGCGTAGCAAAGGTGTTACGTCATGGGAAGAGATATCCAGGGATTTCTCGCCGGGATAGAGCACCATGCAATGGTTGGCGGGATCGGCGATGAGGGCATTCACGCGGGGGTCGAGGGTGAAGTCGACCCCGGTGATAATCTCGGAAGCCGGCAGTGCGGCTTTGCACAGGCGTCCGGTGCCGAGACGTTCGCGTCGGGCCTCTTTGGGATGCATCAGCAGGACGAAATGCGTCCGCGTGGGGAAGGGCTTGATCCAGGGGCAGCGGCACAGTTCCGCGGCCCAATGGCAGCGTTCGCATTGGGTCTCCCGCGGGAATACGACGGATTCTTCCTTAAGCTTCTGCTTGCGTGCCAGGTAGGCGGCTTTTTGCATATACATCTTGGGTACGGGTCCGGGATGAATCTATGTCCGCCCGCCCCGCCCCGTCAATGTTGGGCCCTATAACTCCCCCGGCATCGGCCCGCGCGGGGATTCTCGGACGCGTGTTTACTTTTGCAAACGCCGACGGGGGCTTAAGTTCCGGCAACGGCCCTCGCGCGGGCGCCCTCCCGCACGCGCGCCGCCGCACCATGCGGTATTATGGGTTCATGCGCTTCCCGTTCCCGTCCCTGCTGGCGGCGGCCCTCCCGGTTTTCCTGGCCGTGCAGCCTCTGGCCGCCAAGCCCCACGTGGGCGTCTATTACTATCCCTGGTACGCGGGGAAGAACTGGAACCAGAACGGGTTCTTGCGGGGTAATACCCGCATGAACATCCCTCCGCTCATCGGCACCTACGACAACGTCACCGACAAGACCACGGTGAAGCAGCATATCGAATGGTCGACCAACTTCGGCATCGATACCTGGATCTGTTCGTGGTGGGGCCCGGATTCCTACCAGGGCAAGGCCATCCTCAACAACGTGGCGCCGAGCATGGTCGGAACCAACCTGACCTTCTGCCTGTTCTACGAGACCTCGACGTTCTACGGGGATAATTGGACCTTCGGCGCGACCGCGGTACAGTTGTTCTACGATCACGTCAAATACATGCGCGACAATTTCTTCTCCCACCCGAACTACTGGAAGATCGGCGGCAAACCGGTGGTGGTGGTGTACCTGTCGCGGCAGATGCAGGGGGATTACGTTACCGCCCTCGATCGCGTGCGCAAGGATTTCAACGTGTTCCTGATCGGGGATGATTTCCATTTCGGTCCCGCCGAACCGGAACGCCACAAGCATTGGGATGCCATCACCATCTACAACTCCCACGGGCTTAAGACCTACGATGGCTATCCGCAGACGACGGGATTCATCGAAGGGGCCAAGCAGAATTTCCGCAACCACAAGAAGGCGCTGGCTGGATCGACGACCTTGCTCATGTCCAACGCGATACCGGGCTACAATGATCGGGCCCAGCGCCTGGCCAGCAACAATTACCCCATTCCGCGCCGGATGGCGGCCGATTCCGGCGAGGGCACCACTTTCGACCATATGCTTCAGATGGCGATTCCCGAAGGCGATTCGGCGGTCGGCACGGCCATTTGCAGCTGGAACGAATGGTGGGAAGACAGCGAGATCGAGCCGAGCGTGGTTTCCCCTCCCACCAACAAGGACGGGACCACCGACTTTACCTATTCCAAGGGATACATGTACGAAGGCTACGGCGCCACCTTGCTGAAGATGGTTCTGGATAGGGCGGGACGAAACGCAGCCGTGGCCCCGTCCCTGGCGCTCTCGGAACCTTTACCGGGGAATGCCTGGGCGCGCGGCGCCAAGCAGACCATCAATTGGAAGCACGGCGGCATCATCTACTACGTGAAGCTGGAGTACCAGACCACCGCGGGATGGACGCGCATCGCAACCCAGATCGAGAACAGCGGTAGCTACGCTTGGACGGTCGCGGCCGATGCCGCGCTGCCGGTAAAGGTACGGGTGAGTACGGTCGAAGGCGTTACCTGGAGTACCGGGGACGCGGCTCCCGTAGCCGCGCCCGGGTCGGCACCCGCGACGGGGCCGCGCATCCGTGCCCTGGGCCGAGGCTATCGTTTCGACGGGCTGGCCGGGATAACCGGGGTGGAAGTGCATGATATCGCCGGCCACTTGACTCGCCGCCTCTCCGCTTCCGCCGATGCGGTGGACTGGGATGGGACCGATGCGGCGGGCCGCCGGCTCGTTCCCGGCGTGTACGTGGCCCGATTCAGCGGCGAGGAGCGTACCTTCGCGCGTCCCCTTGCCATCCGCCCCTGAGTTGCCTCCTCCCCCGATTTACCTTCGCCCCCCGGTGTAATGTCATTGTCAGTACACTCCACGTAATGACAATGACATTACATCCCCGGAGTTCCTCCCGCCAAGCCTCCCGGCAGGCTCTCCAGGAGGGCCGGATAGCCATTAGCTATCTTAATCCCCTCCCGAAAGGCGGATCGATGGCCCTGCCCTCCATGCTCTACCGGTTCCAGATCGAACTCTCCGATGTGGATCAGGGCGTCTATAAATCCGTGGACCTGCGGGTAGCGCAGCATCCCTCCGAATCCCATCCCTATCTGCTTACCCGGCTCCTGGCTTTCGTTCTCAACGAACGCGAATTCCTGGAAATGGTCGCCGAGGGACTTAGCGATCCCGATGCCCCCGCCGTCCGCGCGGTCACCCCGGGCGGGGACATTACGCTATGGATCGAAGTGGGCAATCCCAGCGCGCGCAAATTGCATAAGGCCGCCAAGGCCGCGCGCCAGGTGCTCGTGTATACCTACAAGGATCCCGAACCCCTGCTCAAGGATATCCGCGAGAACAAGGTTTTCCATGCGGAAAGCATCGGCATCTGGTCCATCGATCAGAAATTCTTGCAAGCCGTGGCGGCCAAGCTGGAGCGCAAAAACGCCTGGGGCATCATGGTCAACGACGGCAGCCTCACGGTGAGCGTGGGGGATTGGTCCGAGACGACCGAAATGCGTAAGCACGACGTGCTGCCCGCCTAGGGAAGCGCGATCGCCGACGTAACCGTCAGGTTACCCGAGCGGAGCGTGGCGGTGTACGCGCCCGGGGGAAGGTCCGACGGGATCAGGAATTCCCCGCGTCCCGCATTGGCCGGGATCGCCACCGTCCGGCCGCGTCCGTCCTGCAATCGGCATACGGCTCCCCCGGAAATATCCAAGCCGAAGGTGCGCAGGCGGCTGCCCGCCACGCTAAGCTTCAACCCCCGGGCCGGCACAGGACCGGATACTCCCGCCCCCCCGGACGGCGAATTGAGCCAGACGATTTTGGCGGTCGAGGGGATACCCGCGCTGTCCACCAGGAACAGCATATGCGGTCCCGGAGCGCTGGCGACGGAATCGGCGGGCGCATCGACCTGGAGGCTGGCCGCGGAAAGCCGGGTTACGGCGAGACGGTTGAAATCGGTATTATGGTCCCAGGCATGGGTGGCGCACCCCAGTCTGAACAGGGAAACCTTCAGGTTACCCCCGTTGACGCTGCCCACCGTGAACGGCTTGCCGTAATAGATGGAATCCGGGGCGGAGGTGATTACCGGACGGGTTCCCTGGAACAGGTAGGGAGGCTCGTAGATCTCGAAATCCGGATGGGCATCCTCGAAATTCGCGTCGTCGCCGGGATGACCCCCGCCTCCGGTAAGCACGCGGCCATCCGGGAGCAGCAGGGCGATGGAATGGTACAGCCGTATCGAAGCGGCGCGCGCCATCAGGGTCCAATGACCCGTGAGCGGATCCCATATCTCCGCGTCCTTCACCGCCCCATCGGCGTTGTTGAATCCGGGCGCGCTGGTGCCGCCGTTCACGAAAACCTTTCCGTCGGGCAGGATCACGGCGGTGTGGTGGCGCCTGGAGAAATGCATGGAATCCGTGTATTTCCAGGAGGGACCGGACACGTTCATGTCGATCATCTCGGCGGAAGCCAGCGGGGATTGCTTGTTGCCGCCGCAAACCATGATCTTGCCGCGTTCGTATTGCACTGAGGATCCGTAAGCGCGGTAACGACCGGCTTTGGTCATGCCCACCGTGGCCCATTTTCCGTTCCCGGTAACGTCCAGGATACGGGTAATGGAATCGGAGCCGGCGGCGAATACCTTATTCCCGGGGAGTACGTACATGAATGGGTAATAGGACTGGATCTGCACCGCTCCGTCGAGGCTACGCAAGGTGCGCGTACGCGAATCGAAGATCTCGGTACGATCGACGTATTTTTCCAGCTCAAAAGCGGATCCGCTCGAGATGAGCACATCCCCGTTGGGCAGGGGGGTGTTGGTGGGGTACCAGCGGGGCGTGAACATGCGCGGGAGCTTGGTATCCCAGGTGTTGGTGCGCCATTCGTAGATGCTCAGGTTGTCCACCCCCTGCCCGTCCACGATATGCCCGCCGGAGAAGAAGATGTTCCCGTTGCGCAGCATGCTGTGGCCGGAACAGAAGAGATCGTACGTCGGGGTCGGGGTCTTGATGGTGGTGTTGGTCGCGGGGTCCCAAACCCGCGGCGTCATGTCATGGGTTCCCTGATCGTGCCGATCCACGTACAGGATTTTCCCGTTCGGCAGCAGGATGGTATGGATGGGAACGAGTTCGGCCTTGATCAGGGGACCGAAGCGCCCCACCAAGGCCGGGTCCTGGGCGGAAAGGCTTGCGGCGAGAGAAAGGAAAACGATCAGAGCGATAAGACGAATGGGGAGGCGCATCGGGAGCGGCGTAAGGAGGGGCATGGAGGTATCCTGCCGGATTCCGGTTTTTAAAGTGTCATACCCCCCGGCATGGATGCGATCTGCTGGAACGCGCGTATCGACCGCCGGGAAAATGGAATTAAAAGCCCTACTGCCGCCAAGGGGGTCGGAACCTATATTTCCAGGGAATTCCGGGGTTTCCGGGCTTAAAAAAGTTCAGCTGGCGAGTCGATCCGATAGGGTGCGGATCGTCGCCTGGATACGGACAGGGTTGGGGCGGCTGGCATGGCCACCCCTCCGGCCGAAGCAAAACAACCAGGAGATTGCCATGCGTTTCATGCTGCTCATGTACCCGGGACCCCAAGACGAAGTCGCCGGGATGATACCGTCCGAGAAGGATATCGCACCCATGATGAAGTTCAACGAGGAGCTGACCAAGTCGGGCGCGTTACTGAGCCTGGACGGCTTGCATCCCTCCGCTTCCGGCGCCCGTGTGCGCTACCGGGGCGGAAAAACCACCGTCGTTGATGGCCCTTTTACGGAAGCCAAGGAAATCGTGGGCGGCTATTGGATGATCCAGGTGAAGTCGCGCGAAGAAGCCATTGAATGGGCGAAGAAGGTGCCCGCAGCCGACGGCGAGATGGTGGAAATCCGCCGCGTCTCCGAGATGTCCGAATTCAACCTCGATCCCGCGAGCGAAATCACCAAGCAGGCGGAACGCGTCGGCGCCGGCCTGGAAGCCAACCAGAAGAAGGCCTGACCCGGCCCAAACCCGCGGCGGCCATCGGGCCGCCCCTTTCCCCGGAATCCCTTGCCGCCGAAATCCCCCATGCAACGCACCCTCGAAGCCGTATGGCGCATGGAGTCCGCGCGCATCATCGCCGGTATCGCGCGCATCCTCGGCGACGTGGGCCTCGCCGAAGAGTGCGCCCAGGATGCTTTGGTATCGGCCTTGGAGAAATGGCCCGAGGCCGGCCTACCGGACAATCCGGGCGCCTGGCTGATGCAGACCGCGAAGCATCGCGCCCTCGATAGGCTGCGCGCCGAAAAGATCCACGATCGCACCCACGAGGAAATCGGGCGCGACCTGGATGGATGGGGCGCGCATGCCGAAGCCCGCCTGGATGAAGCCTTGGACGATCATATCGGTGACGATATGCTCAGCCTCATCTTCACGGCCTGCCATCCCGTGTTGGCCAAAGAGGCGCGCGCCGCTCTCACCTTGCGCCTGTTGGGCGGTCTCACCACCGATGAGATCGCCCGCGCCTTCCTCGTCCCCGAGCCTACCGTCGCCCAACGCATCGTGCGCGCCAAACGTACCCTGGCCGAGGCCCACGTGCCCTTCGAGGTCCCCCGCGGCGCCGAATTCGCCGATCGCCTGGCCTCGGTCCTGGAAGTCATCTACCTCATTTTCAACGAAGGCTATACCGCCACCAGCGGTTCGGATTGGCTGCGGCCCGGGCTATGCGAGGACGCCTTGCGCCTAGGCCGCGTGCTGCAAGGCCTGGCTCCCGCGGAATCGGAAGTCCACGGCTTGGCCGCGCTGATGGAGATACAAGCCTCACGCGTAGGCGCGCGCGTGGGGCCCAACGGCGAGCCTATTCCCTTGATGGAACAGAATCGAGCCCGCTGGGATCACCTGCTGGTGCGCCGCGGTTTGGAGGCATTGGCCAAGGCCGAAGGCCTCGGAAAGGCCTTAGGGCCATATGCATTGCAGGCCGCCATCGCCGCTTGCCATGCCCGGGCCCGAGCCCCGGAAGAGACCGATTGGCAGCGCATCACCGCCTTGTACGATGCCCTTTCCGAAATCGCCCCGTCTCCGATTGTGGAATTGAATCGCGCCGTGGCCCTGAGCTTCGCCTTCGGCCCGGCCGCCGCCCTCGCCGTAGTCGATGAACTCGCGGATGAGCCGTCCTTAAAGGGATACCATCTGCTCCCCGCGGTGCGAGGCGATTTACTGCGCCGGCTGGAACGATTCGATGAAGCCCGCCGCGAATTCCAACGGGCCGCGGAGCTTACGCGTAACGAAAAGGAGAAGGCATTGTTGTTGGAGCGCGCGGCATCCTGCGTGTGGGGCAAGGGGATCGGTTAGGACCCATCCCAAGAACGTCGCAACCGTCGAAGCGAATGTGGTGCTATTCCTGCCCATTTGGCGAGGGTTTTACCGAGCCAGTCGGACTTCACGTATTTTTGCCGCTTCATGATGTAGTGGGTTTCGGCTTCGTCGATCTTCAGTCCCCAGCTGGGGAAGCTATCGTCGTCTTCGCCGCCATCCTTGATCTGGTAAATCCTCCGGATGCGCGCCTTGTCGATTACGACCCGTTTCCGGTACGCGAAGATCTCTTTCCGGAAGGTCAACGTCGCATCCGATAATTCGATTTCGGATTTACCGAACAGGATCCAAAGGAGCATGAAAGAGGCTATGGCTTCGCCTATGACCCAAAAAACCGCGACGGGGATCCTGTTGCTCCCTTCGAACCCTTTGATCATCCCGGACATGCCGAGGACACCACACAACGTCCAGGTCGCCAACCAAAAGCTCAGGAATCCGTTCATCAAACGCATCCCGGTCTGGTTAAATGAAATCAGGATGTTACCCGCAGGATCCCGGTCCAACAGGATGCCAACGGGGAGATTGGAGAGATCCGCGTGACGACCCGAAACGCCATCGTATAATCCCCTGCCATCGTCCTCCATTAACCGATCTCCTACCGCTTCTTACTTGGGATCCCAATTGCTTATTTTCCGGCCTTCTGCGTCCTTGAACACTCCGGCCAGTACCATAATGAGGTCAACGAAATTCCAAATGAACAGGGTCGCCCATCCGAACAGGAGTTGGAGGACTCCCGAGGTAATGCGACCCGCGTAGAATCGGTGCGCGCCGAATATCCCAAGAAACCAGGCTAAGAGGAATGCGACCAAGCGGCTTTTGCTTGAAACCGACAAGTCTTCGGAGGGCCGCTGGCGAACGCCGCACTTGACGCAGATTTCAGCCGCGGCTTTGATGGCCTCACCACAGGAACCGCAAAATACTTCATCCAGATTCTTCGTGCGTACTTCGGCCATAACTCGTTTTCTCCAATGGTAGGTTCAGATTATCTGCTGTATTCGTGATTGAGATTAAAAAAAGGATTTGCCCTTGATACCCATCATGAGGGCCGTCGCCCCGACTCCCAAGGGCACGAAACTGTATAAAACCGTGTGCACCAGGTATCCGGCCTTTTCGCCGTACTGCTTTTTCATGGCGTCCAATTTTCCGAATTTTTCCGGGGCTCGTTTGCGTTGGATTAGCGTAAAAATACCGTAGGCGAGGGCAGCGATTCCAAATGCTAAGGAAATGAAGTTCACGAAGATACTCCGGTTTTAGAGGATTGATTCCATCGGCAATAGCCCCCACATCCACGTCTTGAAGCGCCGCCAGAAGGGTGCGTAGCTGTCCCCGGTCTCCTTGGAGGCGTCCCAGCTGTTCTCCGGTTCCATGTCCCGTTCGATGGCCCTCTCCACTTCGTGGGCGATGCGCCGGTCCGGAAGGAAAATACCGGACTCGGTATTGAGATTCATGCTGCGCGGATCGAGGTTGAAGGTGCCGATGAAAACCTTCTCCCCGTCCACCACCAGAGTTTTGGCGTGGATGACGAAGACGGGCATCCGCTTCCGGCTCTTATACCGCCGCTGCAGCTTCTTTTGGACGCCGGGCTGGGGCTTGAATTCGTACACCTTTACCCCCATCGCGAGAATCTGCTTGCGCCGTTTGAGATAGCCGCTCACCGCCTTGAGATTATCGTTGTTGGCCATGGAATTGGTGGAGATGCGTACCGTTACGCCGCGGGCGAGGAGCGCCCTGAACAGGGACAATACCGTGTCGTTGGGGATGAGGTAGGGCGATTGGATGGTCACGGAACGCTTGGCCGAACGGAGCAGGTCGGCGAGGAAATGGGTGGTGGTCCCGCTGCCTTGCAGCCCCAGTTTCCCGTCGTTCTTGCCGGGCGTATCCGTCACGAAACGCGCCTCGCCCCAGGCCAGGTCGCCCACCACCGCGCCGAACCGTTCCGGCAGGGCATCCATGACGCGGCGTACCGCGGGCAGGAAGTTCGCGGTATCGCGGGCGTAGGCGGCGATGGAATCGCGGATGGCCCGTTGGGCAGCGGAATCGATGGGGTCGAGCAGCTCGCCAACCGGCCGCGACAAGGGTGAAACCCAGAACATCTGGAAGGCGCGTCCCATGTCGGCGGCCACCGGGCCCGCCACCATTACGTCCCGATCGCGGAAGTCGAAGTCGTGGTGGAAATCGAAATATTCGTCCGCCAGGTTGCGGCCGCCGGTCACCGCCAGCTTGCCGTCCACGATCAGGCCCTTGTTGTGCATGCGCTGGTTCACGTCGCGGAAACTCATGGCCGCGTTCCAGGATTTCTTCCAGAACCCGAGCCCGGTGTTGGTGTTGGGATTGTAGATGCGGATATCGAGATTGGGGTGGCCGTCCATCGCCAACAGGTAACCCGGGGGCATGTCCAACAACAGATCGTCCACCAGCACGCGTACCTTGACGCCCCGATCGGCCGCGCGCAGCAAACCGTCCATGGCCAGGCGACCCACGTTGTCCGCCGTCCAGATGAAGTACTGGACGTCCAGGCTGCGCGTGCAATGATCGGCCAGCCAGGCGCGGGAAAGCAGGGAGAGTTCGCCCAGCTCGAGGGTTATCGCCGCGCTCTTGCCCGGATGGGTCGCGAGCAGATCGTCGAGGCCGCCGTCGAAGTCCGTGGCCATCTTGAGGGCCGCCTGCCGTCCGGCCAGGGCCGTGCGGGCGGAGTCCGTCCTCAGGGAATCGCCCCGGATGCCGGCCAGGGAATCGGCGGCGGTAGCAGGGGCAGGAGTAGGAGCAAAAGCGGAGACCGTTACGGTCGTATCAGGCCGCGAAGGGACTACCCGTGCGGAATCGGGACGGGCCAGGGCCGATACAATCGAGGCGGAAAGTACGAGAACGGTTTTCGCGATACGCATGGCAAGCCCGGGTTAGGCTTCCAGAGAATAACAACTCGGCGGGGATTCCGTCACGCCACGGATTCGGCGCTGTAGCGGGCGATGCGCCCGGTTCGCAGGGCGTGGCGGTAGGTACGCTGGAAACACCACCAGGCCAAGGCCGTATAGGCGGCCACCAGGGCCATGCCGGCGGCCAAGGGCCCCGGGGCCACGGTACCCCGGGCCAGGCTGGCGCGCATGCCCTCGAACACGTAGGAGGGGGGAACGGCGTAGCCTACCGCCCGCATCCAGGCGGGCATGGAGGCCATGGGATAGTAGACCGCCGAGAAAGGGGCGACGCAGGCCGGGATCATCCAGATGAACCATTCCGAGGCGGGCCCCAGCCGCAGGACCAGGGCCGCGCCCAGGATGCCCAAGGTGATGCCGCTGAAGAAGAGGATGAAGAGGTAGGGAAGGGCCAGCAATCCGAAGGAGAAGAAGGGGAGTCCGAAAATCGTGGTCGCCAGGGCCAGCATTACCGCGAGGCCGATGGCGCTGGTGGCTACCGCCGTGATGATGAGGCCGCCCAGGTAATCCGATACCGTGAGGGGCGTGGCGAAGAAGTTGAGGAAGTTGCGCGCCCACAGATCTTCCAGGAACGAGACCGTGACGCCATGGGCCACGCGCACCAGGAAATCCCACAGCAATACCGCCCCGAGCAGCAGGGGAACGAAATGCACGCCGGCAGAGGGGCCGGCCAGCCTGTCCAGGTAGCGGGACATGAAACCCCAGAGGATCATGTCGATGGCCACCCACGTGAAGGTGGGGAGGAAACGCGCGAAGCTCCCGCGGATGAGGTAGTACTGGCGCAGAGCGATGGCGAAGGTGCGTTGCGGATTCATGCTCAGGTGGGCTCCGGCGCCAGGGATTCGCGGGCCAAGGCGATGAACAATTCTTCCAGGGTTTTCGCGCCGTTCTCTCCCGGGAGCTTGCGCGGATCGCCCTCCAGCAAAATCCGCCCTTTGGAGATGAACAGTACGCGATCGCATACCTCTTCCACCTCGTACATGTTATGCGAGGTCCACAGTACGCCGCTGCCGCCGTTATCGGCGAAGGCGCGGATGCGCTTGCGGATGTCCTTGGCCATGGAGGGATCCAGGGAGGCGGTGGGTTCGTCCAGCAGCAACAGATGCGGTCGGTTGAGCATGGCCTTGGCCAGCGCCACGCGCGTCTGCTCGCCGGAGGAAAGCACGCCGCATTTCACGTCGCGGAAGCGGAGTAGATCGAATTCGGACAGCGATTCCTCGATGCGGGCGCGCAGATTCCGCACCGCGTAGATGAGGCCGAACACCCGGAGGTTCTGGTACACGGTGAGGTTGCCCGGCAGGGAAGAATACACCGCGGCGAAATTGGTTCGCGCCAGCGCTTGCGCCCGATGGGTCGCCAAGTCGGCGCCCTCGATGACGACGGAACCGACGCTTGGCTCCAGTACGCCCAGCACCATGTTGATGGTGGTGGTCTTGCCCGCGCCGTTGGGGCCCAGCAGGCCTACGATCTCCCGGGGCTCTACCGCGAAGGTTACGTCGCGCACGGCTTCCACCGAGCCGTAACGCTTGCTCAGGCCGGTGACGGAAAGGACGGGCATGGGAAAGCTAACCTAGGATTTTCTAAGGAATGCCGATGTCGAAGGTCCCGTCCGTAACGGTGAGCGATGTGGTCGCCGGCTTGCCGGCGGCAGGGACCAAGGTGCCTTTGAAAGTACCCTTTACGCGCGCGGGACCGAATTCGGTGATCTCGACGCTGGCGACATCGCCCTCCGCGCCCCAGCAGCAGTTTTCCGCCGAGCTGCTGTTGCGGCCGACATTCACGGAACGGGGATTGGGCTGCATATGGATGACGTTGTAAACCCCTTTGCCGGTGACTCCGGCCAACAGGATGCTCACCCCGTTCAGGGAAGTGGTAGTGTTGATGGTAAGCCCGGGATTACCGTTCAGATCCAGCATGGATACGTACAGCGTAGCTGCGTTATAGGGTTTCCCGCCCAGGCTGGCGCGTACGAAGCCGCCATGCTTCCCCAGCACGGGGACAGGGGTTCCCGAATAATCCAGGTCCACCTTGCCTTCCGTGATGGTGCGATTGACGGTCAGGGGGTTGTTCTTCCCTGGGATGGCAACGTATTTGAACGTTGCGGTCAAATGACCGGCGCCGATTTTCGAGATGTGGATTTCACCATCCATGCCGGTGCCATCGGTAATCCAGGAGTTGGCTTTGCCTCCGCCTTCCCCCGTGCTCTGTCCCGCCTGCGCATAGCCTCCGTACACGGAAGCGTCCGTGCCCAGCGGATAGGTGCCCGTGTCCGCGACATTGTAAACCGTCACGATGATGGAAGTCGAAATGCCCGCCTTGACCTGGGTACCGCCGAAGTTGAAACAGCCCGGCGCCGAGCCTAGCGCCTGGCAGTAGATCCCGATCGCTTGGGCTTCCCACGCTTCGCCTTCGTACTTGGCGGTGAGCCCGGAACCGCCACCGCCCGATTCGCCCGTGGACTTGTCGCATCCCCCAAGCAGGGGCAGAAGCATGCAGGCGGCCAGTGCGGCGAGGTTCGATCGGTGCTTGTTCATCATTCCCGGAAAATAATCATTCTCTTCCTTATTTGCCGGAGTGGGCCTGTTTCAACGCCGCAATCTCGATTTTGGCCATTCCCATCATGGCTTGCGCCGCCTCTTCGCTATTGTCATGGAACCAGAAAAAGGGGGTAACCGGCTGAAGGTCTCGGTGGATACGATACGCGCGGGCGCCGCGATCTCGCGGTATACGCCCGCGGCCTCCATCTCCATCCCGTCCGTATCGCTTTTCCATCCCCAGCGATAGCGGCCGCCCACTTTGAGATCGACTTCGCATACCGTGAAGGACCAGCCCGGAGGTCCGGTAAGCCAGCGCCTGATCCATTCCGGTTCGGTATAGGCCTTGAAAACGTTCTTGCGGGGCGCAGCGAATCCGCGGGTGATGACGATATCCGCCTCACCTTGCGCGGTCACTTTCAAATCGGCTATGGCGTTCATGGTTTCCTCCTTGGCATTTTTTTTCGCGGCTTTCGTTCCGGGGCCGCTTCCATTTCCTGCAGCAATCCATCCAGTCGGCCGAAATTGGCTTCCCAATGCTTACGGTAGCGCTCCAACCATTCCGTGGCTTCACGCATGGGTTGCGCTTCGAGACGCACCGGGCGCCGTTGCGCATCCCTGCCCCGCGTTACCAGACCCACCTTTTCCAGCACCTTGATATGCTTGGAAATCGCCGGCTGGGTCATGGCGAAGGGCAATGCCAGTTCCAGCACCGTGGCCTCGCCGACCATGAGCCGGGCCAGGATGGCGCGACGCGTGGGGTCGGCCAAGGCGCCAAAGGTGGCATCCAAGCGGGCGGGGGAAAAGCTTTGTGTATAACTAAATGGTTGCATAACTAAATGGTAATATACGTGAGCCGCTTGGGAATGTCAAGGGGACTTGCCGGGCCGGTTCACTTTTTCCGGGAGGCGCCTTTTCGCCGTCGGGGCCTGGCTTTTTGGGTTTTTGCCCGCCTGGGCGCGGGTTGGCGTGTGGGCATGATCACTTCTCCGGTGTGAAACCGTATTTATCTTCTCCGTTATGATCAAGCCCAACGCCCGCTTCCGCATCCTGATTTCTCTCTTACTACCTGCCACGCTGCTCGCCCTGGCGGCCTGCAACAGTAGCGATGGCGGCGCAACCGGTGGTAATGGGCCCGTGACCCAGCAAGGGGATAACCTGGATGGGATTCCCGCCGACAATACCATGACCTGCGCCGACGGCGCCCTGGTGCAGACCAACGCCACCTTCCCGCAGCCCACTTGGCAGACGGGAAATCCTTCCTGCACCATCCTGACCTTCTTCCCCGGCGCGCAGCCCACCACCCCGGGCACCGTGGTCTCCGCCAATATCCGGGTCGGCGCGGTCACGGGACCGATGCGATTCGTGCGTATGCGCATCCTGGTGCAAAACATCCTGGTGGCGGCGCCCAACTTCGTGGATCAGGATAGGGCGTGCTGTTCGGTGGAGCAATACGGTCCCGTGTTCACGCCCACGCCGAATACCGTGACCACCGTGGACCTGAACTTCCCCATGGTCGCGGATCATATCCCGCCCCGGGAGGATATGACGACTATCGCGGCGGGAGACTTGGTGGGCCTTGAGATCCTAACGGGCAACGTTCCCATTCCCGGTCACTGGGTCAACAATGGCGGGGCTGTGGTTACTTTGCCGAATTACCTGTGGTTCCCGGCCATGTCCGCGCGGTTCCCGAACGCGCCCACCCAGAACCTGCGCTCCGAGGCGAGCCATAGCGGGTTCATGCCTTCCTACAATCTGAACTTCCGGGCGGCGGCCAAGACAACCTCCAATCCTGGCGCGTTCGGTCTCACCGGTTCCTGAAACGGAAAAGACCGGACGCTTGCGCCGGCCTTTCGATCTCCCCGTCAGGTAGCGTGTCGGTTACGGAGCGCGGTACGATGCCGAGTAGGGCATGATGGCTCCGATTTCGGCCTCCGTAAGCGGGTAGTCGTAGATGCGGACTTCATCCAGGAAGCCGGAGAATCCCTTATCGGCATCGTCCCCGCCGGTCAGGTTGATGGTGGAGGCCTGCATTTGCTGGGCCAGGCCCGGAGCCGAAGCCGCCAGCTTGCCGTTCACGTACAGCTTCACGGTGATGCCATCGAAAGTGCCCGCCAGGTGGGCGAATCTCAGGGGGGTGGCGGGCGCCTTCACGGTCACCGGAGTGCCCCATTGCCCGCCGCCGGCGAAGCAAACCGAGAATTCGTAGTTGCCGTCCGTCATGCCCAGGCGCCAGCTGTCGGGCGAATACCATTTGCCCATGATGGTTTGGATTCCCGCGGTATTGTTGAAATAGGCCCAGGCGGCCACGGTAACCGCAGCGGTCGAAGACAGGCTGGCCGAGCTCGGCACCTTGAAGAAATCATGCGCGCCATCCGTTTTCCATTCCCGCGTGCTATTCGCGCCGTTTGCCGAGAAGACCCCTCCGTTGCCGGTGCCATTGTTCCCGAAGCCGCTGGCATCGTCGAAGTTGTTGTCCAACGGATACCAGGCGACCAATCCCTTGGGCTTGGGCAAGGCCGGAATCTCACCGCGCAGGGTGATGATCGCGGAGGCCCCTAAGGCTAAGCTGGCCTGGGCGGCCCCGGTAGTCACCCAGCTCCCCAGGTAATCGAGCTTGAGGGACAGGGCCTGGTCGACGCCGGGAGTGGTCCCGAAATTCACACGGGTCTTGCCTGAATACAGCATCTCTTCGCTGCCGCCGGCATTGCTGAAAACGGAAAGCGAGAGCAAGTGGGTCACGCTATACCCCGCCTTCAGGTAGTCGTAGACGATGGCCACCGAGTCGCCGTCCTTGACACCTGAAGGGAGGTTAGCGGAAGCGAGCACTACGCCGTCTGAGGCGAGTTCGCAGCGGGTCATCCCGGCCTGCAAGGGTTTGAGCATGACTTTGATCGTGGCGTAGCGCGAAGAAAGCGAGAGTTTGACGGGCTTGGTCTTGCCCGCATCGATGCCGAAGGCGACCGAGCCCACGTGCAAAACCGAGTCCTTGGCGTCCAGGGACTTGGCCGCCAGGGTCCAGGTACGATCGGAGCGGAGCGTCGGGTAGTTTTTGATGCCAGTATAACCGCTACCCGCCGAAGCGGCTATGGTATCGAGCAAGGTGTCTTTGGCGGAACTGATCATCGACAGGCATACGCGCCGCAAGACGATATCGTTCCGCTTGGAGAGGACCGCGCTTTGCTCGAGTTCGAGGCTCACTTCCGCGCCGCCGATCAGGGAAGCATCGGTCTTGGATGTTTTGGCCGCGTCGGCTTCGGTACGGGTAGGGGTTTCCATACAGGCGGCGAACAGGAATGCGGATACGGCGAAGGTGATTCGGGCGAGGGGCTTGATGTATTTGACGGGCATGATGCGCTCCAGATGTTTTGCGTGGCTCATACCCGGACTATCGCCATGCAAGGAACGCGGCTTGCGCCCTCCTGTGAGGAAGGGCACGCACTAAGAGGGTCGAGAGGGGAGCGCTGTGAGGGCCCGCACGTGGGCCCAGGGGAGTTTGAGGGAAAAGCCCTAGTCGCCTGGGCGGGCTATCAGGGAACCGCCCTTAGGGAGCGGACCTTCGGGGAGCGGAACCTTATGGAGCGGGGGCGCCTTCCTGCAAAGCCCACACGGGGCCGTAGTCGCCATAGCCATTCAAAGGACTACGGCCTATTCGCTTCGAGCTCGTGCACGCCCATCCCCGCGTCCATGAATTTCACGCCCAGACACCCTACACTATACTCGAGCCGGTAGTCCTTTCCGCTTTGCAGGTCCGCATTGGGAAACCGGGGGATCTCGGCGTCGTAGTTTCCGCCACGTTCCCCATGGGCCCGGAAAGCCAGGATTTCCGATTGCTTGCCCATGACGCGGACATGGTCGATGCGGATACGTTCCGAAGCCGCGGCATGGGTGCCGAAGGCGTTAACGAACAGCACCAAGCCGCTATAGGGGATTGCGACGACGGCCCCGGCCAGCAATGCGAGGAAAATTCCCGGCGCCAATGAGTATCCCGAATTGCCGCTCCGCTTATGCCGGTTGGAGACGATATGCCAGGACAGGAAATAAGCCGTGAAGGGGGCATATACGGCTACCAACCAGACTTTCCAAAAGGAGGGATCGATATGCTCGTAACGTATCATCCCGAATGAGGAAAGGAGCAAAAGTACGGCCAGCCCGAGGCATATCATGGCCGGGCGGAGATTGCCCGAATTCAGTGTCATGGCGGCTTTCGGCTAATCGTGACCGGGTTGGGAGAAAGATAACCGATTTTCCCTGTCGCCCAGCGACCGACTGCAGCCGCAGCCTGCTTCCCTTAGGTAGATTCCGGATATGCGCAGATTGATCCGCTTGACTGTCCTCGTTACCCTCCCCTTGGTTTCCTGCAACCCCTCCGGTGATTCCGCGGATACGGGCGGCAAGTACGCCGCTTCCCGGGCCGAATGCGTCAATCGCATCAACGCCTTCCGCGCCACGGAAAACCTGCCTGCCCTTGCGCAGTGGATCGATGCGGAAGGATGCTCCGATGGGGAAGCCCGCTCCGATTCGGAAACCGGCAAGGCCCATGGGGCTTTCGGGACCTGCAAGGAATGGGCCCAGGATGAATGCCCGGGGTGGGGTAGCGTGCAGAGTACGGTGACGGATTGCCTGCAATCGATGTGGGACGAGCGCCTCAATCCCGGCGGACAGCAGGGTCACTACAAGAACATGTCGAACAAGAGTTATACCCAGGTGGCCTGCGGTTACTACGAAACTCCCGCCGGTAAGGTGTGGGCCCTGCAGAATTTCAAGTAGCCATCCTGAAACGGAAAAGGCCGGGCAATGGCCCGGCCTGCGCCCCGAGTTTGGACCCGTTTCAGAGCGACTTCAGGAACTTGACCACGGCATCCTGGTCCCCTTGGGACAGGGCCTTGAACCGATCGGCCGCGGCCTGGCCTTCGCCGCCGTGCCATAGGACGGCTTCGCCGATGGTGCGCGCCCGTCCGTCGTGCAGGTAGCCTTCGCCCCCCGCCACTCCCGCGCTCAGACCGATGCTCCACAAGGGCGTGGTGCGCCATTCCGCGCCGGTGGCGTCGCCTTCGGGCAGATTGTCGGCCAGCCCCGGTCCCATATCGTGCAAGAGCAGATCGGTATAGGGATGGATGAGCTGGCTGCGCAATTCGGCATGGGGATGGTAGGCGCTGGTGGTGAAACCGGGGGTATGGCAGGCCGTGCATCCGATTTCGCCGAAGGTCTTCTGGCCCGCCTGTACCGAGGCGTCATTGTAATCGCGCTGGGCGCGGATGCCGAGCAGCGAGATGTAGTCGACCAGATGCTGGAATTGTTCATCCGGGATTTCCTTGCCGCCCGCGTTACCGCAGTTCGACTGCGCCGTGCCGCAATCCGGAGTGGGGTAGATGGAAGTCATCACGCCCATATCGGTATTGAAGGCTCCCGCTATCTGGTGGGCCACGCTTTGCTTGCCCGCCTTCCAGCCGAAGCGGCCCAGGTGCGGCAGACCGTCCTTGTAGTCGGTGACGATGCGCATGCGGCCCGAGATGCCGTCCTTGTTGGCGTCATCGGGATCGGCCAGGGCTTGCACGTCCGATTCACGGATGGCTTCCAAAAGGCCCATGCCGACAAGTTGCGGGGATACGCGCGCGGAGAATTGCGCCGGAACGGTTCCCGTAAAGGCGTAGTTGGGTTTGCGCAGGCCATTGGCTTCTGACCAACTCGCAATTGAGACCGAGCCTTCGGAAGCGCCGCCGGAGGATTTGGGCTGCAGTACCGATCCGATCTGGGGATGCGGGTTGCCGTTGCCGTCGCCGACCTTGACCACGAACTGGGTGAGCGCTACGCCGGGCGTGGGGGCCAGGGCGCGCCCGTTGTTGGCATGGCAGGCGTTGCAGGAAACGTTTACGTAGTTGGGGCCCGCCAAGCCGGACATTTCCTTGAAGGTTTCGTTATCGGGCTCATCATGGCTGCCGTCCAGGAAGCTGGTATGGTCCACGCGGCGACCGAGCACGAAGTGTTGCCCGTTGATGGGCGCGAGGTTGTATGCCATTTGGATGAAATGGTAGAGCGGCTCGTTGGAGGTCTGCTGGGGCAGGGTGGTGGCGCCGCCTATCCACGTGGTCATGGGCAAGGGATAGGAATCCTCCAGCTCGGTGGCGTTGTTCTTGAAGATGCCGCGCGGTTCCCACGGGGCCATACCTTTGCCGATGACGTACAGGTAGACGGTCCCGTAATAATTGGCGCGGCCCTCGGGAGGATTGGCCAGGAACTGGCTCACTTCCATCTCCATGCGATCGCCAATCTGCAACGGACGGTTCAGGGGCTGGGCCGAGATGCCCTCCTTCTCTTTCTTGGGATACATGGTCCACTTGGTGGTATAGGTGTTGGGCTTACCCGGAACCGCAGTCATCAGGTTATTGGCGTAGTACTCGGCCACCGTCCCGATGCCGCGGTAGAAGGCGCGGAAATTGGTCGAGCCCAGGGGCCACTCGGTGATGACGTTGCCGATCACTTCCTTGCCGCCCTTCGCCACCTTGTCGATGATCTCGATCTGGGCCGTGCGATGGACCCAGTAATGCCCGAGAAAATGATCGTAGATGTGGAATTCATCCTCGCGGCCATGGCGATCGCGACCTCGATCGGCGAAACGGGTGATGAGCGCTGAGTCCGTTTCCAGGACGGTAGCCGGCTCCATGGCCGTGCTCGCGTCGTACAGCGGAACCAGATTGAGCTTGCTGAAATCGATGGTGGCCTTGTCCCCGTCGATGAGACGGTAGACCTGGGTATTGAATCCTGTCTTGCTGCAGGTGATGGAGACCGGGCCCGGCGCGGCGGCGGTCTTGGCCGCGTAGGCGGAGCCTTCGCGGGGCACGCCCTCAAAATGGATGCCCCCGCCCATATTGGCGATGCGTCCGCGGGCGGAGAAGCCCTGGGCGGAAACCTTCACCAGGAACAGCCCCTGTTCACGGCTGGAGAAATCCACCGCCTGGCCCGCGCCGATTTCGCGGCTGAGCACGCTGCGGCCGCGGAAGTCGATGATCTCCACTTTGGCCCGCTGGCCCGGGGCCAATGGGATGCGCGAAAGCGAGGGCGCCGCCATCGGCGTTCCTTTCGGCGCGACAATCCCGGTCACCCCGGAGAGCAGGAGCGAGCCTGCCGCGTCCGAGGTCGCCGAGGGCCCGCCGTTCTGCGAGCACGTGACGCCGGCGATGGGCTTGCCATCCTTGTCGACGAGTTTAAGGTTGATGTCGCCCGCGCGGGCCGATTGCAGGCCCGCGAGCCCGCACATGAAAACGAAAGCGGAAAGCGCCGTCTTCTGCATAGTCCTACCCCTGTTCATCCCCCGAAACCCTGCCGGCCCCCGCCGACTCCCCTATTATGATACGCGCGCCGGGGAAACGCGAAAGCTACCCCTGGCGTACGTTGGGGTCATAAAGACCCTGGGAAACGGGGTTCGGAACTCCGCTTGGGCGCGTGGATCAGCCCATGGGCATGGGGTATTTGCGACTGGGGTAACTTTAATGTGACGTTGGCGGAAAAAGGCGCCGCGGGGGGCGGCGCGAAGTCAGAGCGACTTGAGGAATTTGATCAACGCGTCCTGATCGCCGGTGGACAGGGCCTTGAACTTGTCGGCCGAGGCCTGGGCTTCGCCCCCGTGCCACTGGACGGCTTCCTTGAGGGTACGGGCGCGGCCATCGTGCAGATAGCCTTCGCCGCCGCTCACGCCCGCGGTCCAACCGATGTTCCATAGGGGCGCCGTCCGCCACTCCGCGCCGGTCGCGGCGCCTTCCGGCAGATTGTCCGCCAGACCCGGTCCCATATCGTGCAGCAACAGGTCCGTGAAGGGGTGGATGGTCTGGTCGCGCAGCTCCGCCTTGGGGGCGTATTTGCTGGTTTGCAGGCTGGGGACGTGGCAGGCCACGCAACCCATGGACTTGAACAGCGCTTCGCCCTGTACGACCGTCGGGTCCGCCCAATCCCGGCGGGCGCGCACGCCGAGCAGGGAGATGTAGTCGACGAGGTTGTGCAGGTTCTCATCGGCCAGTTCCGGGCCCTTGCTGCCGCAATCGGTTTGGGCCGAGCCGCAGTCGGGATCCGGATACACGGAAGTCATCACGCCCATGTCTCCGTTCAAGGCGCCCGCCACTTGATGGGTCACGTCCATCTTGCCGGCTTTCCAGCCGAAGCGGCCCATGTGGGGCTGGCCCGTAACGTAGTCGTTAACCAC
>JAHFCH010000286.1 GCA_023249635.1 Fibrobacterota bacterium
AACGAGGCTTACGCATTGGCCAAGATCGCCGGCATCAAGATGTGCCAGGCCTACAACCGCCAATACCACACCCATTTCATTTCCTGCATGCCGACAAACCTGTACGGTCCCAACGACAACTACGATCTCATGAACGCCCACGTCCTGCCCGCCCTGATCCGCAAGGTGCACGAGGCGAAGACCAACAAGCAGCCCTCCTTCATCGTGTGGGGCACCGGCTCGCCGCGCCGGGAATTCCTGTACGTCGACGACCTGGCCGACGCATCGGTGTACCTCATGAACGAGTACCTGCAGGATGAAACCATCAACGTGGGGAGCGGGCAGGAAGTAACCATCAGGGAGCTGGCGCAAACCATCACCGAGGTCGTGGGATTCAAAGGCGACCTCGTCTTCGACGCCTCGAAGCCCGACGGTACCCCCCGCAAGCTGCTGGATGTGAGCCGACTGAATTCGATGGGATGGAAGCCGAAAATGACCCTGAAGAAAGGGATCGAAATGGCCTACTCCGATTTCCTTTCGGGCAAAGTGCGGAAATAGGTTTCCCGCCCTACCTGATGAGTTCGTACGGACGGACTCTGGCGCCTATCCGGCGCCTTTTCCGAGGGATTGGTAAACCCGCAGGGTTTCTTCCGCGCATTTGTCCCAGGAGAACAAGGCGGCCCGTTCGCGCCCCGATCGCACCAGACCGTCCCGGACCGCTTGTGATTCCAGCACAGCTTGCATGCCGGCGGCGAGGGAACCCTCGTCATGCGGATTGATGATGTGGGCCGCATCCCCTACCACTTCGGCCAGGCTCGTATCCAAGCCGCAAATGACCGGGCACCCCGCGGACATGGCCTCCAGGGGCGGGATCCCGAATCCCTCGTAAACGGATGGGTAAAGGAAAGCGGCGGCACGGGAGTAGCCGTAACCCAGCATGGCGTCGTCGGCATGCGATTGGATGACGCGGTTCCCCAAGCCCAGGGATTTGATCCGGGCCGCTTCGGTGATGGTGAAGGGTCCCCCTCCCAGGCAAAGCAGGCGGTAATCGCGCTGCACCGATTTGGCGGCGCCGTACGCGGAGAGCAATCGATCGAAATTCTTATAGCCACCCCGATTGCCCACATAGAGGAGGAACGGCTGATCGGCGATGCCGGCCGGCCACCGGAAACCGGGATCTAGGGCCAAGGGCGTGAAACCGAGGTGGGTGACAAACACCTTGCCGGGATCGATCGGCAACAACTCGAGCAACTCCTTGCGGGTATGCCGGGAAATGCAAATGACCGCGTCGGCCCTTTCCACGGATGCGGCCTTATCGCGCGAGGTCCTGTCATTCGCGGGGAACTCCCCGGGGAAACGCTCATGGGCCATGTCGTAAACCGTGACGACGTTGGTCTGGCCCCGCCGCCAATCCGTCCGGTAGTACGTCAGGTGCCGGATCGAGTCCCTCGGGCTCCTGGTCCGGCTCAGTACGCTGTTCAACCAATGCCTGGCCCGTGCCGTTTTCCGGTACTCGTCCACGTGCAGCCCGCGGACCAGGGCGGCGGGAAGGCCCCGCAGGTACTCGTTGACGAAGAGCGGGCAATTGATCTCGGCGCGGACCCCTTCCTTGACCGCCAGCCGGAGCGCGACTTCGGAGAAGTAGCGTGAAATGCCCCCGTACTTCTGTAAGGAAAAAATCTGGTAATCGAATTCTATCCGGAGGTCCATGTCGGCCGGGTGAAGGTAAATCATTCGAAAATCCCTGGCCAGGAAAGTGGTGCGAACCCGGTTTTCCGGGGGAGAAGAGTAAGCGAATCCGCGCCGGAAAATTGGGGTTTCCGATCATTCCGGAATCCCTCCGGAACCCGCAGGGACAAGGGCCCGGGGCTTGGACCGATGCCTGAAATTTTAGTATTCTCAAGGATTTCCCGGGGCTACGGCCGCGGCGGAATGGAGCGAAACAGTGGCTTCATACCTGGAGTCCCTCGCACGGGATCTCCTCCCAGATGCGGAGACACGGGAGTTCACCCGGCACAACCGGAAGATCTGGGGAGAACAGGTAAGGAAGCCGGGCGGCCCCGAAATCCTGGTGGAGCTGTACCCGGTCGCCCAGACCGTGATCAGCTTCGCCTATTTCGCGAACATCCTCGCGAAGCGGAACGGGGCCCGTATCCTGAGCTTCTCATCTTCCGGACGCCACGCCCTAGTGAACCAGGTACGCCACTGGAAGCTGCACTCCGTCTACCGCTCTTTCAATACAGTCGGGCACCTGAATTCCGGGGATATCGGCCCCCAGGCCGCCGGGCGGGCCGAAGCGGAATTCCACCGCATCCGATCCGTTTTGAAATCGAAGTGGGACATCTTCTCCATCGTCGTGGAAGGGTGCCCCATCGGGTGCGATATCTACGAATCCTTCCTGATGGAATACCGGAAACCCACGGTGGATCCGGATAGCGAAGATTTCGAAGCGCATCTGAAAAGCTGCCTCCGCTTCTTCTACTTCTGGCAAGACTACCTCGAGTCGCACACCGTCAAAGGGCTCATCCTGAGCCATGGCCTCTACAAATACGGGCTCCTGAAGCGCCTCTGCATCCGGGAAGGAATCCCGGTTTACCTCCCTACCGTGCGATCGATGCTCTACCTGAGCGCCATGGAAGAATTGGGGAACCCCAAATTCGAAGCCTACCGCGAGCACTTCCGCAATCTGCCGCCGGAGATGCGGGAGCAGGGCTTGGCTTGGGCGAAGGCCCAACTCGACCGGAGGATGGCCGGCGAGGTCGGCGTGGACATGCACTACTCCACCAAATCGGCCTACGGGGAAAAGCGGCGGGAAAGGCTGCTCAAGGATGGGCCGCAACTGAAGGTCCTGATCGCTACCCATTGCTTCTTCGACAATCCGCATGCTTACGGGGTGAACCTGTTCCCGGACTTCCTCGAGTGGCTCGAATACCTGGGCCGGATGAGCGACGAAACGGACTATGACTGGTACCTGAAAACCCATCCCGACGTGCTTCCCGGCAACGCCGAGATCATCGCGCAAATCCTGGAGAAGTATCCAAAGATCAAAAAACTCCCGGAAACGGCATCACATCACCAGCTTTGCGAAGAAGGCATGGCTGTCGTTCTCACGACTTACGGTTCCATCGGCCATGAGTACCCCATGTTGGGGAAGAACGTGATCAACGCCGGGATGAACCCGCACATCGCCTATGACTTCAATTACCATGCGCGGTCGCTGGAAGAGTACGAGCGCCTGTTGCGGAACCTAGGCGCCCTGGACAAGCGCGCCGATTTGCAGGAGCTGTACGAGTTCTATTTCATCCATTACAAGTGCAATTCCGTCGAAAGCCTTTTCTTCGTGTCCCATTCCGATTTCACAGCCAAGCTGAGTATCCAGGAGCAGAATTCCTCCGCGTCCTACCGGTACTTCATCGGCGAGTCGACGGATGCCCGCCACCGATCACTGGTGGCGACCATCGAGGCTTTCCTGGATTCGAGGGATTACAAGTATTTCCCGGCTGAGTACCCGTTCCCGAAGCGCAGGGCCGTATGAGCCCCGGAAGCGCCGGTACCGTAGCGGCCGGGATACCGGAAACCCCTCCCGTCCTTTTCATCATCTTTACCCAACCCGATGTCACGGCCGAGGTCTTCGCCGCCATCCGTGCCGCGAAACCGAAACGGCTCTACCTCGCTGCCGACGGCGCTCGGGGCAACCGGCCCGGCGAAGCGGCCGACTGCGAAGCCACCCGCCAAGTGGTCTCGAAAATCGATTGGGACTGCGAATGCAAGACCTTCTTCCGCAGCGAGAATGCGGGTTGCCGCAAGAACGTCAGCGAGGCGATCAGCTGGTTCCTCGACGCAGTCGGCGAAGGCATCATCCTGGAGTATGATTGCCTGCCGCATCCCGATTTCTTCACGTATTGCGCCACCTTGCTCCAACGTTACCGCGAAGACCGGCGGGTGATGTCTATCAACGGCTCCAACCTCCAGTTCGGGCAACGGAGGGGGGACGGGGACTATTTCTTCGCGCGGCTCCCGAACACCTGGGGCTGGGCGACCTGGAAGCGGGCATGGGACCTTTGGGAAGGGGATTTGAAAACCCTTCCCCGCTTCATGGAACAGAAGGCCATGGAAAGCTTATTTCCCGATCGGGAAACGGCTGGCCACCTCATCGGCAAATTCCAGGACGTCTTCGAAGGCCGGAATACCAGCACCTGGGGATTCGGCTGGGTGTACGCGCACCTGGCTTATAACGGCGCCAGCATCTACCCCGAATCCAACCTGATCTCGAATCTGGGCTTCACCCCTAAGGCCACCCATGCCAATGACGAGAAGAGCGCCTTTTCGCGCATTCCCCTCGTAGGCCTAGCGAGCTTCCGGGCACCCTCCTTCGAGATCCCCGTCCTTTCCGCCGACCAATCCATCGTCAGGCTGGCCGCCTACGTTCCGCCTTGGGTCCGCCTGAAATCCGCGGTGCGGAGGGCGATCTTCGCGTTGCTTCCAGGCACATTGCGGAGGGCGCTGAAGGCCTTCAAGACAAAATCTGCCTCGCCCTGACCATACGCTCCGGAGGCCCGCCATGGTTGGTCCCCAGGGAGCGCAGGTACTATATTTCCGTGGCTGGAATACCTAAAAGTCAGGGGTTGGAAGATGGATATGATCAAAGGACTGTACCGCTCGGTTTTGCCTGAGCGCGTCCGGCGGGCGGTTTCCGTTTATCGCAAATCGCAGTCCGCGGTGATCATGCTTTCCCCAAAATACAACGACGACGGCGTCGCCACCAACCACCTCCCCACCTTCCGCGATGACCCCGATTTCCAGAAAGCCTACGCGCGCGGACGAGCCACCGGAGCGCTCGATGGCCTGGGATTCGACATCGAATGGCGCGCCCATGTCGCATGCTTCGCCGCCTGGCATGGATTGCAGATCGAGGGCGATTTCGTCGAATGCGGCGTCGGCCGGGGATTGCTCTCACGCACGCTTACGTCCTACCTGGATTTCGCCAAATCGGGTAAAACCCTCTATCTCATCGACACGTTCGAAGGATTGCCCGAAGAGGTCATTCTCGACGCCGAGAAGGGCCGCACCCAGGTCGATAAGATGAAGACCGTCTACAAGGACAATTACCCCCGCGTCGCGGAAACCTTCAAGGACGTACCCAACGTCAAGCTCGTGAAGGGCAGGGTGCCCGAGGTGCTTTCCCAGGTCGATATCAAGAAGGTGGCATACCTTTCCATCGACATGAACAACGTCCAGCCCGAGATCGCGGCGGCCGAATATTTCTGGGATAAACTGAGCCCGTCCGCCATGATCGTATTGGATGATTTCGCGTACGGGGAGGAATACATCCTTCAGACGAGGGCATTCCTGGATTTCGCGAAGCGGATGAACGTCAAGATCCTGACCTTGCCTACCGGGCAAGGGGTCATGATCAAGTAAATCCCCGGACGGCCTAATTCGCCGCGGGCTTCTCCCAGGTCGCGGTGAAGTAGGCGACAGGCTCGGCGCCGAGGCTGGTCTTGAAGTCCCCGCGGTTCGGGGAATTGATCCCGCACACATCCACGCTCTCCAGCCCCTTTTCGCATGTCCGCTTGATCTGTTCCATCAGCAGGTAGGTACCGCTGTTGGTATCACGGAATTCCGGGTGGTTGGCGCCGATCAGGTAGTAAGCCTTCTTCTCGTCGAAGACGAACAGGATGGCCGATGCGGCTTCGCCTTGGGCCGTGCGGCAAACCATCATCTCGCCGAAACCGTGCTCGAGCGCGCGCGCCGCGATGTTCCGTACGTAGGCCACGTCCTCGGCCGAGCGCACATGCCCCTGGTTCTCGATCGTAAGGCCGTGCAGGCGATCCAGCAGGTCGATGTCCTTGGAAACCTCCACTACCAAACCGTCGCGCCCCGAGCGGTTGTATTCGTACCGCCTGACCTTGCGCACGGATGCGAGATAGGCTTCGAAATTCCCCGCCTTCTTCAGATCGATGATGCCGGTGTAGGAGAGATCCAGTCGGAACCGGCCAAGTTCGGGTTGGTGGTAATGGAACCATTGGAAGCTG
>JAHFCH010000287.1 GCA_023249635.1 Fibrobacterota bacterium
TCGCCTGGGCCACGCCGGATTTGTTCGGGAAGCCCTACCACAGCCAGGTGTACAACGAAGGCGGGATCCATTGGCAGGGCAACCGCGCCATGAACCGCTTCCAGATCGTGGATGCGGTGTCGTTCCAGAGCGGGTTCGAAGCCACCCTCGAAAAATATTACAGCGACGAATATGCGCGCTATGGCGCCATGCCCCGCTGGTACCTGGCCCCGGGCGGCGAAGACCCATACGGGGAAGCCTCCCTCGCGGAACGGACGGATTATTACGCGGCCGCCCCCGCCGGGGATACGACGCGCATCGAAGGCGAGGACCTGCGCGTGGTTTCTAAAACCGGCGGCAGCCCGGTTCCGCAGCATATGGAATGGGCGGGCGCGGGCAAGTGGAGCAACGGCCAGCACCTGTTCTGGTTCAAGAACAACCTGGACAACGTGGAAGCCAACGGAAAGGCCGTGCTGGAACTGCCCATAGCGCGGACCGCAGACTACCGGGTGCGGGCGGTCTTCACCCAGGCCTTCGACTACGGCACCGTCAGACTGGGCATCGACGGGGTCGCCTGCGGCGAAGCCGTGGACCTGTACCATGACGGCCCGACAACCACGGTGGAAAAGGAATTCTGCGCCCGGACCCTGTCTGCGGGAACCCATGCGTTGAGCCTGACCATCACGGGTAAGAATGCCGCCGCCCAGGCGTATTATGTAGGCTTGGACTACCTGAAGCTGATCGGTTCGCCGACCAGCGTGCTTCCATCGAAATCAGCCCTCATATCACCGGCGCTTAAAAGCCTACCAAAGCCTCGCTTCAACGCCCAAGGCGCCCGCATCCCCGCGGGCGCCCCCCGTTCCATCCTCCCCTTTTCCCCCATCCCTTAACGCGCCCAACCAAAAACCCCAAAAGCCCGCAGCGGATCTGTTAAGCGCTTAACATTTTGAGCATAAATCCGAAGAAACCCGCCCAAAAACAGGCTTGCCGGGCCTATAATTCATCTGTGGCCTCCATCTTCGAATTCCTGGACTACCGGCTTTACCTGAAGGAAGCCTACGTGGCCGCCAAGCGCGCTAATCCCAACCATTCCCACCGCTTCATCGAGTCCAAGTTGAAGCTGAAATCCAACGGGCACTTCGCCCAGATCCTGGGCGGGCGTTGCAATATCTCGCTGGAGCTGACGGCGCGCATCGCCGCGTTCCTGAAGTTGGGCAAACGGGAATCCGATTTCTTCGAGAACCTGGTCGCCTACAACCAGGCTAAAAGCCACGAGGAGAAAAACCGGCTTTTCGCCAAGCTGATGACCTTCCGCAAGGCGCGTGAAAACGTGGTGGGCGCCGACCGGCACGCCTTCTACCGCAAGTGGTATTATACGGCGGTGCGCGAGGCCCTCGATCTCAAGCCCTTCCGGGGCGATTATGCCGCCTTGGGCCGCATGCTGGCGCCCGCCATCTCCGCGGACCAGGCGCATGAAGCCGTCGATCTCCTCTTGCGGCTGGGCTTCATCAAGAAGACGCCCGGCGGCGGCCTCGCCAAGTCAGAAGCCGTGATCACCACCGGGCATCCCGCCGACTCCGAGGATCTGAAAGCCTACCAGGTGGAGATACTGGATTTGGCGCGCGAAGCCATGGATCGCTTTCCCAAGGCCCAACGCAATTTCTCCACGCTCTCGGTAACCCTCTCCGGCGAGGAGTACCGTCTGCTTATCGAAGAGCTGCGCGCCTTCCGGGGCCGCGTACTGGAGATGGCCAAGCAATGCCGGGCCCCGGACCGCGTATACCAGTGCAATTTCCAGTTCTTCCCCCTCGCGACCGCCGAGGGTCGCCCATGATGCGCTTGGCCGCCATCCTCTCGGCGCTGGCTTTGGCCGCCTGCCTGTTCGACAACCCCCGCGTCGCCGGCGGAGGTTCCGAAACCGAGTACCTGACCCTGACGGGCGTCGTAACCTTGCCCAATGGCGCGCCCGCCGCGGGCTGCCGCATTTCGGTGCGCCCCGCCAACTGGGTGTATGATCCGGAACTGCCCCCGGGCCCCGGGTCCACGGATACCGTGACGGACGCCAAAGGCAAGTACGCCATCAAGGTATTGCCCGCAGGGGAGTACCGGGTGGAAGGTAGCTTGCAGGATACCCTCGGTTTCGCCGCCAACGTGCTCATCCCGCCCCGGGATACCGGGAAAGGCCCGCTGGCCAACCTGGGGAACGCCCTCCGCCGCGACGGCGGCCTGAGCATTGGCATCGCCGCCGACAAGCCGGACATCGATTACTTCGTGCAGGTGTACGGGATGCAACGCCATGCGCTAGCCGATTCCCTGGGTAGCGCCCACGTTACCCTACCTCCCGGCGTCTACCGGATCCGCATCGTCACCTCGCCCCGGGATTTCGCCCCGGCCGAATTCTCCGAAGTGGAAATCCGCTCCGGGGCCGACACCATCTTGCCCGCCGTGGTGCTCCCCGCCCTCAAGGGGTCGGCCGCCCTCCCCCTTATCTTCGATTCCAATATCGGCTTCGCCGTGGACGATGCCGCCGCCCTTTCCATGATCCATGTACTGGCCGATCGCGGTGAAGTCGTAATCCTGGCGGCGGGAACCAGCAACCCCTCGCGCTCTTCCCCCGCCGTGCTCGACGCCATCGATACCTACCACGGCCGGGCCGGCATTCCCGTGGGCGCCTGGAAAGGCGAAAAGCCCGTGAACCGCACCGGCTACGATTCCGCCGTCGCCGCCGAGTTCCCGCAGGATTTGCCGGTGTGGGATTCCCTGCCGGACGCGGCCACGGTATACCGCCGGGCCCTGGAAGGCCAACCGGACGGCAGCGCGGTGCTGCTGTGCACCGGTGACGCGCGCAATGCCTGGGCGCTCTTGCGCGCGGCCCCGGCCGTGGTAGCCCGTAAGGTTAAGGCCCTGGTCATGATCGGGGGCAAATATCCTTCCGGGATGGAGTTCAATTTCCACGCCAGTATCGCGCGGGATACCCTGCCCAACATGATCCGCGAAGTGGCCAAGGATTGGCCGGGCCCCATCCATTTCACCGGGACGGAAACCGGGGACGATATGGCCACGGGGGGCTGCCTGGCGACCGCAGGCGCAGGGGGGCCACTAAAGCGGATTTATGACCTGGGGTTGGGGGCGCCCAATGCCATCAAGCCCAGCACCGACATCGTAGGGGCGCTGTACGCGGTCCGCGGCGTCCAGTCCTATTGGAGCCTACACACCGGCGGCGGCTACGTCATCAACGACGACGGCTCCGACGTTTGGGACTCGACCCTGGTGGTCCAGCACGCGGCCTTGATCCGCAGGGGTGGGCCCGAGGGGGCCGCGGCTGCGGTGGATTCGCTGCTGTGCTCGATGCCCAATCCTTAAGGATTCGGGATCGAAGCGCCCGACAATGCCCCGAACAGCTTTTCCATGTCTTCGATGAAAATAGGCAGGAACGCCTCGCCGTTAAACCCGGATTCCTGACGTAACGTCACTTCGAGTCCTGACCCCTCCAATAGCGGGTAAGCCGCACGGGCCCAACTTTTCAATTTCGCTGATTGATATAAGTCGCTCGCTTCCTTGAAGCCCTCGGCATCCAACTCGCTCCAGAGAGCGATCAAGGTGCAGAAAATCAAAGGCCAATCGAAAAATTCCGGGATATCATTGGATGGGAAAAGCAGCGGTTTCCATGCCTCCCGCTCGAGGGAATAGATTTTCCTGCCGGCCTCGCTCCGGACTCGGATCAAACCCGAATCCCGCATCTGAACCAAAGCATCCTGCACGGTCTTTACGAAATAATGCGTTTTCCGTGCGATTTCATGCGGGTGCCCGCTTCCGTAACGTAGAAGGTACGTGATGATTTCCGCCCGGGCGTTGACTCCGAAAAGCGATCGCATGCGAATCAAAAGGTTCGAACTGCCATTACCGGAAGCTTTAGCGGATTTTCCGCTGAAATTGAATTGTCCCCTTAGCCAACCCTGGGATGCGAAGTGCCGATCGGGCTGCAGCGACGGAGGGACTTGCCCAGCCTTAGAAAAGAAGGGAGCCGGATTTTCCGGCCCATTCGAGTCAAGAACGAGCGCTTTCCATTTTTGGGTACCTGCCTTATTACCCAGATGCAAAGCCATGGCGCTCAATGTCCTCTTGCATTCCAATTCCGGGATTTCCGAAATGGATTTCAATCGGGATAGATGCAGCAGTCCGCCATTCTCCCGGAGCCAGTCGAGGGTTTCATCAAAGAGCCGGGAATCGAGCCGGCCCAGGATGCACGTACAGCAGAGTAATGCCTCGGGATCGATGATCCATGCGTCTGACATTTGCGGATATCCCGCCATACCCAGTGAAGACCATTGCCTCCAAAGGAAATCAAGCAGGACATTCTGGAACCGCCCCTTAAATTCTTCGAGCCGATTCCCCATAACCCAGTCCTTCCATAGTCTCCTTCAGCAATTTCTGGAATAATTCGGAGGCATCCTGTCCCTTTACCCACTGGCCTGCAGTAACCATTTCCTCGGAAGTTGGCCGTAAGGCCAGAAGATCCTGCGTGTGTTTTCCCGGACCTTGGTCAACGGATGCAAAAAGTTTGAAATGGATTTGATCGAGGCGACCTATGAAGTAAACCTTAAGGTGGTCTCCGTATCGGCGCGGTTCCAATCTATCCGCAAATCCATCCGGGAAACCGAAATTGATCTGCGAGGCCGGGCCATCATTCAACCAATCTTCATTGAGCCCTAGGGTTTGCGCCACAAGTAGGGATGCGTTCTTGATCACCGAAGGCAGAGGTCGTGCATCCACGATGCTCCGCTCGTCCAGTAACGCGACCACATCGACATCTTTCGTCGTTCTGCTGACGACGCCATCAATGGTTAGCGCAGCGCCCCCGCTGATGATCAAGCATTCCTTGGGTGTCTGCTCACCCAGGAATTCGCTTAACAATCGAAGTGCTTCTTCAAGACGGTCTCTGTTATACATTTTATATATTATAGCTCTATATTAGGTATATTAAATATAATTATAACGCTAAATACCCAAATTTTGTCCTCTACCTCCTCGGTCCCAGAGCTTAACCGTATTAAGCGGAAAGGCCGCCCCACAATCCCTGCAATCGCCCCATTTCGGCTCAATTAACAGCAGCGGCCCGGAATGGTGCGGGACGCAATGCTTTCAGGGGGGTTCATGTTTTTCCGCGTTGCCAAAGCGACTTTGCTTTCATGCATTTCAATGCTGTTTATCTTGGCCGTTTCGGCATGGGGACAGGCCGACATTTCCATCGGCGATTTCGAGGGAGCCGATTACGGCGGATGGGCCGCGACCGGGACCGCCTTTGGAATCAAACCTGCCCCTGGCACTTTGGGCAACCAGCAGACCGTCAGTGGATACCAAGGCGCCGGCATGGTCAACTCCTTCGCTGGAGGCGACGGTTCGACGGGAACCCTGGAGTCCCCGGCCTTCACGGTACAACGCGACTACCTGAATTTCCTGGTGGGCGGCGGCGCGCATAACGATACGCGCGTCGATCTGATGGTGGACGGCAAAGCCGTGCAAACCGCGGCCGGTATCGAAACCGAAAAATTGTTCTGGATCACCTGGAACCTCAAGGCCTATGCGGGCAAGAGCGCGCGCGTGCGGGTGACCGACAATGCCACGGCCGGCTGGGGGCATATCCTCGCCGATCAGTTCTACCAGGGCAACACCGCCAAGGCCTTCCAGGAAGACCGCCGTCCGCAATTCCATTTCAGCGCCGACAAGGGTTGGCTCAACGATCCCAACGGCCTCGTCTATTACGCGGGCGAATACCATCTCTTCTATCAGCATAATCCCTACGGCATTCCCTGGGGCAACATGACCTGGGGCCATGCGGTGAGCCCGGATCTGATCCACTGGGAGCACCTGCCCCTGGCGATCACTCCCGACAACGAAACCTGTACGGCCTACTCGGGCAGCGCGGCCATCGATTGGGACAACAGCGCCGGCTTCCAGAACGGCAGCGA
>JAHFCH010000288.1:0-4959 GCA_023249635.1 Fibrobacterota bacterium
GGACCAGCAACGTCTTGCCGCTTACGGCCCGCTTTCCCGTGTCCCGGCCGATCTGTACGACGGCATCATCGGGGCGATTTCCTCGGGTGAAAAGTCGCCCAATCCCCAGGCCGTCGCCGATGCAGTCCTCGCGGTGGTGGAGACGCCCGCGGGCCGGCGCCCTATGCGCATAGTGGTGGACCCCTTCATGGGCGGCAGCGCTCCCGAGGCAGTGAACAAAACCACCTCCGAGGTGCAGGCCAACCTGTTCGAGGCGATCGGACAGAAAGACCTTCTGGTCCTGAAGGGAATGGACTAATGGCGCGTACCTTCATGCTTACGTGATTTCGGTAATGATTTATGAAAAACAACAATAAGGAAATGGATAAAAAATGCTTAACTCGAAATTCTCACCTCTGCTGCCGTCCTTGCTCCTCGCTTCCTCGTTCGCCATCGCCGATGGCAATACGGATGCGCAAGTCTATCACATCCAGAACTATTTCTCGGAAGCCTACCTTGTGAAGGGGAATAGCGAAAAACTGATCCTGGTAGAGACGGGGGTTCCCGTAGCCGGTTATCAGGACAGTCTGGTCAAGTCGATCAAGACCCTGGGCTTCAAGCCGGAAAACATCGCCTTGGCCATCGTGACCCATGGACACGGGGATCATGCCGGCAACGCCCGGTTCCTCCAACAAACCTTCCATATTCCCATTGCGGGAAGCAAAGGGGATTTGGAGAAGTTCACCTCCGGTAAAACCGAGCTGGCCAAATCCGAAGATGTGAGCATCTGGGGAAGCCGTCTGCGGCAGTATTCCGACCTGAGCTACCCGCCCTTTACCCCCGATGTCCTCGTCGACAATTCCAATATCGACCTGGCCAAATATGGTGTGAACGGGAAAATCATTCCCATCAAAGGCGGGCATACGCCCGGGGAGCTGTTGGTTCTGATCGGTGAAAACCTCTTTGTCGGCGACGCCTTCGTGGGAACCTTCAAAGCGCAAGGCGGAGGCTTGGCGCCCGACGGCCACCATGTACGGGAGCACTTCTATCACGAGAACCGGAAATTGGCGGATCAGAATCTCAAGCTGATCGAGAAGTTGGCCCTCGACAACAAGGTCACCACGCTTTACCCGACGCACAATGGACCCGTTACGACCGCTGAACTGACGAAATACATCCAAGAGGAGCCTTTGCTGAAGCTGCTGTCGAAACGGGAAACCGATATGCTGAGTGATGCGATCAAAGGCAAATCCGATCTGCAAAAGAAATATCTGGCGGAAAATTTCATCCTGCAGGCCGTGGATGGGAAGCAGTACGCGAAAACCGAATTCATTGGAACCCATATCACCCACCCGGAACATAAAATCGAGTCGCTTACCGCCGAAGATTTTCGCATCGTATCCTCGAATGAAAACATGGCGGAGATGACCTATATCGAAACGATGAAATATGAAGGCAAGGATCCCAAAACCGTATTCGTCAAGGAAACCTATTCCAAAGTGAAAGCCGATTGGAAGTCCACGTTTAAGCAGGCATTCAATCCGTAAAAACGGAGTCCGAGCAAGTGTGACCGACAAAGGAGGATCGCTTGGCCCCCGTAACCGTCTGGATACGGGGGCTTATGTCATGTTCTCCGGGCTCGGGTCGATTCCATGTTGACACGGCGACGACAACGGTACGATAGGTAGGATGCGAAATGGGCACAGCGTTCCGATTCGGCCGTATATCTTAGGAGACGGGATCGCTCCCTATGGCGCTGTCGGATAATCGGATAAATTGGAGTTATATGTTTTCCAGGATTTTGGCGTTCTCGGTGGCATTGGTAGCCGCGTCCACTCAGGCGCAGGTGCCGGATTTCCGCGCGGCGGGTGAGGCGATTCTCGATGGCATGATCGCGAAATTCCGCAACGCCGCGAACGGCCTCTACGCCGAAAAGATCGACAGCGCGCAGGCCATCGTGACCGATTACGGCGGAACCAGCTTTGTCTGGCCCGCCTCCCATGTCCTCCGAGCTCTGCGATGGGGCTCCCGGGTCAATCCGGGCAAATACGCCCGGCCTTTCCGGGATTACGTGTATGCAGTCTACCGCTATAAAGGGACCGCCTTGGGACGGCAGGGCTATGCCGTGCTGCCCGGATCCTCCGAACTCTTCTTCGACGACAATGCCGTTATGCTGGTTGAGATGGCCTTGGCGCAGAGCGAGATCCCCGATCCGCCCATCCTTGCCGATGCGGTGATGGCCTACGACTTCTGCAATCTCGCGCGTGATGCGCAATGGGGCATCCCTCAAATCCCCGCCCAACTTGGGAAGGGCATGTTCTATTCCATGGCCATCTCCCCTGTGGCCCATGGCGCGGCCCTCCTATATCGCCTCACGGGAAAGCCGGAATACCTGTCCGCGGCGAAGGGCTATTACGAGGCCCTGCGGGACCCCGTCCGGCTGCTGCGCGACACCACCACGGAACTTTTCAACCAATACACCTTTCATGTCGACGGAAGGTGGTCCTATTCCGCAAGTGTCAACGGCAGCATCCAAGACGGTCGCGGCTTCCGGGCTTACCAGAGTACCTATGTCATCCGTCTGGCCTTGGAGCTTCATCGTGCCACCGGTGACGCGCGTTATCTTCGGGAGGCGGAGTCCATGACGAACGCCTGCCTCAAGCGCTCCTATACGCCCGGAAAGGGCCTCGCCGAAAATGCCTTCTGGGGCGGTAATGATCTGATCGAGGTCCTGGAAGCACTCTACGAGTCCACAAAAAACCCCGCCTGGCATGAAACCGCGCGGGACATAGTCGGCCGGCTCATCGCCTACGGAAAGGATCGATCGGGCTGGTACCCCAGCGATGAAAACGATGCCCGCGGCGATTGGAACGTGGATCGCCGCGCCTTCGTACCAGGGGCCACGACTATCATGGGGCAGGCGGCGGCGGCCTCGGCCATCCTGCAGGTCGCCTGGTACGCAGCCCTTCCCGTGGGAATCGGCCGGACCCCGGCGCGTGCCCACCCGGGGACCGATGGCCCCTTGATGCTGCGGCAGGGCATGCCGGTCTGGAAAGGTCCCATTCCCGGCTCCATCCACCGCGCTGACGGCAAGTCACTCCCCGTCCCGTCCTGGCGTTGAGCGCTCCGGCAATGTGCCGCGCCTTACTTCGCCGCCGCGGGACCGACTCCCAGTTGGCCGAGGAAGCCAAGCAGGTCGAAGTAGCCGTTGAACTCCACCAGCTTGCCGTTTTGCACCCGGGCGAACGCGGCAATCGGGAACTCGACATGCTTCTGGGTCGCAGGCAGCACGCTGCCATCGGCCATCGCGAGGGGTCCCGTATGATCCCCAGTGAACATTCCTTCGCAAGAAACCAAATCCCCGGCTTCGATGGAGCGGGTGATCGTGTGCATGAAGTTCGGGAAGGCGACCGCGAAGGCGCCTACCAGCGCGGTGTGCGACGGCCCATCCATGACCCCGACCGGAAGCCGGTAGGTTACGTCGGAGGCTTCGACTTCGCTGATGGTTTCGGACTTCTTGCTGTCGACCAGTTCGAAATAGCGGGCAATGACTTCGCGGTTGTTGGAGGCGGTGCGGGACATGATGATTTCCTTTTCATAGGGTGTTGGTAAGCTAAACGTGGGGTTGTTCCCCTTTGGCGTTTACTCCGTGTCTGTCGGGCCCTAATCGGAAATGTTGCGAACCAATCAGTTCTAAATAAAATTTTCCCGCCCGGAGCGGGGGTATTTGAACTAATCGGTTCTAAATGATGGAAATGGCCGTGCCCGGGTGGAGGAATTTGGGGTCGGGACGGAACAGGGGTGTCCTATGCCATCCTCGTTGCCTCGGACGGCGCGAGAATCTCGAATTCCGAAGCCCCCGATTCCTTATGGGTGAAAATGCAGACGTACTTCATCGTATCGATCCGCATTTTCCGGATCTGCCCGCGCAGGGTCATGAATTTCATGATGTCGCATTCGTTCGGAAGCGGCGAGTGCTTCTCAACAAGCCGGATTTCCGTCGGCATGACTTGGTTCGGGACGTAATGGTATCCGAGATGAAGCCGTGACATGCCCATCCGATTTCCGTTTTCAAATCTGTAAACACGACTGCCGCCGAAAACGTACCTGCCCGGCAAATAGCCCGGGATCAGGTAAACCAGCATCGAATTCCCGCGCACGATCGGATAACAATTGTGCCTCCCACGCAGGAGTTCCTCCTCGCCGAGATCTTCAACGCTTCTCCTGATCGCCAAGAACATGGCGGTTTCCTGCGCATCGCCATAGGCATTCTTTTCGCAGAGAACGGCCCGGGCTCCCGTCCGCCCGAACGACACTTCGCAATACTTGAGGAAACGGCCGGGCTGGTATTCCGACTCAGACCCGAATGCGACAGTGGCCGGGTTTCCCCCCATAAGTACGACATACCCGGTAATCTGCCCAGGCATCGAGGCAACGATAAGCGCGCGCGCCGCCTCGGTTGCAAGCCAGGCCAGCCTGTCGTATCGGGCCAGGTACTGGGCGATGACCATCGTATCCTTGAGTTGGAAATAGGTCCGGATGGGAACCGTGGCGGAGGGCATTAGAGCATGGGCCCCTGGGACGATTTGCATAGACATTGCCTGAGTACGCCGAATCTAGCGGGCGATGGGGGCTTTGGAAACGCCGGGATCGAAACGGTTATCCGACAAAATTACGGAATCCGGTTTTTGTCTTTGTGGAATTCGGATGTTCGGCCGATTCCCGGCAGGTGGGCTGTTGTTTTGGATTACATCGATGCGCCGGACGGTTCTTCGCCGGCGATCGGGCCCGCCACGCCTTCCATCCGGAATCAGCAAAACTCAAGAAGAAAACCATGGGTGCGGACAAGGCCTATGACCGGGAAAGCTTCGTGGAAGATGCGCGGGAAACTGGGGTACGTGCCGCACGTGGCTCAGAATGTGTTAAGGTCAACGCCGGCCGGAACGAATCTGGAATCGCAGGTGTTTGCCATCGATGCGG
>JAHFCH010000288.1:4969-5911 GCA_023249635.1 Fibrobacterota bacterium
GATCCTAGCAGGCTTCCCCGATGTGGACAAGACCGGGGTTTGCGTAGGTTTGATGGCTACCGGCCGTCGCACGGTCAGGGTCATGGAATTGCAGTTCACGGTGCCGCCATTGTCCAAGCACAATTTGATTGCGAGCCGACCATCGGCCTTGGCGTCTTTCAACCAAAAGGTGGAATCCTTGGTGGCGGTGTCTACCGGCACCGAATCCAGCTTCCAGGCATATCGGAGTCCCGGAAAGCGGCAGGACTTGATCTGGGCAAGGTTGGTTATATTCGGTCTGATTCCCAAGGGGGTTTTGCCGTCCCAGGAACGCAACGCAGGCAAAGCGAACAAAGGATCAGGCACATCGTCCACGATTCGGATGAGGATGTCCTGGTACGCGTCCGAGCTTCCGGTTCTAGCCGTGAATCGGAACCGGATGAATTCATTTTTGGATACGCGCGGCAATTGCACATCCAGGACGTTGGATTCGGGATCGAGGATGCGGTAAGGCAAGCCATCTACACGCGACCACCAATGGGCCGTAATCGATTTAGTCGTGATAGCGTTGAAGCGGATTTTCTGCCCTTCCCCGATGGTGGTGTCGATGGGGGATAGGGTCTGGGCTGCGGCCGCGCCGACTAACGCCAGTACCAAGGTAGCGACTGTGCGGAATTTGCATTGACCCGCCTCGGGCAGTAACCGCAATAAGGCCATAGAATTATTCCTTGTATGATTTGAAATCGATTCTCTGTGCGGGGGGAAGCATCCGCCACCATCCATATGCGCATCAGGAAAGTTCATACTGAAAGATATGCTACGCGGAACCTTTCCGCAGGAGGCGGCGGCACTGTTCCGAATTCCGCATCCGCGGCGTAATCCCATTCCCCATGTATTTTTTGGCTTGGCATATAGTCAGGGGTCGATTCCCGCGGTTCCCGATACCGCTTGTAATTTAATCCG
>JAHFCH010000289.1 GCA_023249635.1 Fibrobacterota bacterium
ACCGACTTCAAACTGGAAGACGGCATTCCCGGCGGCCGCGTCCTCTGCGAAGCCATCGCGGATGGGAAGTTGTGGATGGGGACGGATGCGGGCGTGGAGCGGATCGTGCTCCGGCCGTATCTGCCGTAGTACCCTGCGAATTCTTCATATCTGAGGATTCAGGTTTAAGGTTTAAGGTCTAAGGTGGAAGATCGCGCACAAGCGCTATTGGCTAAATACCCCTTAAACCTTAGACCTTAAACCTTTCCCTTTCCCTTCCCCTTCCCTGACCCCCCTCTTACCTCTCTTTAGCTTTTTGACCCCCTCCTTAACCACTTCGCAAGCTTCTCTTTACGTCCTTCCAAGCCACCCCGTACCCTCTCTGTGACCCCGTTCGGCGCCCGATCCGCGCCGTAGGGGAGAGGACGCTACCCGTGAAGCGTAAGTACAAATTTCCCGTTTCGCAGCAAGCGAACCTTTTGGGTCTGGAATGGCAGAAGCTTTGCACCTTCGGCCTTTCCCAACCCGAACGGTTCGAAGAGAAAAAGCACCGCGCGGCCTTCCTGGGCTCCCTGGAAACGCGCGGATACCATTGGTCCTACCCGGCCAACGATTACCCGTCCACCTTCGGCCGGTTCATGGCGTATTTCCTTCACGAGGTGCCCCAGCCCGACGGCAGCATCTACGAGATTTACATGAAGGAAACCGAGTTCCCCACCCAGCTTGAAGAAGTGCTCGCGGTCCGCCTGGGCGAAGCGGAGACCGCGCTGGTGGAATTCATGGGCATGCATGAGGACCGCGTTCGCTTCTACGGGCGCGACCTGGGATCCGGCCGCGAAATCCTGTACAGCCCGAACGACTACCTTTCCTGGTGGACCTCGCCCCTCAAGCCTTCCAAGGATTCCTGCTTCATGCAGGTGCATCGCGCGCCTTTGCGTTCCATCAACGTGAACGTCGCCGAAGCCGTGCTGCTCACCGCCCCCACCTATTTCACGGGCAACGAATTGCGCGCCCGCAGCCTCACCTGCATCCGCCTTTGCCCCAACGGCCTTTCCGCCTATACCCTGGAAAAGAAAATCTGGTCCCACGCCCATTGGATGGATTTCTGCGTGGACATGCCCATCCCCAGCGAGAACTACCTCCAGGCCCTGGTGCGCTGGGAAGAATACCTGGACAAGGAACTGGAAGAATCGTGGTCCTTTCCCGCGCTTCTGCATGACTGGGAATTGAGCGGCAGCCTGCTCACCCGCATGGTCCAGGACCTGAGCACGGCCACTATCGCCATTCCCGAACTGGAATGGGTGTTGGAAAGCATCTGGAACGAGCAGCCTCGCGTAAGCATGTGGGGAAAGACCCCGCGGCAAACCGGCAAGAGCCTGTGCACCCAGGAGATGTTGGACGAGATCATCCGCGCCATCCAACTCAAGGGTAAGGCCAACCTGCTGCCGCGCCATGTGCTGATGGCGCGCCCGATCGAATTACCCGCCCCGGCCCGGTAAAACCGCCGCCGCAAGCAAAGAAAAAGCCCCGGGTCCATAAGACCCGGGGCTTTTCATTTAGGGCTGGGGCCGGATCAGAACGCGAGCGCGGCGCCCAGTTCCATGGTCATGCTGTTGGCGTCCGCCGACTTGGGCATGCTGCTGAGGAAATGGTATTTCAGGTCCGCGAACACTCCGATGGGAATGACCGGGACCTTGGCTTTGGCGCTCAATTCCAGATGGAAGCCCACGCCGCTGGTGAGCCCTTTATCCTTGATGGCATCCACGAGGATGGTGCTTACCTCGGTGGTGTTGCTGGCGGATTTGCCTTTGGCCTTGGCGGCAGTGACCGCATCTTGCGCGAACTTGGCGCTCAACACTTCCGTGGCCAGCACGTGGGTCATACCCGCGCCCGCCGAGAGCTTGAGGATGGAAATCAGCGGAGGCAGCTTGAGAAAGGGATACAGGATGGTGACGTCGCTGACGATACGCGCGAAGGCGGGCTTATCCACCGTGGGGACTCCCAGGTCGAACTCCAGTTTCTTGGAGCCGGCCGGGCTGCCGATGACTACATCGTACAGGCCGTACTGGACGTTGCTGCCCGCTTCGAGATCGATGAACGGAAGCGCATCGATCCACAATTTCACGCCGAAGCCATTGAGCCCCGAAACCGCGTCCTGGGAAATGGTGACGCTGTCGGTCGCGCTTATCTTGGTGACCGTTCCCTTGCCCGCCTTGACCTCGAGGCTGGGGGCTGGGGCCCATTGGGCGCCAATGCCGAAGATGGCGTGGGAATAGCCTACCGCCGCCGCGGCCAGTGCCAAGGTTTTGATCCACATCGAATTCATGGTTCCTCCGGGAAGGGGACCGCGCCTTCCGTGGCGGCGGTCGATGGCGAATACAATAGGTAAAACGGCATTCCTTTGCAACGGAAACCGGGGAGTGCGAAGCCGCGCCGGCAGGCCAAGACCGGTCAGCGCAGGCAGATGAACGCGGCCAGCCGTCCCGAGGCCGCGCCGTCGCGCCGGTATGAGAAGAATCGTTCCGGTTCACCCAGGGTGTCCCCGCCCAAATCCCGCAGATGGGAAGGGTCGATGCCGGCTGAGAGCGCTTGCTCGCGGTTATCCGCGGGCATGTCGAAACAGGTTCGCCCTTCGCGGCGGATTAGGAAACGGGGATCCAACTGGGCCGCCACCTCGTCGCCCACTTCCAGCGATTGCGCACGCAGGCAGGGACCGAAGGCCACCCACGTCGATGCCGGCCTGATGCGTCCCGCGGCGGTAAGCGAGGCAAACGTCTTGGCCAGGATGCGCGCACGGGTCCCGCGCCATCCCGCATGCACGGCCGCGATGGTTCCGTATTCGGGATCCAGTATCAGGGCGGTCAGGCAATCCGCCATGGTCACCACCAGCGCGCAGCCGGGGCGCGAGGAGCAGATGGCATCGCAATCCTCGGGTTCGAAAGCGGGTAGCCCTTCGCCACGGGGGGCAGGAGGGGGCAAGGCGTCGATGTCGGCAAGGCGGTCGCCGTGGACCATACGAGGCATGGCGAAAGGGATGCCGGCGAGTCCCGCGGCCGAAAGGGTCGTGCGCCAGTTTTCCGCCACCCTTTCGGGCGCGCCGCCGGATTTGAAGCCGAGGTTGAGTCTATCGAAGGGGCCGGGTCGTGAGGCTTCCCCCTCCAGGCCGCGCGTCGTGAACGCGGCCATCGCGCTGTCCTCCCATTCCGGGAAGGGGCGCAACAGGAAAGCCGGGTAGGGGTTCACACGTCTATGATAACAACGGTGGCATCGTCCGCCAATTCGCCGGTGGCCTGCACGGAGCCTCCCAGGAATTCGGCGCGCGAGCGCATCAAGGCGTCGATTACCGCGGCGGGATGATCCTTGCCCGAGGCCAGCGCCAACTGCATGAGGGGTTCCGTCCCGTACATGGTGCCGTTGACACCGTGGGCTTCGGTGATCCCGTCGGTGAAAAGGAACAGCCGGGCTTCGGAAGCCAATTCCACCACGGCATCACTCAGAAAGGTGTTCGCGAACATTCCCAGCACCAGTCCCTGGGATTGCATCTCTACCAGTTGGTCGCGGCCGGGATTCTCCGCCGGGGACTGTAACAGCAATTGCGCGGCATGACCGGCATTGCAGTAGGTATAGCGCCGTGCCTTCCGATCCACTATGCCGTAATAGGCGGTGACGAATTGCGCCGCCCCCAATTGCTGGGTCATGAAGGTGGCGTTGATCTTGTTCAGCACCGAACAGGGGGAAGGATCGTCCGGCGAGAAGGTGCGCAGCAGGACCTTGAACATGGACATGACGAGGGCCGCGCCGATGCCGTGACCGGATACGTCGGCCACCACCACGCCCAGGTTGCCGCCAGGAAGCTCGAAGCAATCGTAATAGTCGCCGCCCACCATGCCGGCGGGGATGTATTTGGAAGCCACACGTTGCAACAGGTGGTCCGGGAAGGATGTGGGCAGCAGGTTGTTCTGGATGGTCTTGGCCCGGTCCAGATCCTTCTCGATGATTTTTTGTGCCGCGCTCAGGTCCGAGTAGGCCCGTTTGAGCTCGGCGTTGGTATGGGCCAATTCGCGCTGTGCCCGCCAGGTCTCGATCATCAGGCTGGCCTGCTGCGCCAGCACTTGTAGATGGGAAATGGTCTGTCCGGTCAGCTCCGGGCCGGGCTGGGTCCCGTCTACCCACAGGATGCCGACCGGCAGCATGCAGGAGGGGCCACCCTCCTGGGTTTCGGCGATGCGCGCGGTCAACGGAACGAGCAGGTAGCCTTTGGCCCCGGTTTGCAGGAAGGTGTCGTCGGCTTCCAGCGCATCGATGAGCATGTGGCGATGGGAGGTAAGGCATTCGTGCACGGGTCCCGAGGCAGGCGACGCCTTGATCCGGTCGAGAACATCCTTCTCCAGGCCGATGCCGTGGGTGGGGGTAAGGTAGATGGAGCCGGGCTTGAGTCCGAGCAGGGCCATGTTCTGGGCGCCGGTCAACTCCGAGGCCCCAAGCAGGAACGCCTTCATGGCTTCGTCCAGGGTCGGCGCGGAATGCATGACCCGGGTGACTTCCTGGACCAAGGAACTGAGCACCAACTCTCTGGAGAGCAGTTCGTTATTGTCTTCGGTTTCTTGGGTTCCCATGGATATATCTGAGCGGGAGCGGGAATTACTCCGCTTTCGGCCTGCGCCGATTATACCACAACCGACTCGCCGCGCCTATCTCCGGTTGACCGGGTAGGGGGGGATAGCTAGCTTTTGTGGCCGTTTTTAGAGGCCCCTGAGGCTTCGCAACCAGCGTCAATACGAGGATGGGATGAATCTTTTAGAACAGACCCCGGCCGGTAAGGCCCCGGAACAAGAAGCCGGACTCGTCGAATGGTTCCTGGACAGCTTCTGGCCGCGTTTCGGAAAGCAGACATCTTACGCTTTGCTCGGCATCGCCGTGATCGTCGCCGGCGCCGTTTGGTTCAATAATGACCGCGTCCAGTCCCAGGCCAACGAGAACAAAGAGCTCGGCAAGGCCTACGTCTACTACAGCGAAGATCGCAACGATTCCGCCGAAGCCTTCCTGAACGGCTTCGTCAAAACCAGCCATTCCCGTTTGGTGCAGGATAAGGCCAACCTGATGCTCGGCCAGATCAAATATTCCCAGGGCAAGTACGACGATGCCATCAAGGCGTTCTCGGCGGTCGACCTGGGTAATACCAAGCAACCGCTGGTTTCCTCCGGGGCGCTGCATGGATTGGCCGCGAGCTATATCCAGAACAAGAACTACCCCCTGGCCGCCGAGACCCTGGAGAAGTTCGTTTCCCAGTACGGCAAGAAGACCGGTCGCCCGGATGAGAAGGTTGCCGGGAACGAGAAATCGGATTTGTCCCCGTCGGTTCCGAACGCGCTTTGGAAGCTGGCGCTATGCTATCGTGAGTTGAAGAACGCTGAGGGCGAGAAGAAGGCCCTGACGCGGTTGACTACGGCTTATGCGGATAGTCGGGAATCTTTCGACGCGGTTCGCTTGCTGGCGCAGACTCCTTAATACTCCCTTTCTGAAATCGTTTCACTTCCTCCCTTGATCCGGTCTGCGGATGGGGGAGATGCGTTTCCGCCGCGGACTTCGCTTGCCTATGCCTGGGGTCGATGGTCGCTTCGGGGAAGGGGACGCCCGCGATTCAGGATTGGGTCCGCTACGCCCGGCTCAAAGCAGCCTAGTGTGCGCGGGCTGTCGCCCCATTGAATCCATGCCCTTCCCCGAAGCTCCGGCCGCTCGTAACGTCGGCGGAAACGCACCTCCCCCATCCGCGCATCGTGCGCAGCGAGGAGCGAAACGGTTCGGACCGTGAACCTGCCGTCTGCGCCGCATTTGTCGCGGTGGGGGTCGGCCGCGGGGGGTGCGGTAAGTGGGAGAGTTGTCCGGGGACTGCTGGGGGATGTGGGAGGGTTGGCTG